>CAJODN010000013.1 GCA_905233695.1 uncultured Lachnospiraceae bacterium | reverse complement strand
TGACTATTTGGGATGAAAAGGGTCATCTTCAAGTATTATGTTCATCTGAGAATAATTAAGTTGTTCAACTTCTGTTCAACAAATAATAGACAACCTTGACAACCTTGATTTTACGTGGTTTTTGAGGGGTAAACTTCGAATCCTCTCACGCACGGGATAACAGAAAAAGGCTAGGTACAATGCGACCTAGTCTTTTTTGTGTTAACGCATTTATAATGTTATAACAATCGTGACGACATTTTGTAGGACATAGATTATTAGAATGACGAAGATATCACAGACGAGGATGCGACGTCGCTTTTTATGTCCCGATGTGTTATAATGGAACAACATTATCTCGAAAGGAGAAGCAAAATGGACAATACTAAAAAACAATTGACAATCTGGAGGGTTGTGGCGATTGTTCTCTGCGTGGCAGTTGTTATCATGTCGGTGTGCTGGGTTATCACGGCGAATAACAGCGGTAATACCACTGCTCAGAGGAGCGTAACCGACACAACAGCCAAGAGTTCGGGAAGCGATCCGCTTTCCTTGTGGAACGACAATGCCAAGCTTAAGACGGAACTTCAATCTTATGTGAAGAGCGTTACGACAAAAGGGGATTCTTTTATCCCTGAGGAGGACAGAATAGCGGTATTTGATTTTGACGGAACTCTGTTCTGCGAGACGGATCCCAATTATTTCGATTATACATTGTTCGTATATCGTGTTAAGGAAGATCCGACCTACGTCGATAAAGCATCTGACTTTGAGAAGCAAGTTGCGGACAGAATAATTACGCTTAATACTACAGGTGGCAAGGATGAGAATCTTCCCGTAGATCACGGTAAGGCCGTTGCAACAGCATTTGCCGGAATGACTCATGAGGAGTTCTATAAGTATGTGGGCGAGTTCATGAAGCAGCCCATGCCAAGTTACGATGGTATGAACAGAGGCGACGGCTTCTATAAGCCCATGCTTCAGGTTATAGATTACCTCGAGGCTAACGGATTTACCGTATATATTGTAAGCGGAACGGATGATATTATAGTTCGCGGTCTTATTTCGAATTCTACCCTTCTTAAGACTCCTATGAACCAGATAATAGGTTCTAAGCAATCTGTTGTAGGAACTAACCAGGGTGACACTGACGGTCTCGACTACTTCCTTCATGATGATAAGGTTGTACTGGGCAATGAATTCTATATGAAGAACCTTAAGATGAATAAGGTTACCAATATCTTAGAGAAGATTGGTAAACAGCCTGTTCTTTCGTTCGGGAATACGTCGGGCGACGGAAGTATGGATAATTATACTATTAATAATAATAAGTATAAGACCGGATGCTTCATGCTTTGCTGCGACGATACAGAGCGTGAGAACGGCAAGACAAGTAAAGCAGATGATATGGTGAAAATGTGTCAAGAGAACGGCTGGACACCTGTATCCATGAAGAATGACTGGAAGACTATATACGGTGATGGTGTAACTTATAAAGGAAATAGTAAATAGCGACCAGCAAACGTCGAGTCAGCCAAGACCCGCTAAGTTACCGGCACACCCCGTTCGGGGTGCGCATACGACATTTCGTCATGAGCGTGCGGGTACTTGGTGATGAGACGTTGTGTTTGTTCGTGAAAAAATACAATCTTTCTTGAAATTCCCTTGCAATAATCCCATATTTATTGTATATTATAACACGCTGTGACATTGATAGCGTTGAAGCGTGAGGTTGCTACCTGTTGAAAATGGTAGGTTTTCCGTGGAGCGAATGTCAAGTTAGGAAACTGACGACAAGTCACTGTACAAAATCAAGTCTGTCGTATAGACAGAAACTGTCCGTGGTTGTCCGGAATTTAAATTATTATATATAGGACACACACGGGAAAGTGTACAGTCACCGCTTGTCTCACTATTAATAGTGCGAAAAGGAGGCGACTTTTTTATGGCTACTCAATTTATGAGAATTACACTTAAGGCATATGATCACGAACTCGTTGATACATCTGCTAAGAAGATTATCGAGACTGCTAAGAAGAACGGATCACAGGTGAGCGGACCTGTACCTCTTCCTACTAAAAAGGAAGTTGTTACAATTCTTAGAGCTACTCACAAGTACAAGGATTCAAGAGAGCAGTTCGAACAGAGAACTCATAAGAGACTTATTGATATTATCACACCTACAAAGAATACGGTTGATGCTCTTTCTACATTAGAGATGCCTGCCGGTGTTGATATCAATATTAAGATGAAAGAAAAGTAGGTTACAATCCCGTAACTAGAATGAACAAGAATTACTTGTTCCGCTGTAGATTAGGAGGAAATAATAATGAAGAAAGCAATTTTAGGCACAAAGCTTGGAATGACGCAGGTCTTTGATAAAGACGGCACACTCGTTCCCGTAACGGTACTTGAAGCCGGCCCTTGCGTTGTTACACAGATTAAGACAGAAGAGAACGATGGCTACAATGCAATTCAAGTAGGCTTTGTAGACAAGAAAGATAGGAATGTTAATGTTGATGCCACAGGCAAGAAGAAAGTCTGGAGAAGACACGGCGTTAACAAGCCTGAGATGGGACATTTCGATAAAGCAGGCGTATCTTATAAGAGATATGTAAGAGAATTCAAGTTCGAGAACTGTGAAGAATATAATCTTGCCGACGAGATTAAGGCTGACATCTTCGAAGAAGGCGATAAGGTAGATGCAACGGCAATCTCTAAGGGAAAAGGTTTCCAGGGCACGATTAAGAGACTCGGACAGCACAGAGGTCCCATGGCTCACGGTTCTAAATTCCATCGCCATCAGGGTTCTAACGGAGCATGCTCTTCACCCAGTAAGGTATTCAAGGGTAAGGGAATGCCGGGACATATGGGAAGTGTTAAGGTTACAATCCAGAACCTTGAGATTGTAAGAGTTGATGCAGAGAACAATCTGCTTCTCGTTAAGGGAGCAGTTCCCGGTCCTAAGAAGTCTCTCGTAACAATTAAGGAATCTGTTAAGAAGACTAAGTAATTAAGATTATGAAAGGAGGAACTTTACGATGGCTAAAGTATCCGTATACAATATGGAAGGCAAAGAAGTTGATACCATTGAGCTTGATGATGCTATCTTCGGTGTAGAAGTTAACGAGCACCTCATTCATATGGCAGTGGTTCAGAATCTTGCCGCTAAGCGTCAGGGAACTCAGAAAGCTAAGACACGTTCTGAAGTTCGCGGTGGTGGTAGAAAACCATGGAGACAAAAGGGAACAGGTCACGCAAGACAAGGTTCTATAAGAGCTCCCCAGTGGACAGGCGGTGGCGTTGTGTTCGCCCCCACACCCAGAGATTATTCATTCAAGATGAATAAGAAGGAGAAGAGAGCGGCACTTAAGAGTGCACTTACTTCTAAGGTAAATGAAGAGAAAATCGTTATTGTTGACGATCTTAAGTTAGACGAGATTAAGACTAAGAACTTTGTAAATGTTATGAATAACCTTAAGGTTGACAAAGCGCTTGTAGTTCTCGCCGATAACGACAAGAACGTAGTAGCTTCAGCTAAGAACGTTCCTACAGTTAAGACGGCTTCAACAGAGACGATTAACGTATATGATATATTGAAGTATAACACCTTAGTACTTACTAAGGATGCAGTTAAGAATATTCAGGAGGTGTATGCATAATGGCAAATGTACAATATTATGATGTAATCCTGAAGCCTATGGTAACTGAGAAGAGTATGAACGGTATGGCCGATAAGAAGTATACATTCTTAGTACATCCCGAGGCTAACAAGACAATGATTAAAGAAGCAGTCGAGAAAATGTTCGAAGGAACCAAGGTTAAGTCTGTGAACACTATGAATCAGCAAGGCAAGACCAGGAGACGTGGTACTACATACGGTAAGACTGCTAAGAGTAAGAAGGCAATCGTTACATTAACTGAGGATAGTCAGGAAATCGAGATTTTCTCAGGACTTTAAGATGAAAGATATAACATTTCCCATATGGAAATGTTAGGTGACGATACTTTCGATAGTAATTGGAAAGGAGAACCAAAATGGGAATTAAGACATATAACCCATATACACCTTCAAGAAGAAATATGACAGGTTCTGATTTCGAAGAAGTAACGAAGAAGACTCCCGAGAAGTCGCTTCTCTCTTCTAAGAAAAAGAATGCCGGTCGTAACAATCAGGGTAAGATAACTGTTAGACACCATGGCGGTGGTAACAGACAGAAGTATAGAATAATCGACTTCAAGAGAAAGAAGGACGGAGTACCTGCTAAGGTTATCGGAATTGAGTACGATCCTAACAGAACAGCTAATATCGCTCTTATCTGTTATGCAGACGGTGAGAAGACATATATCATCGCTCCGGACGGACTTAAGGTTGGACAGACTGTTATGAACGGTGCCGATGCCGAGGTAAATGTTGGTAACTGCTTACCTCTTCAGAATATTCCAATCGGTACACTTATTCATAATATAGAGTTATATCCCGGTAAGGGAGGTCAGCTCGTTCGCTCAGCCGGTAATTCGGCACAGCTTATGGCTAAGGAAGGTAAGTATGCAACACTTAGACTTCCTTCAGGCGAAATGAGAATGGTTCCGCTTAATTGCAGAGCTACTATCGGAACAATCGGTAATGCCGATCATAACCTTGTTAAGATTGGTAAGGCAGGACGTAAACGACACATGGGAATTCGTCCCACTGTTCGTGGTTCCGTTATGAACCCTAATGACCATCCACATGGTGGTGGTGAAGGTAAGGCTCCAATCGGACGTCCCGGTCCATGTACTCCTTGGGGTAAGCCTGCACTTGGTCTTAAGACACGTAAGAAGAATAAGCAGTCTAACAAGCTTATCGTTAGAAGACGCGACGGTAGAGCAATTAAGTAAGGAGGATTATTATGGCACGTTCATTAAAGAAAGGACCATTTGCCGATGAGAGTTTAATGAAGAAGGTTGAAGCTATGAACGCTTCCGGTGACAAGAGTGTAATTAAGACATGGTCCCGTCGTTCTACAATCTTCCCGCAGATGGTTGGACATACAATTGCTGTTCATGATGGCAGAAAACACGTACCTGTATATATTACAGAAGATATGGTAGGTCATAAGCTCGGTGAGTTCGTTGCAACAAGAACTTACAGAGGTCATGGCAAGGACGAGAAGAAATCTAAGATTAGTTAATATATAGTAACAGAAAGGAGGTTTCCTCATGGCTAAGGGACATAGAAGTCAGATTAAGCAAGAGAGAAACGAGAATAAAGATACCAGACCTTCTGCTAAGTTGTCATATGCCAGAATGTCAGTTCAGAAAGCCTGTTTTGTACTAGATGCCATTCGCGGTAAGGATGTTACTACTGCGCTTGCGATAGTTTCATACAGCCCGAGATACGCATCTAAGGTTATAGAGAAGCTTTTAAAATCTGCCATTGCAAATGCAGAGAACAATTATCCTGATAAGGATTACAGTATGGATAATCTCTATATAGCAGAGTGCTACGCCAACAAGGGTCCTACAATGAAGAGAATAAGACCCAGAGCGCAGGGTAGAGCTTATAGAATAGAGAAGAGAATGAGTCACATTACTATTGTGCTGGACGAGAAGTAAGAAGGAGGGAAAGCATGGGACAAAAAGTTAATCCTCATGGCTTAAGAGTTGGTATTATTAAAGATTGGGATTCAAAGTGGTACGCTGACAAAGATTCATTTGCCGACAACCTCGTTGAAGATCATGAAATAAGAACATTTCTTAAGAAGAAATTATATGCGGCAGGTGTGTCTAAGATTAATATCGAGAGAAGCACAGACCGTGTTAAGGTTATCGTATATACTGCTAAGCCCGGCATAGTAATCGGTAAGGGTGGCGCAGAGATAGAGAAGATTAAGGCCGATCTTCAGAAGTTAACAGACATGAAGCTTGTTGTTGACATCAAGGAAGTTAAGAGACCGGAGAAGGATGCTCAGCTTGTTGCGGAAAATATCGCTGCACAGCTTGAGAACCGTGTATCATTCCGTCGTGCTATGAAGTCTTGTATGACAAGAGCTATGAAGGCAGGCGTACTCGGAATTAAGACATCTGTATCAGGTCGTCTCGGTGGTGCCGATATGGCGCGTACAGAGTTCTACAACGAGGGTACAATTCCTCTTCAGACATTAAGAGCCGATATCGATTACGGCTTCGCTGAGGCTGACACAACTTATGGTAAGATTGGTGTTAAGGTTTGGATTTATAAAGGTGAGATACTTCCTAATAAGAAGGACAATAAGGAAGGAGGTAACCGCTAATGTTAATGCCTAAGAGAACAAAGCATAGAAAGCAGTTCAGAGGTTCAATGAAGGGCAAAGCCACCAGAGGTAATAAGATTACTTACGGTGAGTATGGTATTGTTGCCGTAGAACCTTGCTGGATTAAGTCTAATCAGATAGAGGCTGCCCGTGTAGCTATGACAAGATATGTAAAGCGTGGCGGTAAAGTTTGGATTAAGATTTTCCCGGATAAGCCCGTAACAAAGACACCGGCTGAGACTCGAATGGGTAAAGGTAAAGGTGCTCTTGAATACTGGGTAGCAGTAGTTAAGCCGGGCAGAGTATTATTCGAGATTGCCGGAGTTGAAGAAGAGATAGCAAGAGAAGCTCTTCGTCTTGCAATTCATAAGCTCCCTTGTAAGTGTAAGGTAGTTTCTAAAGAAGATTTAGAAGGAGGAGCAAATGAAAACTAAAGAATATCTAAAAGATTTAAGAACATTAGCTCCCGAGGAGTTAAATGCTAAATTGGTAGAAGCAAAGAAAGAACTTTTTAATTTGCGATTTCAGAATGCTACCAATCAGCTTGACAATACAGGCAGAATCAAAGAAGTAAGAAGAGATATTGCAAGAATACAGACTGTAATGTCAGAGGCTGTTAATAGTTAAGAAATCGTTTGATAATTAGAAAGGAGAATCAGCGTGGAACAGAGAAATCTTAGAAAGACACGTCAAGGAATTGTTGTAAGCGATAAGATGGATAAGACAATCGTTGTTGCCGTTAAGGACAACGTAAAACATCCGCTTTATAATAAGATTGTTAAGAGAACATACAAATTAAAGGCTCACGACGAAAAGAACGACGCTCATAAGGGTGATACCGTTAGAGTAATGGAGACAAGACCTCTATCTAAGGATAAGAGATGGAGACTTACAGAAGTCGTTGAGCGTGCAAAGTAATTAAAGGAGGCTACAACCATGGTTCAACAGGAAAGTAGATTAAAAGTAGCCGATAATACAGGCGCCAAGGAGATATTGGTTATCCGTGTTATGGGTGGCTCTACAAGAAGATATGCCAACATTGGTGATGTAGTGACAGCAACGGTTAAGGAAGCTATTCCCGGTGGTACCGTTAAAAAGGGTGACATCGTACAGGCAGTTGTTGTGCGTACCAAGAAAGGGGCACGTCGTAAGGACGGTTCTTATATCAAATTCGATGAGAATGCTGCAGTAATCTTAAAGGAAGACAATACTCCGAGAGGAACTCGTATATTTGGACCTGTAGCTAGAGAGCTTCGTGATAAGTCATTTATGAAGATTGTATCACTTGCTCCGGAAGTATTATAGGAGGGCCGTAAGATGGCAATGATGAAAATTAAAAAGGGCGACGAAGTCAGAGTAATCGCCGGAAAAGATATTCATAAGGAAGGCAAAGTAATAGAAGTAGATTCCAAGAATCATAAGGTTATGGTTGAAGGTGTCAATGTTGTTACAAAGCACCAGAAGCCAAGTATGTCTAATCAGGCCGGTGGCAGAATCGAGATGGAAGCTCCTATTGATATTTCCAATGTAATGCTCCTTCATAAGGGCGAGCCTACAAGGGTTGGATTTAAAATGGATGGAGATAAGAAGGTTCGTTTCGCTAAGAAAACAGGCGAAGTTATTGACTGATTAGGAAGGAGGCCATAAAGTGAGCAGACTAAAGGATACATACCAAAATGAAATCGTAGATGCTATGGTTAAGAAGTTTGGTTACAAGAATAAAATGGAAGTGCCAAAGCTCGAGAAGATAGTTGTTAACATGGGCGTTGGCGAAGCAAAAGAGAATGCCAAGATATTGGATTCGGCTGTTAAAGACATGGAGACAATTACAGGTCAGAAGGCAGTTGTAACCAAGGCTAAGAACTCAATTGCTAACTTTAAGCTTCGTGAGGGAATGGCAATAGGATGTAAGACGACTCTTCGCGGAGAAAAAATGTATGAATTTGCGGATCGCCTCATTAATCTTGCGCTTCCTCGTGTGCGTGACTTTAGAGGAGTTAATCCTAATTCATTTGACGGAAGAGGAAATTATGCACTTGGTATTAAAGAGCAGATTATCTTCCCTGAGATAGAATACGATAAGGTAGATAAGGTCAGAGGTATGGACATTATCTTCGTAACTACGGCAAGAACAGATGAAGAGGCAAGAGAGCTGCTCCGACAGTTCAATATGCCTTTTGCAGATTAATTTAGGAGGGAATTTAAATGGCTAAGAAATCAATGAAGGTTAAGCAACAACGCAAGCAAAAATTCTCTACTAGAGAATACAGTCGTTGCAGAATCTGTGGACGTCCGCATGCATATTTAAGAAAATACGGTATTTGCAGAGTATGTTTTAGGGACTTGGCATACAAGGGTCAGATCCCCGGTGTTAAGAAGGCTTCATGGTAAGTATATAAGGAGGAATTAAATCATGACGATGAGTGATCCAATTGCAGATATGCTTACAAGAATTCGTAATGCAAATACTGCAAAACATGATACAGTAGATATTCCTGCATCTAAGATGAAGATTGCTATTGCAGGTATCTTGGTAGATGAAGGATATATTGAGAAATATGATATTGTCGAGGATGGTGCATTCAAGACAATCAGAGTAACAATGAAATACGGCAGTGATAAGAACGAGAAGATTATCACGGGAATTAAGAGAATATCTAAGCCCGGTCTTAGAGTATATGCCGGCAAGGATGAGATTCCTTCAGTTCTCGGAGGACTCGGTATTGCAATTATTTCAACTAACAAAGGAATTATTACCGACAAGGAAGCAAGAAAGCAAGCCGTTGGTGGTGAAGTACTTGCTTTTGTATGGTAAGTCATGAGGAGGGATCCACGAAGTGGGAGGAGTCCTGATGACAAGGCGACGTTTTCGCGAAGCGAAAATGTTGGTAACTAGCTATAGATTATATTAAGGAGGTACGGGCATGTCACGTATAGGAAGAATGCCAATCGCTATTCCTGCAGGTGTAACTGTAAGTATGGCAGAAAATAATCATGTGACTGTAAAAGGTCCTAAAGGAACTTTAGAGAGAGATCTTCCCATTGGAATGGAAGTTAAAGTTGAAGGTGCTGAAGTAACTGTTAACAGACCTAATGACTTAAAGAAGATGAAGTCTCTTCACGGTCTTACAAGAACACTTATTAACAATATGGTAATCGGTGTTACAGAAGGCTATGAGAAGACATTAGAGGTTAACGGTGTTGGTTACAGAGCGCAGAAGTCAGGTAAGAAGCTCACACTTAACCTTGGATTCTCACATCCGGTAGAGATGACGGATCCTGAAGGAATAGAGTCGACTGTAGACGGTAACAAGATTATCGTTAAGGGTATCGACAAGGAAAAGGTTGGACAGTACGCCGCTGAGATCAGAGATAAGAGAAGACCTGAACCTTATAAGGGTAAGGGAATCAAGTATATTGATGAGCATATCAGGCGTAAGGTTGGTAAGACCGGAAAATAAGGATTATAGTACATTTCATTAATAAAGGAGTGAATAGAATGGTTAAGAAGAAATCAAGAGCGCTGGTTCGTAAGGATAAGCATATGAGAATTCGTGCTAAGATCTCAGGAACAGCCGAAAGACCGAGACTTGCTGTATTCAGAAGTAATAATCATATGTATGCACAGATTATTGACGATACGGTAGGTAATACACTTGCATCTGCTTCAACACTTGATAAGGATGTTAAGAAGGGCCTTGATAAAACTAACAACATGGACGCTGCTAAGAAGCTTGGCGAAGCTGTTGCTAAAAAGGCTAAGGATAAGGGTATAGATACTGTTGTATTTGACAGAGGTGGCTTTATTTATGCCGGTAAGATTAAAGCATTTGCCGACTCAGCTAGAGAAGCCGGTTTAGAATTTTAAGGAGGTTAGCGTACATGAGACGTGAAATTATTGATGCTAGTCAATTAGAATTAAATGAGAACGTGGTATCGATCAAACGTGTAACAAAGGTTGTTAAAGGTGGACGTAATATGCGTTTCACAGCCTTAGTCGTTGTTGGTGACGGCAACGGTCATGTTGGCGCAGGCCTTGGCAAAGCTACTGAAATTCCCGAAGCAATTCGTAAGGGTAAGGAAGATGCTATTAAGAAGCTTGTTACAGTTAAGTTAGACGAGAACCATAGTATTCCGCATGATATTATCGGTAAGCACACAGGTGCTCAGGTGCTCTTAAAGAGAGCTCCCGAAGGTACAGGAATCATCGCCGGCGGTCCGGCTCGTTCCGTATGTGAGCTTGCAGGTATTCAGAATATTCGTACCAAGTCACTGGGTTCTTCTAATAAGCAGAATGTCGTACTCGCGACAATAGATGCTATCAGTCAGTTGAAGTCCCCGGAAGAGGTTGCAAGACTTCGCGGTAAGACTGTAGAAGAGATTCTTGCTTAAGGAGGAAGAGAAGATGCCTAAGAAAACAAAGACTATAAAAGTAACTTTGGTAAAGTCTCCCATCGGAGCAGTACCTAAGAATAAGAAGACTGTTGAAGCCATGGGCTTAAGAAAGCTTCATCAGACAGTGGAACTTCCTGATAATGATGCCACTCGTGGCATGATCAGACACGTAAACCACTTAGTAGAAGTAGAAGAATAGAATTAGGAGGTGTCATAATGGATTTATCTAACTTACAGCCTGCTGAAGGCTCAAAGCAGAGTGATAATTTCAGACGCGGTCGTGGACATGGTTCCGGCAACGGCAAGACAGCCGGTAAGGGACATAAGGGACAGAAGGCTCGTTCAGGTGCTCCGAGACCGGGGTTTGAAGGTGGACAGATGCCTTTATATAGACGTTTACCTAAAAGAGGTTTCAAATGCAGAAACTCTAAGAATATCGTAGGTATTAATATGTCTGCACTTGAAGTATTCGATAATGGTACAGACGTTACTGTTGAGACACTTATTGACAGGGGAATCGTCAAGAATCCTCGCGATGGTGTTAAGATTCTCGGAAGCGGAGAATTAACTAAGAAGTTAAATGTTAAAGTCAATGCTTATAGTGCGAGTGCCAAAGAGAAGATTGAATCTCTAGGCGGTAAGGCAGAGGTGATTTAATGTTTCAGTCATTTATAAATGTATTTAAAATTAAGGAATTAAGAAGACGAATTCTCTTCGTATTCTTAATGCTTATAGTTGTAAGACTCGGCTCGGGAATACCGGTTGCAGGTGTTGATCCGGATGTATTTAAGAACCTGTTCAGTGCTGCCGGAGATTCAATGAGCTTCTTTGATGCGATTACGGGTGGTTCATTCGAGAAAATGTCAGTTTTTGCATTAAGTATCACACCCTACATTACAGCATCAATCATAATGCAGCTTCTCACAATTGCCATTCCGAAGTTAGAGGAAATGCAAAGAGAAGGCGAGCAAGGTCGTAAGAAGATTACAGAGATTACAAGATATGTGACAGTAGGCTTATCACTTTTTGAATCGGGAGCTATGGCTATCGGATTCGGAAGAAGCGGATATCTTACAGAGTTCAATGCTCTCTACGTGATACTTGTAATGACTGTTCTTACAGGTGGTTCAACAGTTCTTATGTGGATTGGTGAACAGATTACAGAGCATGGTATCGGTAACGGTATTTCTATCGTGCTTATTATCAATATTATATCTCGAATTCCGAGTGACCTTACATCGTTATACGAGCAGTTCATCGCAGGTAAGATTGTTGCTAAGGCAATATTAAGTGCTATTATAATCCTTGTGGTTATTATCGGTACGGTTGTTCTTGTTGTATATCTGCAAAATGCGGAGAGAAAGATACCTGTTCAGTATTCAAGGAAGATGCAAGGCAGAAAGCAGGTTGGCGGTAATTCAACATTTATTCCGCTTAAGGTTAATACGGCCGGAGTTATCCCCGTAATCTTTGCTCAGTCGCTTATGCAGACGCCTGTAATTATCGTAAGCCTTGTTAAAGGTCAGAACGGAGTAGAAGGCTTCTGGGGAGAGGTACTTAAGGTATTATCGCAGTCTAACTGGTTTAAGACTGATCAATTCTGGTATACAATAGGTGCGGTTATATATATACTTCTTATAATTGCATTTGCATATTTCTATACGTCGATCACATTTAATCCGTTAGAGATTGCCAATAATATGAAGAAGCAAGGCGGTTCAATTCCGGGAATAAGACCGGGTAAGCCGACAAGCGATTACCTTCAGAGTGTACTTAACAACATTATATTTATAGGTGCCATTGGTCTTTCGATTGTAGCGATTATTCCTATCGTATTCAACGGACTCTTCGGTGCTAACGTATCATTCGGTGGTACATCAATTATCATCGTAGTCGGTGTTGTAATTGAGACGCTTAAGCAGGTAGAATCACACATGATGGTTCGTAACTACAAGGGATTCTTGGATTAGGGGGATTTATACTATGAAGATTATTATGTTAGGCGCTCCGGGTGCCGGTAAAGGAACACAGGCTAAGCAGATTGCCGGAAAGTACTCTATTCCGCACATTTCCACGGGAGATATCTTCAGAGCCAATATCAAGAACGGAACGGAACTTGGTAAGAAGGCTAAGGAGTATATGGACAAGGGTCTGCTTGTACCTGATGAATTAACGTGTGATCTTGTTGTTGACAGAATCGGACAAGACGATTGCAAGAACGGCTTCGTACTTGACGGCTTCCCAAGAACGATTCCACAAGCTGAGGCACTTGATAAGGCTCTTGATGGTCTCGGAGAGAAGATGGACTATGCCATCGATGTGGATGTTCCGGATGAAAGCATTGTTAAGCGTATGTCAGGACGTCGTGCGTGCTTAGATTGCGGTGCTACTTACCATATAGTAAGCATTCCGCCGAAGCAGGAGGGCATCTGTGACGCATGCGGAAGTAAGCTTGTTCTTCGTGATGACGATAAGCCTGAGACGGTACAGAAGAGACTTGATGTATATCATGAGCAGACACAACCGCTTATCGATTACTATAAGAACCAAGGTATTCTTAAGTCGGTTGACGGAACAAAGCCTATGGAAGAAGTATTCTCTAATATTGTTGAGATTCTCGGTTAAGAAAACATATAAAGAGGAAAGATATTCTTTCCTCTTTGTTCTATGTAAAGCTATTAATTATGAAGATATATCTCGGAAGGTCCTTAAAGGGACATGACAAAAATCATGTATACGTTATATATGAAGAAACAGACGATGGGTATTATCTTGTTAACGGAACAACGAAGACTGTTTCTAAGCCTAAGAAGAAGAATAAGATTCATGTTCAGTTAATTAAGAATCTTCCGGAAAGTGTGGAGGCAATACTAAGAACCGTTGAGAGTATTGATGACGAGACGGCGAGAAAAGTAGTAGATACATATAACAGATATATCGATTCTAAGTAAGAAAATTAAAGGAGATAGACATGTCAAAAGCTGATGTAATTGAAGTAGAAGGTAAAGTGCTTGAGAAATTGCCCAACGCAATGTTTCGTGTAGAACTTGAGAACGGTCACGAAATACTTGCGCATATAAGTGGCAAGCTTCGTATGAACTATATCAGAATTCTGCCCGGAGACAAGGTTACGGTGGAAATGAGCCCCTACGACCTAAGCAAGGGTAGGATAATTTGGCGTGACAAGTAACCCTTCTCTTAAAATTTCACATGGTAAAAAAAGTCCTTGACATAGTCAAGGCTTTTTTGATATAATATCATCTGCGACTGTGGGCAGAATTATGCCTACAAGCAGTGTAATGATGATTATAAGCAGTAAGAAGGGAGGAAACCCCATGAAGGTAAGATCATCAGTAAAGCCTATGTGCGAGAAGTGCAAGGTTATCAAAAGAAAGGGTCGCGTAATGATCATTTGCGAAAACCCTAAACACAAACAAAGGCAAGGCTAACGATTTTTCGTCTAACATATATTTGACGAGATCGCCCTCTTTACCGAGGCGGTTAGTCCATCCTTTGGAAGGACTCCTTCCATAAGTATACGGAGAGTATGCGAGATCTAGGAAGGGTTATGGTAATGTAGTTATAGTAGTAGAAAATGGAGGTGTAAACACACATGGCTCGTATTGCAGGTGTAGATTTACCAAGAGAAAAGCGTATTGAGATTGGCTTAACTTACATTTACGGAATTGGCAGATCAAGCTCTAACAAGATTCTTACAAAAGCTAAAGTAAGCCCTGATACACGCGTAAAAGATCTGACAGATGATGAAGTTAAGAGAATAAGTGCCGTTGTTGATGAGACAATGACTGTTGAAGGTGAACTTCGTAGAGAAATCGCACTTAATATTAAGAGACTTCAGGAAATCGGATGCTACAGAGGTATTCGTCATAGGAAGGGTCTTCCTGTTCGCGGACAGAAGACTAAGACTAATGCGAGAACACGTAAGGGTCCGAAGAGAACTGTTGCAGGTAAGAAGAAGTAGATTATGTCGAAAGGAGGGACCCGCGAAGTGGGAGGATTCCTTACGACATGGCGACAATTTGCATAGCAAATTGTTGGGAACTAACGTTGTTATGACATTATAGAGAAAGTAGGTTCACAGAGATATGGCTAAAGTTGCAAAGAAAACAACAAAAAAGCGAGTAAAGAAAAATGTTGAACGCGGACAAGCACATATCCAGGCATCTTTTAACAATACAATTGTCACATTAACAGATGCACAGGGTAACGCCCTTTCTTGGGCAAGTGCCGGCGGTCTGGGTTTCAGGGGTTCTAAGAAGTCAACTCCTTATGCCGCACAGATGGCGGCTGAGACAGCAGCTAATGCTGCAATTATTCATGGATTGAAGACAGTAGACGTATTCGTAAAAGGACCGGGTTCAGGCAGAGAAGCTGCAATTCGTGCGCTTAATGCTTGCGGTATCGATGTAACATCAATTACTGACGTTACTCCGGTACCACATAATGGATGTCGTCCACCGAAACGTAGAAGAGTATAATTAGGAGGAATATTCAGAATGGCAGTTGATAAGACACCCGTCCTTAAGAGATGCAGAGCGTTAGATCTTGACCCTGTATTCTTAGGATATGATAAGAAATCAAGAAGAAAACCCAGTAGGGGAGGACGTAAGAAATCAGAATACGCCCTTCAATTGAGAGAGAAGCAGAAGGCTAAGTTCATCTATGGCGTTATGGAGAAGCCTTTCAGAAATTATTATAAGAAGGCAGACAAGAAAAAGGGTATGACAGGTGAGAACCTTATGATTATGCTTGAGTCTCGTCTTGACAATGTAGTATTCCGTATGGGATTCGCAAGAACTCGTAAGGAAGCAAGACAGGTTGTAGATCATAAGATGTTCCTTGTTAACGGCAAGAGCGTTAATATCCCTTCATACAGCGTCAAAGCCGGAGATGTTATCGAAGTACGCGAGAAGAGCAAGAATCTCCAGAGATTCAAGGAGATTATTGATGTAACAGGCGGAAGAATTGTACCTGATTGGTTAGATGTTGATGCAGATAATCTTCAGGGAACAGTTAAGGAAATGCCGACTCGCGATCAGATTGATGTGCCGGTTGATGAAATGCTTATCGTCGAGTTATATTCTAAGTAATATTTTTGGTATTATTGTAATATAATTCGAAAGGGAGGATTTTAAATGTTTAATTTTAATAGACCTAACATTGAGATTGCAGAGATTTCAGAAGACAAGAAGTATGGCAAATTCGTTGTAGAGCCCTTAGAGAGAGGATACGGTACAACACTCGGCAATTCTCTCAGAAGAATTATGCTCTCTACACTTCCCGGTACAGCGGTAAGTCAGATTAAGCTTGACGGTGTCCTTCATGAGTTAAGTACAATCGAGGGCGTTAAGGAAGACGTTACCGAGATTGTTATGAATGTTAAGGAATTAGAGCTTCGCGATAACAGCGACAGTGACGAGCCTAAGACGGCATATATTGATTTTCAGGGCGAGGGCGTTGTAAAAGCTTCCGATATTGAGTTTGGTGATGATATCGAAGTAATTAACCCTGATCTTGTAATCGCTAACTGCGGACCGGGATCTAAGTTCTATATGGAGCTTGTGATAACTAACGGACGCGGATATGTCAGTGCCGATAAGAATAAGACAGAGGATACTCCTATAGGAGTAATTGCAATTGATTCAATCTATACACCTATAGAGAGAGTTAATATTGTCGTAGAAGATACTCGTGTGGGTAATGTTACTGACTTTGATAAGCTTACTATTGAAGTATATACTAACGGAACGATGTCTCCCGACGATGCTTTAAGCCTTGCGGCCAAGGTGCTTTCTGAGCACTTAAGTCTCTTCATTAATCTGTCAGAGATAGCTGCCGGTGCGGAAGTTATGAACGTTGAAGAGGATGAAGAGCTTCCTGTAGCAAGCGATAAGAGTATTGATGATCTTGAGCTTACGGTTCGTTCTCATAACTGTCTTAAGAGAGCTAATATCAACACTGTTGCAGAGCTCACCAGCAAGACATACTCAGAGCTTTCTAAGGTTAGAAACCTCGGTAGAAAGTCTCTTGATGAAATCGTTGATAAATTACATGAGCTTGGAGTATCCCTCGCAAGAGAAGGGGAATAATGTTGTTACGTCGCGAAGCGGAGTGACTACACGTCGAGCCCTTTCGCGTAGCGAATGAGAATGGGCGAGACTCCTTTTGAGAGACAAGAATAAGTTACGGGAATCTAGTAAGACCGCAGGCGTAGACTCCCGTACCTTAAATAGCAAGTAAAGTAAGACGCATGACGCATTATACTTGCAAAGCACATTTAAGGAGGAAAAGAAAATGGCAAAGTACAGAAAATTAAGCAGAACTGCATCACAGAGAAAAGCACTTCTTCGTAACCAGGTTACACAGCTTCTCTACCATGGTAAGATTATTACAACAGAAGCTAAGGCTAAGGAAGTACAGAAGATTGCAGACGGCCTTATCGCATTAGCCGCTAAGGAAAAGGATAACTTCGAAGAGGTTACAATTCAGGCTAAGGTTGCCCGTAAGGATAAGACGGGAAGAAGAGTTAAGGAAGTCGTAGACGGTAAGAAGGTTACAGTATATGATACCGTTGATAAGACAATTAAGAAGGATCTTCCTTCAAGACTTCACGCAAGAAGAGAAATGCTTAAGGTGCTCTATCCTGTTAAGGAGAGAGACGACAAGAATAGGGTTAAGACAATTAATATGCCTAACTACCTTTTCGATGAAGTTGCTCCTAAGTATGTTGACAGAAACGGTGGTTACACAAGAATCATCAAGATTGGTCAGCGTAAGGGTGACGGAGCTTTAGAAGTAGTTCTTGAACTTGTGTAATTAATATAATGCTGATTTTACTCCATGTTGAGATTTATAGTGTCTCGACATGGAGTTTTTGATATAATGGATAGTATCGAGGTTATGAATTTATGATTATTGGTAATGCTATCTTAGAAGAATATAATAATATACAGGGCAAATGTGATAGGTATGAGTTTGTCACAGAGCACATTGAAGAATTCGACCTTATTCACAGGCCAATAGCCGTATTTGACTCGGGTGTGGGAGGCGTATCAGTCCTTCGAGAGCTTGTTAAGATAATGCCCAATGAACATTTCCTATATTTCGGTGACTCGGCGAACGCTCCGTACGGAACAAAGAGCACCGAAGAAGTGCGAAGTCTTACAATAAGTAAGGTGGAAGAGTTCATGGAAGTTCCCGTGAAGGGCTGCGTGATAGCTTGTAATTCCGCCACGTCCGCCGCTGTAAGAATACTTAGGGAAATGTATCCGTCTCTTCCGCTTGTGGGAATTGAACCCGCACTTAAGCCGGCCGCGTTATATAAGAGAGATCCCAGGGTGCTTGTTCTTGCAACGCCAATGACTATTAAGGAGGATAAGTTTAAGTTCCTTTTCGAGAGATTCGAGGATAAAGCGACTATATACAGACTTCCCTGTCCCGGACTTATGGAATACGTGGAGGAAGGGAAATGTGATTCTTATGAAGTTAAGAATTTCTTGGAGAAGCTTTTGGCACCTTATAGGGGCGGAAGTATTGACGCAGTTGTACTTGGCTGTACCCATTACCCCTTCGTGGCGGATAAGATAAGTCAGGTAATCGGTCCGGGAGTCAGCATATTTGACGGAGGAGAGGGAACAGCTCGTGAGATGAAGAGACGGCTCTCGGTTAAGGGGCTTCTTACAGACAGTATGGAGCCGGGCAAGGTCGTATTTGAGAATAGCGACGATAATCCCGATAAGATCAGACTGTGTGAGAAACTCTTAAAAATATAGATGCTTTCTTGAAAAATACTATAATTGATATATAATATTTCTTAGGGTTATTTTTTGGAGGATATTATGGAATATAAGTTTTTATTGGAAATAGCGTTAATATTCGTAGCAACAAAGCTTCTTGGAATTCTGTGTAGGAAGATACATCTTCCGGAGGTTGTGGGAGCTTTAATTGCAGGTATAATAATCGGACCTTCCCTTATCGGAATTGTTAATTTCGAAGGCAATAGCGGAGTATTCCTTGAGTACGCAGCGGAAGTCGGTGTTGTGCTTCTTATGTACGGAGCCGGGTTAGAGACAGATCTTAAGGAGCTTAAGAAGAATGCTCTTGCATCATTTGTGGTTGCTGCAATCGGAGTTGTTGTTCCACTGGGAATGGGGACGGCTTGCTATGCCATGTTCTTCCATGAGAATATAATGGAGCATACTGAGCTTCTCAAATGTATCTTCGTGGGCGTTGTCCTTACCGCCACGTCCGTTAGTATCACTGTCCAGACACTCCGTGAAATGGGCAAGCTAAAGGGAGCCGTCGGAACCACAATTCTGGGTGCTGCGGTAATCGACGATATCTTGGGTATCATTGTACTTACAATAGTAACAAGTATGGCTGATACATCGGTTGAGATATCAACAGTATTTATTAAGATCGGAATATATGCGGTTGTTCTCGTCGTCCTCTTCCTTATTGTGAAGTTTTCGGAGAGCTTCCTTGCAACGAGGGACGGTAAGAGGCGAGCTTCCATATTTGCAATGGCTTTTTGCTTCATATTGGCATTCGGTTCCGAAGAGTTATTCGGAATAGCTGATATTACGGGAGCATACTTTGCGGGACTTATGCTTTGTAACTCCAAGATAAGTCATTATCTTGATGTAAGAGTTGAGACAATCAATAACCATTTCTTCAGTATGATATTCTTTGCCAGTATAGGTATTAAGGCGACATTCGGAGGAATGGATCTGAATATGTGGATATTCGCCGGAATACTTACCCTTGCCGCCATTATATCTAAGCTGTTCGGTTGCGGACTTGGAGCCAAGATATGCAGGTTCAACTGGAAGGAGTCGACGCAGATTGGTGTCGGAATGGTGAGCCGAGGAGAAGTTGCGTTAATTGTGGCCGCCAAGGGCCAGCAGGTTGGTCTTATAGACGGAGATCTTTTCGCGCCTATTGTCATTATGGTTATTATTACAACCCTTATGACGCCTGTACTACTTAAGATTGCATTCAAGGATAAGAACGGTGACAAGGGTAGTCCCGATAATCCTGACGAGCAAGATAAGCAGGATGGTTCGAATAAAATAGAGGCAGATGCTTTTTAGAAATAGATGAGCTTCAGCTCTTTGGAAAGGAGAGATAGTATGTGGAACAGACCGCTTATTAAGGAAGAAGCGAGAAAGGTGTTTTCATTTTCGTCGCAGAACTACTGGAAAATGGTTCTTGTTGCGTTAATTATTGTTGTTCTGTCAGGAGGACTGGGAGGATCGGTTTCCGGAGTGGTTTCTACGGTAACCGGCTCTTTTTCGAGTATTTCGAATAATAAAACAAAAAAGCCCAACAAGGATTATGATTACAAGAGAGAATACACCAGGGATATAGATATTAACGGCGAAGAGGACGTTGTTAAGATAACGGACGAGAATGGCAACGTATCCAAGATACATATACACGGTGATATGGATCCCAGAGAAATTGCCAAGCAGTTTCAGGATAATGAAGCCAAGCAGGATATAGCACAAAATCAACAGCAGAACCAGCAACAGAATGCCGAACAAAATTCGGAGCAGAATGCTGAACAGAATAAGCCTGAAGGTTATAGAGAAGATGTGGGCACATGGGACGAAGACCGTGACTACGATGTTGATATAGATGACGACATTATGACAATAATGCCATACGATGACGCCAAGAACTCGGCGGCGTGGGGAATTGCAGGTGCCACAATTGCAGTCATCGTGCTGATTGCTATAGTAATATGGCTTGTTGGAATGACATTCGCACTTACGGTTAAAGCATTTCTTATTAATCCTGTTATTTTGGGATGTAAATCATTCTTCTTAAGGAGTTATGACAGACCGTGTGATCTTAAGCTTTTGGGTGATGGCTTCAGGAAGCAATATATTAAGAATGTGGGAACGATGATTCTGAGAGATATATTCACAATTCTCTGGACACTGCTATTTATTGTTCCCGGAATTATTAAGGCATATGAGTATCGTATGATTCCCTACTTAATTATTGAGAATCCCAATATGTCTTATAAGGAGGCATTCGCCAAGAGTAAGGAAATGATGATGGGTAATAAGTGGGAGGCATTCGTATTCGACTTGTCATTCTTAGGATGGTTCTTGCTTAATATGCTTACATGCGGAATACTCGGAATATTCTATGTTAATCCGTATTACTATGCGGCAGATGCTAACCTCTTCCGTGCTATTAAGATGGGTGGAAGCACAGGATATGTATCAGAGCAGTACGCATCTGTACAGACGCCGACACAGAATGCACAGCCTATACAGAACGAGCAGCCTGAAGTAATGACAGACAGTAGTGCAGAGCCGGAGACTAAGCAGACTGAAGAACCGGCACAGGAGCCAGTGACTGACAATACGGGTGTTACTGCGGATTCGAGCGTACAGGATTCAGAAGAGAATAAATGATATATGACAAAGATATAAGAGAGCCGCTGTTCGAACTCTTAGAGGAGAAGTACGGTAAGTCCAGAATCTTAGAAGAGAAGATAACGGGTAAGGCGAGAGCCGACGCCGTTATGGTGACAAACGGTGGCTTATACGGCATAGAGATTAAAAGCGACGCCGACACATATACGAGGCTTGCCGGACAGGTCAAGAATTACGACCTCTACTATGATTATAATTACGTAGTGGTGGGAAGCAGTCACGGCGGTCATATAAGTGAGCATGTGCCGGGATATTGGGGTATAATAACAGTTGAGGAAATAGAAGAAGGGTTAGACTTCTATGTTATGCGAGAACCGGAGAGTAACCCCAATGTCACATGGGAGCGTAAGATAGAGATACTGTGGAGACTTGAACTTAAGCATATCCAAGAGCTTAATAATATGCCGGCATATAAGGATAAGTCTAAGAAATTCGTCGGAGATAAGATAATAAATACGGTTCCGGAAGACATATTACAGGAGCAATTCTTAGAAGAGCTCTTCGAACGGGATTACGAGACAATCGCCGACAGAATCAATGAATATAGACGTGCCAATGGTAAGAGAGCCAGAAGAAAAAGAAAATATAAAAGGAATAAAAGGGTTTAGGAGGAAAATGAAATGGTTAAAATTGTAGCAGACAGTACTTGCGATCTGTCGCCGGAGTTAGTTGAGAGGTTCGACCTTACGATTATTCCGCTTCATGTACTTTTAGGTGATAAGGAGTATAAGGATGGTGTGGATATAACACTTCCGGAGCTTTTCAAGTGGGCAGATGAGAATAAGACAACGCCGAAGACATCAGCAGCGTCACTGGAAGACGTTATGGATGTATATAAGCCCATTATAGATAATGGAGATGAAATAATAGCATTCTGTATATCTGAATCAATGTCCACTTCGGGAAATGTCTTAAGAATTGCTGCAGAAGAAATTGAGGCAGAGGATAAGGTATCGGTAGTAGACTCTCAGAATCTGTCAACGGGAATCGGACTCCTCGTACTTAAGGCTGCAGAGATGGTGGCAGAAGGTCTTGGCAGAGAAGAAATCGTTAAGAAGATAGAAGATATTCGCCCCAGAGTAAGAGCAAGCTTTGTCGTAGATACACTTACATATCTTCACAGAGGAGGAAGATGTTCGGGTGTTGCGGCATTCGCAGGATCTGCCCTTAAGCTTCATCCGAGAATCGAAGTAGTTGACGGTGCAATGCAGCCGGGTAAGAAGTATAGAGGAAAGTATTCGAGTGTCGTTCTTAATTATGTTAAGGACATGAAGGAAGATATGATGAGAGCCGACCCTACGAGAGTGTTCATAACATTTACCGGGGTTGCAAAAGAGATAGAAGATTCCGTAAGAGAATACGTAGAAAGCCTTAACAAATTCGACGAAATCTGTATAACCCACGCCGGCGCCACCGTTGCCAGCCACTGCGGCTACGGCACTCTCGGTGTATTGTTTATAGTAGAGGAGTAAAGCAAGGCTTCAGTCACAAGAACTATGTAAAGCAAGGCGTCATGTCATATAGTTATATGATATGATGCCGGAAAGGTATAGGAGGGGATAGTATGGCCAACAAATCCGGTCAAAAGATAAAACTATTATATATTATGAACATACTGCTCAACGAGACGGACGAGGCGCACCCCTTAAATTCCAACGACATCATCGACCGTCTGGAAGAATTAGGAATCGACGCCGAAAGAAAAAGCGTCTATTCCGACATCAGCACCCTCTTGGAATACGGTCTCGACATCGAGAAATCAGAAGAATATAAGGGCGGATATTACATTGCAAGCAAGAGCTTTGAACTTGCGGAGCTTAAGCTTCTCGTAGACGCCATATCTTCATCACGATTTATAAGCGACAATAAGGCCAGAGAGCTTGCTAAGAGAGTTGCCAATCTCGGAAATGTGTATGACGCAGCCGAGCTTTCACGCCAGGTTGTAGTAGCCAACAGAGATAAAGAGAATAATAACCAGATATTCTATGTTATTGATACAATATACAGATGTATTGACAATAACAAGAAGATGAACTTCAAGTATTATAAATGGAACGAGAAGAAGGAAAAGGAATATAGATACGGTGGTGAGCCTATTACGGTTAGTCCTGCGTGTCTCTTGTGGTTCGAAGAAAACTATTATCTTGTGGCTTATTCCGATAAGCGAGAAGACATAAGATATTATAGAGTCGACAAGATGGAGTCGGCCGAAGAATTAAGTACTCCCAGGGAGGGAGTAGCAAGTATTAACAATAAGAAGATTGCCGAGATTGCAAGAAATTCCTTCGGGATGTTTCAAGGTGTGACGAAGACCGTAAGTATTATGTGCGATAAGTCTATGGTAGGTGTATTTATCGACAGATTCGGACGTGATATAATGGTTATTGATAAGAAGGACATGGCTAACCTTCGAATTGAACTTGAAGTCAGTCCTCAGTTCTTCGGATGGATATCCGGTCTTGGTGATAAGGTCTACATTGACGGACCTAATGAGGTTAAGGCAGAGTATAAGGAATATATTAAGAAACTGTTGAAAAATTACTGAAGATAAAAGCGGTAGGAGGAACCTACCGCTTAATTATTATCCGTATCTGCAGGTGTGTCTGAGTTGGTATCTGAAGAAGTCTCGACATTTTTTTGGGATTCAAAGTCTTCCGGATTATCTTCCGAAAGTAGCCCGTCAAGATGCTTTAAAATACTGTCCCTCATGATGCCGTTATAGTTTTCGGCCTGTTCCCTTAAGGTAGCTATACGCCTTGGCTGATTCTTATATTTATAACAGTCGCCGAGAAGCGTGTAGTTCTTGCTTACATCAGTTTTTATTACAACACCGTATTCAAGTACCTTTATGGCATCATCATACCTGTTATGCAGCATAAGCTCTGACGCATAATCAACGAGGGTTACCGTAAGTTCATTGAAATTCTCGCCAATTTGCTGCATTTTCTCGAAGTTGGGAACGCCGTAGGCTTCCTTGAGGTCGGTATTGGTTTTGCCGGTCAGATTGAGGATTTCCTTGTCCGATAGTTCCGTAAGCTTTTTCTCGATTGATGTGATATCCGGGTCGTCTATCTCGCCTATAGGGAATTTGTCCATAGGAATCTTAAGATAAGGGAGATTGGAGATATCCTTCTTCGGCGTAGCGTTGGCGCGCTTTTCTCTGGCATAGAAATCATCATTGTCATTGTCGATTTTTTTGTTCAAGTATCTGTATCTTAGGGCGAGTGCAATCATAACCACAAGAACTATGCCCAGAATAGGAAATAACATTTGTGCATCCTTTCCATAAAATGGTCTAATTTTTTGTAAAAAAGGTAAAAAAATACGACCAAAGTTTGATATAATACTGTATTGTGAAAGTAGGTATATATGATTATATCACATTTCCCATATGGGGGGAAAAGATTAGAGGAAAAGATGAGTAAAATACGAAGAAATATATTGGTAATTATGGCGATGGCTGTTATTATAGCGGGATTTACAGGGGTAGAAAGTATAGCTGCCAATAACACATCGAATACAACCAACACTACAAATACAACAAACTCTACAGAGAAGGATGCTAAGTCAGAGACGGCGGAGAAGACGATTCCCAAGGGAATAACAATCGAGGGAACCGATGTGTCAGGTCAGACTGTTGAGAAGGCAACCAAGATGGTGGAGTCGAACTTGGGAGACGTTAAGAAGACTACATTTAAGCTTGTTGCAGGTCAGAAGTCGGTTGATGCTACAGGTAAGGAACTCAGTCTGTGCATTAAGAATGATGATGTCGCCGAGCGCGCTGCTAATTACGGTAATGAAGGCACCCCTCTTTACAGATATAAAGCATCGAAGGATTTAGAGTCAGGCAAGGGTAAAGATTTCAAAGTATCTCTCACAGCCAAGAATGCCGACGTTGCAGAATACTTAGAGAAGAATAAGATATATCTCGATACGAAGGTTGTTAATAACGGACTTAAGCATGAGAACGGTACATTTTCGTATGTTCCGGGAACACAGGGTACATATGTAAATGTCAATGCTTCTGCCGACAAGATAGCCGATTATATAAGTGACGGTTGGTCAGGCGGTAACAGCTCGGTAGATCTTGTGTGCGAGACCAAGGATCCTATTGGTTCACAGGAAGAATTAGCTTCGGTTAAGGATTGCCTCGGATCATACAACACGGATTTCTCATCATCGGCAGCAGGAAGATCGCAGAACGTTAAGAACGGATGCTCTAAGATTAACGGATCAATCCTTTATCCGGGAGAGACATTCTCCGTAACGGAAGCGGTAGTTCCCTTTACGGCAGAGAACGGATATGAGCTTGCGGCATCATATGAGAACGGACAGACTGTTGAATCCTACGGTGGAGGAATCTGTCAGGTATCGTCAACATTATATAACGCAGTAATAAGAGCGGAGCTTGAAATTGTTCAGAGGAACAATCACTCAATGATTGTTACATATGTTCCGCCATCAGCCGATGCAGCCATTGCAGAGGGAATACTTGATTTTAAGTTCAAGAACAATCAGGACACTCCTATTTATATAGAAGGCTACTGTGAAGGCGGTAAGATTTACTTTAGTGTATATGGTAAGGAGACCAGAGACAGTAATCGCAAGATTGACTTTGTCAGCGAAGTAATGTCTGAGACGGAGCCCGGCATAACATTCAAGTACTCATCTGAACTGCCGGCCGGAACGATTAAAAAGGAGCAGAGTGCACACAAAGGTACTGTAGCAAGACTCTGGAAAGTAGTTACTGTAAATGGAGTTGAGCAGAGTAGGAATGTATTCAATAACAGTAACTATAAGCCGGGTAATACGATATACGCAATCGGAACCAACGGTCTGTCGCCTGAAAGAAAGTCGGCTATAGATTCAGCCATTGCATCGAATGATGAAAGTACTGTAAGAGCTGCAGTTGCCGGAGCGCCGGTATCCACACCGCAACCGCAACCACAGCAACAGCAACAGGATCAACAACCCCAATCCGATGCACAGCCTGCCGGAGGCGAGGAACAGCCTGCACAGTAAGCATTTCTTGATAATAAAAAAGACTGCTCGTACATGAGCAGTCTTTTGTGGTATAATATGTCGGAAGGAGGGACCCACACGCAGTGTGGGAGGATGCCTTACGACCAATGGTTAATTATGAAGATAGGTAAACTACCCGAAAGCGTACTTAAGAGGTGCGTGCTTAAGAAAGTTAATAGTGTAAGACCTGAAGTTATACTCGGCGCGGCAATTGGTGAAGACTGCGGAGCCGTTAAGCTTGAAGAAGGCGAAGTAATGGTGATGTCAACAGACCCTATCACCGGAACCGTCAAGGACGTGGGAACACTGGCGGTGAAGATTACCGCTAACGATATAGCTTGTTCCGGTGCAGAGATTATCGGAATCATGGTAACAATTCTTCTTCCCGATAAGACACTTGAAGAAGAGCTGGAAGAAATCATGTCAGATATATACGATGCATGCCACGCACTTAATATTCAGGTTATCGGCGGACATACCGAGGTTACAAAGGTTGTTAACAGTCCGCTCGTATCGGTTACGGGAGTCGGCAAGGTACAAGAAAACAAGCTTCTTAAGGCCAGCAGAATTGAGCCCGGAATGGATATTGTAATGACTAAGGCCATTGCGCTTGAGGGAACAAGTATTATGGCTAAGGAAAAGGAAGAGGAGCTATTATCACATTTCCCCAAAACCATGATTGATAAGGCGAAAAGCTTTGATGACGAGATCCTTATTGTTAAGGAGGCAGAGCTTACAAGAGACTTAGCGGTGTCATTTCATGATGTTACGGAAGGTGGGATATTCGGAGCCCTCTGGGAGATAGCCGAAGCATCCGGCGTGGGACTTGACATTTCTCTTAAGAAGATTAATATTAGGCAGGAGACGGTGGAGATATGCGAGTATTTCGGAGTCAACCCTTATAAGCTTATATCTTCGGGATGTCTTCTTATAGCGGGGTCTGACGGCGACGAAATAGTTGACACCCTTATTGCAAATGGAATAGAAGCGGTCAAAATCGGTAAAGCAACCGACTCTAACGACAGAAGATTACTTAACGGCGAAGAGGTGCGGTTTCTTGAGACACCTCAGAAGGATGAATTATATAAGGTGATTGGAGGCAGAGATTAATGGAAGAGAAGATTCTTAATTACATCGAGAAGAACGGTCGAATTGATGTTCATGACCTTGCGGCACTTGTCGGTGAAGACGAAGCAGCCGTTCTTAACTGTCTTGAAGACATGGAGAACAACCATGTTATATGTGGCTACCATGCCCTTGTCAATTGGGACAGGGTAAATGTTGAGAAGGTCAAGGCGCTTATAGAGGTTCGCGTTACTCCGCAACGGGGCATGGGCTTTGATAAGGTTGCAGAGCATATATATCACTACCCTGAGGTAAATGCGCTTTATCTTATCTCCGGCGGATTCGACTTTATGGTAATCATTGAAGGAAAGACTCTTAGGGAAGTTGCGGAATTCGTATCGTCTAAGTTGTCTCCCATGGAGTCGGTTCTAAGCACCAAGACGAATTTTATACTTAAGAAATATAAAGATTACGGAACAATTATGCAGGAAAGTCACAAGGATGAAAGGGCACTAATTTTACCATGAGAGATCCACTTAATAAGACAATCAGAGAAGTTAAACCATCGGGTATCAGGAAGTTCTTCGATGTAGTAAGCGAGATGACGGATGCTATCTCACTGGGAGTAGGAGAACCTGATTTTGATACTCCTTGGAGAGTACGTGATGAAGCAATTTATTCTCTTGAGCAGGGTAGAACATTTTATACAAGTAATGCAGGACTTAAGGAATTAAAGGAAGAAATCGCGAAATTCTTAGACAGAAGATACAGTCTTACTTATGACCCTTACGAGGAAATGTTAATAACAGTCGGAGGTTCCGAGGCTATTGACATAGGTCTTCGCGCAATGATTGATATTGGAGACGAGGTCTTAATTCCGCAGCCAAGCTACGTATCGTATGAGCCCTGCACAATACTCGCCGGCGGTAAACCTGTTATTATCGAGCTTAAGGAAGAGAATGACTTCAGACTTACGGCAGAGGAATTAGAGGAAGCCATAACTGATAAGACGAAGCTTCTTGTGCTCCCTTTTCCCAATAATCCCACGGGTGCTGTCTTAGAGAGAAAGGATCTTGAGAAGATAGCGGAAGTTGTAATAAAGCATGATATATTTGTTATGTCGGATGAGATATATTCAGAGCTTACATACCTCGATTCGCATGTTAGTATCGCAAGCTTGCCGGGTATGAAGGAGAGAACAGTTCTGATTAACGGTTTCTCTAAGTCTCACGCTATGACGGGATGGCGTCTGGGGTACGCATGCGCACCTAAGGAAATAATTGCAGAGATGCTTAAGATTCATCAGTTCGCAATTATGTGCGCACCTACAACAAGCCAGTATGCCGCGGTAAAGGCAATAAGAGAATGTGATAAAGAGGTAGCTGAGATGCGTGAAGAATATAACGCCAGAAGAAGATACCTTCTACAAAGATTCAGGGAGATGGGGCTTAAGTGCTTCGAGCCATTCGGCGCGTTCTACATGTTCCCGTCCATAAAAGAGTTCGGTATGACTTCGGACGAATTCGCAACGAGACTTCTTAAGTCTAAGAAGGTTGCTGTCGTTCCGGGTAATGCCTTCGGAGAATGCGGTGAAGGCTTTCTTCGTATATCATATGCATATTCACTCAGCAATCTTAAGGAAGCGCTTGGCAGGATAGAAGAATTCATCGGTGAATTAAGAGAGGAAATGTAATGTCTCTTAATATAGTACTGTACGAGCCCGAGATTCCCGGCAATACAGGTAACATCGGACGTACATGTGTAATAACGAACACAAAGCTTCATCTTATCGAACCGATGGGATTTATCATTAATGACAAGACAGTTAAGCGTGCGGGAATGGATTATTGGCAAGAACTTGATGTTACAATATATGATGACTGGAATGACTTCTTAGAAAGGAATCCGGATGTCAATATCTATATGGCGACCACGAAGGCGAGACATGTCTATACGGATGTAAGCTATCGTGACGGTGACTTCATAATGTTCGGTAAGGAAAGCGGAGGAATACCGGAAGAAATTCTTGTTAAGAATCCCAAGAATTCAGTGAGAATACCGATGTATGAAGACAAGAGATCGCTTAATCTGTCTAACGCCGCAGCGATTGTATTATACGAAGCGCTTCGTCAGAATGATTTTTTCGGGCTTAACAAAGAGGGAGATTTACACAGACTTTCATGGGAATAATTAAAGCAAGAGACGTCTCTTACCAGTATATCAGGAGAGACGAAGAAGACAATATAGAGGATATAAGCGTTGCCCTTGACAAAGTCAATATTGACGTTTTAAGAGGGCAATTCATTTGTGTTCTCGGACATAACGGCTCGGGTAAATCCACATTTGCAAAGCTTCTTAATGCGCTTCTTACGCCAAGTGACGGAACGCTCTTAGTCGACGGTCTTGATACCTCGGAAGAAGATAATACAATGGAGGTAAGACGTCGAGCGGGAATGGTATTCCAGAATCCCGATAACCAGATTATTGCAAGTATAGTTGAGGAAGACGTGGGCTTTGGCCCTGAGAATATCGGAGTTCCCACGGACGAGATATGGGAGAGAGTTATCAGGAGCCTTAAGGCTGTAGGAATGTGGGAATACAGAGGGCACTCGCCTAACAAGCTCTCCGGCGGGCAGAAGCAGAGGGTTGCCATCGCAGGCGTTATGGCTATGGAGCCTAAGTGCATTGTTGCGGACGAACCGACGGCCATGCTTGATCCGGTCGGTCGCCAAGAGGTCATAGAAGCTCTTCACGAGCTTAACCGCGAGAAGGGTGTAACGATAATTCTTATAACTCACTATATGGAAGAAGTTATAGATGCTGACAAGGTGTACGTGATGCATGAGGGAAATGTTGCTATGTCAGGTACTCCCAGAGAAGTATTCGCTCAGGTTGACAGGCTGAAGGAATTGCACCTCGATGTGCCACAGGTAACACTTTTGGCAGACGAACTCAGGAAGTCCGGCTTAAGCATTCCCGAGGGCATACTGACAAGACAGGAACTGATAGATGCCCTTTCTGCGGCTCACTCAAGATAAAGGATACAACATGTCACTAATACTGGATAAAATCTCATACGTCTACTCCCCCGGGAATGCATATGAGACCGTGGCACTGGATAACGTGTCACTTAAAATAGAAGATAACGAATTTATCGGAATCATAGGTCACACGGGTTCCGGCAAATCCACACTTATACAGCATATGAACGGTCTTCTTAAGCCCACAAGCGGTACCGTGTATTTTAACGGTAAAGACACATCCGAAAAGGGCTTTTCGAAAGCAACCCTTCGAAGCAAAGTAGGGATGGTATTCCAGTATCCCGAGCACCAGCTCTTTGAAGCAACTGTTTTCGAAGACATATGCTTCGGTCCTTCCAACCTTGGTCTTACGAAAGAGGAAGTTGACGACAGAGTGTACGAAGCGTTAAAGCTTGTGGATTTTCCGGAGGATCTTATATCGGCATCTCCTTTCGACTTATCCGGAGGGCAGAAGAGGAGAGCGGCCATTGCGGGAGTACTTGCAATGAAGCCTGAGATACTGATTCTCGATGAGCCAACGGCGGGACTTGATCCCAAGGGCAGAGACGACATTCTTGATATGATATATAATATGCATAGCACCACGGGTAACACCGTTATTCTCGTGTCCCACAGTATGGAGGATATTGCGAGACTCGTTGATAGAATTTTAGTTATGGATGAGGGTAAAATCGCATATGACGATACGCCCAAGGAAGTGTACAGACACTATAGAGAGCTTGAAGAAATGGGACTTCGTGCTCCGGAGATAACATATCTAATGCATGATATGAGACGCTTTGGCTTCGATGTATCCCTTGACGTTACAACAGTCGAGGAGGCCAAGGAAGAGATTCTTAGGATATATAATAAGGTTTAAGGATTTTTGTAATGTTTAGAGAGCTTACTTTTGGACAATATTATCCGGTGGATTCAGTAATACACAGACTTGATCCGAGAGTAAAATTAATGGGGGCATTTCTTTTTATTATATGCGTATTTCTTGCAAGTAATATCTTCTCGATTATTGTGGTTACGATATTTCTTGTGGCTATGATAATACTCTGTAAGGTGCCCTTAAGTTATATGCTTAAGGGGCTAAGGTCAATAGTCCTGCTTCTCGTTGTGGCGGGTATTTTTAATCTTTTTCTGACTCCGGGAAATGTGCTTGTTCAGTTCTGGATCTTTCGTATAACGGATGTAGGTATTAAGAATTGCATTTTCATGATAATAAGAATGGTGTACCTTATCGTGGGAACGTCCATTATGACACTTACGACTACGCCGAATCAGCTTACGGATGGCCTGGAAAAGGCGCTGGGATTTCTCAATAAGATTAAGATTCCGGTACATGAGATTGCAATGATGATGTCAATTGCTCTTAGGTTTACGCCTATTCTCGTTGATGAGACCGACAAGATTATGAAGGCTCAGATGGCTCGCGGAGCCGACTTCGAATCCGGAGGTGTATTCAAGCGTGCCAAGAGTATGATTCCAATCCTGGTTCCGCTCTTCGTATCGGCATTCAGAAGAGCTAACGACTTAGCACTTGCGATGGAAGCTCGGTGCTATAACGGAGGCGACGGAAGAACTAAGATGAAACCGCTTAAGTACAGCGGTAACGACAGTAAGGCGTACATAATTGAAGTGGCATTTCTTGCGCTTACTATTTTGGCAAATGTGTTATACAATCGCTATGTCAGTGCGCTGTTCGTGAATGTTTTTAACCTGTAACTACTCGAATCGAAGGCAATTTGTATAGAAACCTTCGATGAATGCTTGTGCTGGAATGGTTGCAATAGTTACATAGATTAGAGGAGTCCTGTGTGAGAGTAAAGCTTACGGTTGCCTACGACGGCACGGCTTACCACGGCTGGCAGGTTCAGCCTAACGGTATAACAATAGAAGAGGTGCTGAATAAGGAACTTACGGAATTCTTCGAACAGGACATTAAGGTCCTGGGCGCAAGTCGTACCGATTCCGGCGTCCATTCCCTTGGAAATGTGGCTATCTTCGATGTAGACTCGTGCATGGAGCCGACAAGAATCAGCTACGCTCTTAACACAAGACTTCCGAAGGATATAGTTGTTGTTGATTCCTGCAAGGTAGATGATGATTGGCATCCTCATTTTGTAGATTCTCTTAAGACATATAAGTACCGTATCCTCAATACAACATTTGAAGACCCGATAAGGCGTCTCTATACATATCACTATCATTATGACCTTGATATCGAAGCAATGCTAAGAGCAGCAAAGTATTTTGAGGGAACGCATGACTTCAGAAGCTTCTGTTCCGTTAAGGCACAGGTTAATACATTTACCAGAACACTTAAAGAAGTATCTGTTAATAGACAAGATGATGAGATTGTGGTAAAATGTACTGGTGATGGTTTTCTTTACAATATGGTAAGGATAATTGTGGGAACACTTATCAAGGTGGGCGAAGGAAATATTAAGCCCGAAGAGATAGAAGGAATAATAGAAGCAAAGGACAGAGCCTGTGCGGGACCAACCGCCCCGCCATGTGGATTGACGCTTGTTAAAATAGACTATATCTGATTGTATCAGGGGAGGGAACAACCTATGAAAAAAGTTAAAAGTGACATGGCCAGAATTAATGGATTTGCGCTAATCGGCTGGGGCGTAACCCTGGGCGTTATTGCAGCAGCATACCTCATGGAGGTTATTAAAGGCGAGAGAACAATTATTTACTATGGAATACTTCTCGCGTGCGCATTCGTACCCTTTGTTATCGGCGCTATAATGAAGGCGAAGGATGCTGAGACTAAGAAGCTGGCGTACATTGCGGTATACGGATATGCAATTCTTTACGCGTACGTTCTTATAACCGGCGATACACCGCTGACATTCGTGTATATGTTCCCGATGATGGCGGTAATTCTTACGTACAGTGATTTCAAGGTTCTACTGCAATTCTTCATCGTGAATCTTGCAATTAACATTATAGCGGTTGCGATAAGAATTATTGTATATGGAGCAACCTCCGCTGACGATATTGCAGATTATGAGATACAGGTGTTTGCGATTATCGTTGTAGCTGTACTGTCACTTATATCAACAAGGATTGTCCAAGATATTAACAGGAAGCATCTCGCTCAGATTGAAGAACAGACGGCGAAGCAGAAGGAAGTGCTTAACGCTATCTCTGAAGCTACAGAGTCTCTCAGCGAAAGAGTTGCCGATATCGACACTAAGGCAAAAGCTATCGAGCAGCAGTCAGAGTCGGCCCAGTCTTCTATCGAAGAGATTGCATCCGGTACAAGCGATGTGGCCGATACTGTACAGACACAGCTCACAATGAGTAACGGAATCAGTGATAAGCTTAATTCACTTACAGAGATCAGTACTGATATTCAGGATAGATTTACCGAGACACATAAGCTTTCTGAGCAGGGTATGAATAATGTAAATGCTCTTTCTCAGAGTACAGAGCTTGTTGCAGAGTCGAAGGAAAAGGTTTCGGAAGCAACATCTACTCTTGTAGACAGTCTTCAGGAAGCAAAAGAATTTATCTCTATTATCAGTAACATCGCAGATCAGACCAACTTACTTTCACTCAATGCTTCAATTGAGGCTGCAAGAGCCGGTGAGCAGGGTAAAGGTTTCGCGGTAGTTGCGGGAGAGATTCAGAAGCTTTCCGGCGATACAAGTAACGCGACGGCTAAGATTAATGAGATATTAGAGACGCTTGCTACGGAGGCGGGACTTGTTAATGATGCGGTAGCTAACCTTGACGAAGTAAGTCAGAGACAGAATGAACTTGTAACTCAGACAGACGAGCAGTTCAAGACTATTGATGAGAATATTAATACAATGAATGAAGCTGTAAGAAAGCAGACGGAATTCCTCGGTAACATCAACAAGAATAATTCCGAGATTGCAGATTCAATCTCTGACACAAGTGCTTATACAGAAGAGCTTACCGCTAATAGTGAGAATACTATGAACATTACGAAGGAATCACTTGACGGAACAAGAGAAGTAAGTGAGTACCTATCAGAGATTCTCGCAAGCATCCAGAAGCTGCAGGCAATTACGGAAGAATAGAATAATACATAATAACGCCCCCGCATATGCGGGGGCGTTTAAAGTCTTGATTTACTTCTTATTCTCTATCATTTCCCTATACTCAGTCATCTTCTTCTCGATTCTCTGCTTAGCGTTAATATCGTCCGTAAGCTCGAAGAGACGATAAGCTGCCATGAAGAATGAGTCTGTATCCTTGTCGCACTTAAGGTCATCTCTAAGGTAAGTATCTATTATTCTCTTCGCTTCATCTATCTTATCAACCTCAGTCTTGATGAATACATTAGAAGCTGCGGCATAGAGATCCTGAGGATAATTCTTGAGCCAATAATCGCCGAAGGCTTCAGCCTCATCTACGCGACCTGATTTCTCAAGAGCATTTCCCTTACGGAACATATACTCTGAAGGAAGTGATTCTTCCCACTTGAATAAAGAAATAATCTCTTCCGAAGATGTTATTACATCATCCCAGTCGCCCTTCTCTTCCAAGAAATCAAAGTATTCTTCCAAGATGTCCTTGAAGCCATATTGGTTACCCGTTGCCTCATCTAAGTTCTTAAGCTCCGGTGAAAATGCGGGATCATAACTTCTCTCTTCCTTAATGGCCTTAACAAGTGTGTCAAATGCGTCCTTCCAGTCAGCAGGATTGGTGCTGTCAGGATTAAGTAAGCTGAGATGTGCCTTCTGCATTTTGTCAACTGCTTCACCCCATTTTTTAGATTGTAAATTCTTATCCATTAATCACTCCTCCTTAATCTTATTACCTATACTTACGATTATATTATTTTTTTAATCAGATTTCCACAATGATTTCCATAAAATTTATGACGGCAGCGATTACACCAATCAAAAAAAGTTGCAAAGTACCGTGTAAACAAGTAAAATAGTAGTATTAAACTTTCGAATCTTTGGATATATTTTATAAGGAGATTCTATATGAGTACATGGATTATAGTTTTGATAATAATACTGGCGGTGCTTGTTGTCGCTTTCTTCGGAATGGTCATATTCTTGGCTTACGGCACGACGCATCCCAAGTCAACACCCATGGGTGAGGGCTGGAAGCATGAGATGAGTAAAGAATTCATGCAAGGTCTTGATATGAATCCGTCGTCTGTATATTCCATTGAGTCGTGGGACGGATACACGCTTTATGCATCCTTTCTGCCTGCCTATGATAATATGGATGATTATGGAAGAATTGATGATTATGACTACAATAATCCGAAGTCACATTTGTCAGAAGGAAGCAAAGCGCCGGAGCAGTACAGGAAGGCTGAAGGCGAAGACAATTGTAACGGTCAGAAGTTCGTAATTATAAGTCACGGCTATACATATAACAGACACGGCTCTATGAAGTACGCATCGGTATTTCGGAAGAACGGTTATAACTGTGTTGTATATGACGACAGAGGTCATGGCGAGAACGGCAAAGGCTTTACAACATTCGGTCGCGATGAGTCGAAGGATCTTCTTAGGGTTATTGAAGATACAAGGGAAAGGTTCGGTAAGGATATCGCTCTCGGTTGCGCCGGTGAATCAATGGGAACGGGGCTTTCCATTACGGCTCTTCAGTATGAGCCGAAGCTGGACTTCGTACTTGCCGATTGCGGATATGCGGATCTTAGAAATGTTATTGATAACGCAGTAAAGCATAAGTTCCATTTGCCGGTATTTGTGGGAAGACTTGGTGGCGTCATATCCGGATTGTTCTTCGGATATAATTATAATAAATCAACGCCGATAGAATGCTTTAATGACAGTAAGATTCCTATCTGTTTTGCACACGGCGGAGGAGATGATTTCATATTCCCGGTTAACAGTAAACGAATGCATGATGCGTACACAGGATACAGCGAATATCATGAATTCCCCGGCGCGGGACATGGACTCTCAATCGATTCCGACCCGAAGGGCTATGAGAAGATGGTAGTAGAGTTCTTGAGTAAAGTATATAAGTAAATAAAGAGTAAAAGGAGAAAAGATATGAACGTAGCAATAATGGGATTCGGAACAATCGGTTCAGGAGTGTATAAGGTACTTACAACTAATGAAGATGTGATTGCGAAGAGAGTTGGCGAGAAGCTTGAGGTTAAGTATGTCCTCGACAGAAGAGAATTCCCGGGAGAGCCTTGGGAGAAGCTTGTAGTTAATGACTACAACACAATTGCCAACGATCCTGATGTCGATATCGTTGTGGAGACAATGGGCGGTGTTGAGCCTGCTTACACATTTGTAAAGGCAATGCTTGAGCATGGTAAGCACGTTACAACAAGTAATAAGGCGCTTGTTGCCGACAAGGGTGCCGACCTTATTAAGACGGCGAGAGACAATAACGTCAATTTCCTCTTCGAAGCATCCGTGGGTGGAGGAATTCCGATTATAAGACCGATCCTTGAATGTATGACAGGTGATGTTATCGAGGAGATATCAGGAATTGTCAACGGAACAACTAACTATATTATGACTAAGATGACTGAGGACGGAAGTGACTTCGACGTTGTTCTTAAGGAAGCACAGGACTTAGGATTTGCCGAGAAGGATCCCACAGCCGATATTGAAGGCCACGACGCACAGAGAAAGATTGCAATCCTTACATCGCTTGTATGCTGTCAGCAGGTTGAATATACAGATATTCCGACTGAAGGAATAAGCCACATTACGGCTACTGATATTAAGTACTCAAGCATTTTGGGAAGAAAGATTAAGCTTCTTGCCACTTCCACTGCAACAGGTGATACTTATGTTGCAAGAGTTGCGCCATACCTCCTTCCGCCGGAGCATCCGCTTTACTCGGTAGATGATGTATTTAACGCAATATTTGTTCGTGGGAATATGCTTGGGGACGCGATGTTCTATGGCTCAGGCGCAGGTTCTCTTCCTACGGCGTCAGCTGTTGTTGGAGACATTGTTGAGATGGCTAAGCATAAGGATATGAACATACATCTCGAGTGGAGGCCGGAGAAGAAGGTACTTGCAGATCCTTCCGTTATCGAGAGTAGATTCTTCGTAAGAACCAAGTCTTCTAGGGATGAAGTTAAGTCAGTCTTCAGGGATGCAGAGTTCGTGGAAGGCGTTGTAGACGGAGAGATTGGTTTTGTGTCAAATGTTATGACGGAAGCCGACTACGAAGCTAAGGCCGCATCTCTCGATGTAGTTAAGATGATAAGGGTGAAATAAGATGAAATATGTTGTAGTACTTGGAGACGGAATGGCAGACTGGCCGATAGAAGAACTTGGCGGTAAGACTGTTCTTGAGACTGCCAACACTCCTATGATGGATAAGTTAAGTGAGACTGCCGAGATTGGAATGGTTCGTACCGTTCCGAAGGGAATGAGTCCCGGATCCGATACGGCTAACCTGTCGGTTCTCGGTTATAATCCCAAGAAGTATTATTCGGGAAGAAGTCCGCTTGAGGCTCTAAGTATAGGTGTAGATATGAAGGATACCGATGTTGCCCTTCGTTGTAACATCGTGACGCTTACTGAGGATGAGGATAGATATGAAGACAGGAAGATAATTGATCACAGTTCGTCCGAGATAGCGACTGAGGATTCGGCTGTCCTTCTTGACGCTGTTAAGAAGGAGCTGGAGAGAGACGGATACAAGTTCTATGTGGGTACAAGCTACAGACATCTTCTTATTATTGATAACGGAAATGTTATGCCTCTCGTACAACCCCACGATGTGCTTGGGCAGGTTGTGGGAGATAAGCTTCCGGAAGATCCCGTTCTTCGCGATATGATGGTTCGAAGCTACGATATACTTGTCAATCATCCTATCAACATAGAGCGTAAGAAGAAGGGTCTTAACCCTGCCAATTCACTTTGGTTCTGGGGCGCGGGAACGAAGCCGGCACTTACATCATTTGAAGGAAAGACGAAAAGAAAAGGCGCAATGATATCTGCGGTAGACCTTCTTAAGGGAATCGCCGTGGGTTGTGAGATGAAGGTAATACTTGTTGACGGTGCCAACGGAGGTCTTAATACCAATTATGAAGGCAAGGCTAAGGCAGCAGTCGACACTCTTATAAATGACGGAACGGACTTCGTATATGTTCACGTGGAAGCCCCCGATGAAATGGGACATCAAGGCTCGGTTGAACGAAAGGTTAAGTCTGTCGAATATCTGGATGAAAGAATAATTAAGCCCATATATGAAGGAGTGATCGGTGCCGGTGAAGATATAAGAATGCTTATTATGCCGGATCATCCCACTCCCATTGAGATAAGAACTCATACGGACGAACCGATTCCGTATATGCTTTATGACAGTACCAAGACTTTAGGGGAGGATCCGCATTTACCATATTCCGAGAAAAATGCGGAGTCTAAGGGAGTGTTCGTTGAAGACGGATACTGCCTTATAGATAAATTACTCGTCTAAATTCCTATCTACTGCGTCTTCCTCAATAATTTGCTTAAAAGAGGTGACAAACTATGGCTAACACATCTAAGAAGAAATACATACTGGTACTTGACGCCGGAACCACCAGCGTAAGGGCGATTCTATATGACCACAGCGGTAAGGTTCGTTCTATGGCGCAGAAGGAGACGTTGCAATTCTATCCGAATCCGGGATGGGTTGAACAGGATCCCCAGGAAATGCTTTCCGCACTTCTCGGTGTTACTATGGAAGCGCTTACGAGGATTAAAGCGAAGCCCGGTGACTTAGCCGCAATCGGTATCGCTAACCAACGTGAGACCACGATTGTATGGAATAAAGAGACGGGAGAACCTGTATACAATGCTATCGTATGGCAATGTCGCCGTACATCCGATATGGCGGACGAGCTTGTTAAGAAAGGTCTTACGGAACCCATAAGAAAGAAGACAGGTCTTCGTCCGGATGCGTACTTTAGTGCTACTAAGATAAAGTGGATACTTGACAATGTTGAAGGCGCAAGAGAGGAGGCAGAAAAAGGTAACCTTCTCTTCGGAACGGTTGATACATGGATTGTATACAATCTTACAGAAGGAAAAGCTCATATAACAGACTATTCCAACGCCAGTCGTACAATGCTTTTTAACATTAATACACTTGACTGGGATGACGATATCATGGGCGAACTCAACATTCCACGTTCTATGATGCCGGAAGTTAAGCCTAGTTCGGAAATTTACGGATATCTTGAATTTACTCAGATTTCTGCCGGGGAGAGAATTCCCATCGCATCTGTAATAGGTGACCAGCAGGCGTCGCTCTTCGGACAACAGTGTTTCGGAGAAGGGGACGCCAAGATTACATATGGAACCGGTTGCTTCATCCTTATGAATACGGACGAGAGAATTGTAAGTTCCGATAACGGACTTGTAACCACAATTGCTTGGGGACTTGACGGTAAGGTTACTTATGCCCTTGAGGGCTCTATCTTCGTTGCGGGAGCCGCTATTCAGTGGCTTAGGGACAGCGTGCATTTGATAGACGATTCATTTGATTCAGAGTATCTTGCAACGAAATCACCTGATACGGGAGGCTGTTATGTTGTGCCTGCGTTTACGGGACTTGGCGCGCCTCATTGGGATCAGTATGCAAGAGGTACAATTGTCGGAATTACGAGAGGAACGACGAAGAGTCACATTATAAGAGCGACGCTCGAGTCAATCGCATATCAGGTGCTTGATGTAACACGTGCAATGAAGGAAGATTCCGGACTTGACCTTACACATATCTATGTGGACGGTGGTGCCAGCAGTAATGATTTCCTTATGCAGTTCCAGTCAGATATGCTTCGTAAGAAGGTTAGGAGACCTGAAAATGTTGAAGCAACAGCCATGGGTGCCGCATACCTTGCGGGGCTTGCCACAGGTTTCTGGGAGAGTATCGATGAGATAAAAGCTCTTAAGGAAGAAGGGGGCGAATTCGCGCCGGAGATGGATATTGAATATCGCGATAAGCTTTACAAAGGCTGGAACAAGGCTGTAAGATATGCATTTTTCTGGGCTAAGGATGAGGATGAGTAGGATTTTCCCATTATATATTGACATTGAGCGCATATTATGTGTATAATAACACTTGCGTTTGATATTGGCCCATCGCCAAATGGTAAGGCAACGGACTCTGACTCCGTCATTTCAAGGTTCGAATCCTTGTGGGCCAGTAAGGCAATCTTTTATAGGTTGCCTTTTTTATTTTGTCTGTTTGTGTTACAATTCTTATTATACTAAAAGTTTATACGGGAGAAAAATCATGTATCAATTTACATCAAGAGTAAGATACAGCGAAGTTAATGAAGAGGGATTCTTATCTCTGTCCGCAATTATGAGATATATGGCTGACTGCGCCATGTTTGATTCTATCTATATCGATTATGACCTGGACAGGCTTAACAGGGAGGATCTCGGTTGGTATATAACGGAGTGGCAGATTAGAATTAACAATCGTCCCAAGGTGGGAGAAGATGTTGTAATTAAGACGTGGGCATATCGCTTCAGAGGAATGATAGGCTATCGTAACTTCACAATTGAGTCGCCGAACGGTGAGCGCTACGTCGAAGCTGACTCTATGTGGATTCTTATGAACCTTAAGACTCTTAAGCCGGTAAATGTGCCGGAGGATATGGCAGAGGGATTCACAACACCCAGTGAAGTTAAGAGGAAGTGGCTCCCTCGTAAGATCCCGAAATGCGATGAGTTGGAAAAGAAGCAGGAAACCGGTGAATGCGATTACACATTTACCGTAAGACAGATGCATATCGACACCAATCATCACATGAATAATTCAAGGTATATTGAGGCGGTGGCAGAATGTCTCGATGACGATTTCGACATATCGTACATTAGGGCAAGCTATAAGCAGGTGGCATACAAGGGTGACGTTGTTAAGGTTACTACTGCTGATATTGATAATGGTATGCAGGGAGTTCTGTATAACGACGATACTGTGTTTGCAATAGTGGAAATGTATGAGGACCTTGACAAAATAGAAGGAATAGAATAGGATACAGAGCTTATTATAGGAACCTTCCCCGCCAGACCCACATATACCGTACGACACATTCTGACAGTACTATACATCAATAGGACAAAATCACATGATAGCACTAGGCAAGATACAAAAGTTAACGGTAGTCAAGAAGGTAGACTTCGGCGTCTACCTGGCACCCAACAGAAAGGGCGGAGAAGACCGAGTCCTTCTCCCTAAGAAACAGGTTCCGGAGGGTACCAAGTTAGGTGACGAGATAGAAGTCTTCGTCTACAAGGATTCCGAAGACAGACTTATCTCCACAACCACAATGCCCCCGCTTACTGTAGGAGAGTACGCATGCCTGACAGTAAGAGAGATTACGAAGATTGGCGCATTCCTTGACTGGGGTCTCGAGAAGGACTTGTTCCTTCCCTATAAGGAGATGCTGGGACGTGTCGAAGAGAATGACGAAATCCTGATTCGGCTTTACATCGATAAATCAAATAGACTCGCCGGAAGCATGAAGGGAATCTATCATCTTCTGAGCACAGATTGTGCATACAGACCGGGCGACGAAGTGGAAGGAAGAGTATACGAGTTCGGACATGAATTCGGAACATACGTTGCAGTTGATGATAAATATTCTGCTATGATTCCGCGACATGAGGACACATCGAGTCTCAGAATAGGAGATGTGATAACGGCTCGCGTAACAGGAGTTAAGACCGACGGTAAGCTTGACATTTCCATAAGGGACAAGTCATATATTCAGATGGATGAAGATGCCGAGATGCTCTTAGAATTAATAGATAGCTATGCCGGAGTTCTTCCCTTTACAGAGAAGGCGAGTCCGGATGTTATTAAAAGGGAGACCGGTCTTAGCAAGAATGCATTCAAGCGAGCGGTGGGAAGACTGTATAAGGAAAGACGAATCAGTTTAGACGGCGGCAAGATCCGTAAAGTATAGCAAAAAAAGCCGACAGCCTATTGGTCAACGAACAACAGAACACAAGAGAAGTATAAGAAGAAAGAATATTAAGCATTTTAAGGAGGAACAACAATGAAAGTAGTAAGCACAGACAAAGCCCCTGTGGCAATAGGACCTTATTCTCAGGCAATTGATATGGGAAATGTTGTATACACATCGGGTGTCATTCCCGTTGACCCTGCAACAGGTAATATTCCCGACGGTTCTGTAGCACAGGCTGAGCAGGCTTTTTCCAATCTTAAGAATCTTATCGAGGCGTCAGGTTCGTCTATGGATAAGGTAATAAAGACAACTGTATTCATTAAGGAAATGGATGATTTTGCTAAGATTAATGAAGTGTATGCTAAATATTTCGAAGAGCCATATCCTGCAAGAAGCTGTGTAGAAGTTGCAAGACTTCCGAAGGATGTAATGCTCGAGATAGAGGCGATTGTTAGTAAATAAAAAAGAAACCATTCAGAGCCTATTCGAAAATGCTTCGCATTTTCTCATATGGCGAATTCTCGCCAAAGAAATTTGCTAAAAAATTCTCTCTTGAATGCAAGCATTCATCAAGAATTTTCGCAAATTGCCTTGGCTCTGAATAGTTCACCATAAATACTTGGGATTAAACTCCGATATCGATATGTTGTCCAACATTAGGATTAGCTAAGCTCTCCAAAGAAGGAGACGGTGCAGGCATAGATGCAAGCATTGCTGCTTCGTTAGCGCCTTGCTGTTCTTGAATGTCAAGCTGATTACCAAGCATAGCAATACCGAATTGCTGTAACACACCATTATTCGAGTTAATCATTGATGCACTTGGCATATCCATAATTGGCTCCTCCCTT
>CAJODN010000012.1 GCA_905233695.1 uncultured Lachnospiraceae bacterium | reverse complement strand
CATCGGAATGGTCACCGAAAATGTTAAGTGCATGTGAAGCCACACAACGAGCAGATACGTTAACTACGCCCGGAAGTCTCTCACCTGCCATCTTATACAGGTTCGGAATCATAAGAAGTAAACCTTGTGATGCTGTAAATGTTGTTGTGAGTGCACCGGCTGTAAGTGAACCGTGAACAGCTCCTGCTGCACCGGCTTCCGACTGCATCTCTGTTACTTGAACTGTCTGTCCGAAGATATTCTTTCTGCCGGCAATTGCCCATTCATCAGTATGTTCAGCCATAACTGATGAAGGTGTGATGGGATAGATAGCCGCAACGTCAGTAAATGCGTAAGAAGCATGAGCTGCCGCTTGGTTACCATCCATGGTTTTCATCGATCTTTTCATAATTAATTTCCTCCTAAAGAAACTTTTTGCGTATCGCTTATTTTACTATATTTTGTATACAAAATGCAAGAGTTGTTGTGTATTATTTTTTGCGCACTATTTACAACTTCGCCTTCACGTCCTCCATAACATCGTCTACAAAGCCCTGGAAGTTATCACGTAACTCTTCCCACTCATAGTTCTTTATGGACTCCAGAGGAATTGTTGCGGTGGAGGTTGGCGGTGTGGTGACCTTGGTTGTATGCACATTTCCATCAAAGAATAACTGTCCCAGGAGTGCCTCGCCCTTATAGAACTTAAACCTCTTAAGCACTATATCATACCCGTTATCCGTCTTATCGTAAGCAAGCACACCGTTACCTGTATAATTTGTTCCGTCCTTGGTCTCATATAAGAAGTTAACATCAATGTAACTTGCATAGAGGTAGTCGCCTCGTCTCGTGAGGACCACAGTTAGTTTCTCGTTATCGGGAAGCGCCGTCTCAGTGATTACCGTCCCCATGTTAAGCCCGTCAACAGTAAGAACCGTGTTCTCTACAATATTTCCAATATCAATTGTAATCCGCCTGAACTTGCACCCTCTTGTCATATACATACTAAGGCGGATGTCGTGGTCGGGGATATCCATTCCCAGAAGCTCCCAGATAAATACTCCCTTGCCCTCGGGAATTGTGATAAGATATTCGTCGCTCGTGGTTCCGTCCTCGTCAGTCAGCACATTACCGGACTTCTCGATATCCATATCGTTGGCAAATTCAATAAAGTTACCTATATTACTTGTGAACCACTCAATGTCAAGGTTACCGTTAAGCTGTGGTGCCTTCCAGAACAGATCCGTATTGGTTGTAAGGGAATATGCAAGGTTATCGAAGCTCGGGACTATCATGTAGACAGTCTTATCTCTTGCATATAAATCGACTTCGCCCACATCTAAGAATAAAACCTTGGCATCGGCAGTTGCGCCAAGTTCCTTCATGTCGAAGCTTCTTACACCGTGAACCTTGGCACTTGATGTATAGCCGAAGCCTTCAATATCTCCCGCAATAACATCACCGGAGAATTCTATATCGCCGTCCATATAATCTCTGAATATTTCCATAAGGTCGAGATTGTATATGATGAAGTAACTATTGGGCAAGGTCTCTATGGCGAATCTGGTTGTGCCCGCAAGAAACTTAGCCCTGGGGTTGACCAGGATGAATATTATGGAGCCGATAACGAGGGCTACTAATATGGATAAAATTGTAATTAATACTTTAATTCCTTTTTTCATTTATAAGTGTCCTGAATCAACATAATTATTATAGTATTGAGTATGCTTAAACTCTTCTTCTATATCCGGATTATCGAGGCTTCCGTAGACCTTTACAATCTCGTCGAAGGCATATTGCACATCATCCTTACTGTTACTGAAGCCGTGGCTGTCAAGATCTCCGCCCTTAGCGGCAATACTGTTTCTTACTTCATTTGCATATAACGCCTCAATGTAGTTGGCAATGTTGGCGGCAACGGCAACGGCAGGATATTTCTTCTCTGACTTAGTCTCGAAATGCATATTGACGCCACTCTTATCAAGCCTGTATTTCTCGTAAGATGCGTACTTTGCATAGAGCTTGTCACAGTCATTTTTACCCATGAAATTATCTATTACAACGTCTTTAATCCTTATGCCCTTCTTGGCAAGATGGTTACAAAGATTGAAGCCTGCTCTGTTATGCATTATTGCGATAATCTTATTGGCATTAATCCTCTCTTCCTTTTCATGAAGTTCATTATAGTAGCCGTTACTTATCGAATATATGGAAAATGTTATGCCGTATTTTTCATTTTCATATATACCGTTTTCGCATTCTTTAAAGCTCTCGAAATCGGTAAGCTCTTTTCCTATCATGATACATTTATCAGTGTCGAGACCGTAATTCTTAGAATCGTTGGTGGCGCCGATAGTCTTCAGTTCATCCATATGATTATCGTCAAGATATGCTGACACTACGATTATTCTTCGGAAAGGTTCACTCTTACCGACTTCATCTTGACCGATGTATGATTCGTAGGTTATGGGGGATGGGTTGTCCTTCAAATCGCCGATGTTGTCTGCATCGCCTGCCGGGCTCGTATTAGTGTTATGGTTGAGTGTTACATTCGCATAGGTATCGGCGGATTCTGCTCCGTCCATATAAGCTTCGGCTTCACTTAGCTCCTTGAATCCCTTGTACTCAGCTTTCGGATACCCCTTAACGTTAGCTTCGCACTCCGCCCAAGTTGTATATATTCCGGGAGTGAGTCCCACTTTTACCGCATAATATTTATTCTTCGCCATTTGTATCTCCGATGTGATATCTATCACATTTCCATTCCAACAAGGCATCTTCCGAATAAATGAAAGACGACTCACGAGTAACCAACACATATTATACTATAAAAACCAACACATTTACCAGAAAAGTTAACAAATGAACCGTCGACGTACCAGCCCTTTACGGAGTAATGCACATAGAAATCTTCTTTGATACGTAGGATTGTAACTCATCATGATACAACAGAAGTTGGCTTTACGGAGCAAATGACATACAGTATAGTTTTACTCCGTAATATTTCTATACAACATCGGGCATACAGTATAATCTTTACGTGGCAAATAGCAAGTAATATCCCTCTGCTACGTAGTATTGCCACTAACAATAGTGTAATCAAAGCACACATTACGTAGCAAACAACAGATATTTCAGTTTTGCTACGTAAAAAACAACTCTCTATTAGTAACACAGATTACATTTTACCCTAAAAACGATAAAGAAACGAGCACCTCCTTCAGCCAAAAGCCTACCGGACATAAAACCCGTTTCTCCATTTTATTTCGCAAACATATAATGATTCAATCAAGCAATTATAATAAAAAGAATCAAAAACTGTACAATTACTACTTAGTTATCCTTCTCATCCTCCTCAGACTTAGCGTATACAGCTTGACGCTTACGAGCCATCTCATCGCTTTCGAGGTACTCGTCGTAAGTTGTTACCTTATCTATGATTGAGCCGTCAGGCATAATCTCGATAATACGGTTGGCGGTTGTCTGTACAACCTGGTGGTCACGAGATGAGAAAAGTATTACACCCGGGAACTTCATAAGTCCCGTATTAAGAGCCGTAATAGATTCCATATCAAGGTGGTCGGTAGGCTCGTCTAATATAAGCACATTAGAATTCTCAATCATCATACGAGAGAGAAGAACTCTTACCTTCTCACCTCCGGAAAGAACACGCATTTTCTTAACACCGTCTTCCCCTGCGAATAGCATACGACCTAAGAATCCTCGAACATAAGTCGCATCTTTAATCTCGGAGAACTGCGTAAGCCAATCAACTATTATAAGATCTGTATCGAATATCTCCGTATTGTCCTTCGGGAAATAACTCTGTGATGTTGTAACTCCCCATTTATAAGAACCTTCGTCAGGTTCAATCTCACCCATAAGAATTCTGAAAAGTGTTGTCTTGGCAATTTCATTTGCACCGACGAATCCAATCTTGTCATCGTGACCTACGATAAATGACACGTTGTCAAGAACCTTGACGCCGTCTACCGTCTTACTTATTCCTTCAACCGTAAGCACTTCGTTACCGATTTCTCTCTCCGGTCTGAAATCGATGTAAGGGTACTTACGGCTTGAAGGCTTAATGTCGTCAAGCTCGATTTTCTCTAAAGCGCGCTTTCTCGAAGTTGCCTGCTTAGACTTAGAAGCATTAGCTGAGAAACGTGAGATGAATTCCTGAAGTTCCTTAATCTGCTCTTCCTTCTTCTTATTGGCTTCCTTTCTCTGCTTCATAATGAGCTGTGATGACTCGTACCAGAAATCGTAGTTACCGGCATATAACTGAATCTTGCCGTAGTCGATATCGGCAGTGTTGGTACATACTTTGTTAAGGAAATATCTGTCGTGGCTTACCACGATAACTGTATTGTCATAATTTATTAAGAATTCTTCAAGCCAAGCAATAGCATCGAGATCTAAGTGGTTAGTAGGCTCGTCGAGAAGTAAAATATCCGGATTACCGAAGAGGGCTCTTGCAAGAAGAACCTTCACCTTCTGGTCACCGTTAAGGTTACCCATGAGTTCATAGTGAAGCTCAGGCTCAATTCCGAGTCCGTTAAGAAGTGATGCAGCATCGCTCTCTGCATTCCAGCCGTCCATCTCCGCGAATTCCGCTTCAAGCTCCGACGCTTTGATTCCATCCTCGTCAGAGAAATCTTCCTTCATATAGATTGCGTCTTTTTCCTTCATGACATCGTAGAGACGCTGATTACCCATAATGACTGTGTCCATTACCGTGTATTCATCATATTTGAAATGATCCTGTTCAAGAACAGAAAGACGTTCGCCCGGTGTTATAATAACTTCGCCGTTAGTCGGCTCCAGATCTCCGGATAGGATTCGAAGAAATGTTGATTTACCCGCACCGTTGGCTCCGATAAGTCCGTAGCAGTTACCCTGCGTGAACTTTATATTTACATCTTCAAAGAGTGCTTTCTTACCTAATCTTAATGTTATATTACTTGCCTGAATCATAGTGAATCCTTTCTAATCTAATTTGCTTTATACAGTATATCTTATTGTTATTTATAATTGTTTACATATTCGGTGTGTTTTGGCGGTGGAAATATAACATTTTACACTATTTGTGATATAATATGCGTTATGAAGAAAAACTTCGACATGGAAAAATATTTAAAGCCACCAAAATCATTCCCCTTACTATAGCAGTCGATCACAGAGCAGTTGACTTTAATGATACGGTGCCGTTTATGAGGCGGATGGATGAGCTGTTAAAGGATAGGGCGCAGATTAAGGGATTGATGTAAGGTTATAGAAAATCATAAAAAAAGAGAGGATATAATATGGCAGATACAACCACTAGTAAACAGAAAGAATGGATTATTACATGCGATATGGGGCGGTATGATATAGATAACGCATTAAAAGCACTTAAAATTATTGATTGGCAACAACCTAAGCAAATGAATTCTGCACAAGTTGGCGATCTTGTTTATGTATACTGTAAGACAAAGGATGTGGGAAGAATTCGCTTTAAAGGCGCAATTTTAAAAGTTAATAAAACCGATAGCATTATTGATGATTCTCGTTTTGTAAAGGATGGAGGCGAAACAGCAACTCCTTGTTTTACACTTGCGATGTTTAGAGAATATACATTAGCAGATGACTTAACATATAATAAACTGGCAGATTCCGGTCTAAAATCACGGCTACAAGGACCTGTTATTGTTAAGGATACGGTTGCAGATTATCTGCATGCGTGTGATGACAAGCAACTACAGATAGACCGCTTTGACGGAAATATTCCTGACACATGTTTGGCAAAGTTTCCAATCTCCATACATGAGATTATAGATTATGTAGCATTGGATGATTCACATACTCCAGAGGAAAAAGAGGAACATGCAGAGAGTCTTGAAATTGATGCCTTGAAAAGGATAGCACAGAAACAGCAAAAAAAGGAACCTAAGACGGTTACATCTACTGTAACGCAGAGAATAAGAGATCCGTATATTGCTGAGTATGCAAAGAAAAGAGCTAATGGAATATGTCAGCTATGTGGTAATTCAGCTCCCTTCAATAAAGCAAATGGGGAACCGTATCTTGAATCTCACCATATAGAGTGGCTTTCTAACGGAGGCGAAGATTCGATTGATAACACCGTAGCCCTCTGTCCTAATTGCCATCGTAAAATACATATCCTTGCCAACCCGTCTGATATTGAAAAGCTGAAAGCGTCAAACAAATGAGGCATTATGCCACCGCATTTACATTTATGCTCTCAATAACCTTCCTAATTGATGCCCATACCGTTAAATCAGTAAAGATATCTACTACACTTCCTTGATCTGTAAAAGGAGATTCCTGAAGCACAGAGAAATCAGTAAGCATACCATTGTGAACTATGTATTCTACAATTTGGTTCACAAAATAGATCTGTCTACTGTCCAGATTTGTATCATCAAGAAACTCAGAAAAAGCTTCTTTGGCTGCATTCATATCCAAACCAACAATGCTACGAACAAACTCACCCAATGGCTTCTCCCCATACTCCTGTTCGTAGTCTTCTCTTGTACCGACTTCTTTCCATAAGATTTCTTCTAATGATTCAATATCCTTTTTATTTAAAGGTTTATTGGTTTTGAGCTTATTGATAGCCTCATTATCTTGATGTTGTCTTATATAATACTCCGCTTTAGCTTTGTAGTTTTCCAAATCATCATTTTCAAGTTCAGACTCATTCCATGTAGAATCAAGTATATCATCCTTAAAATCTGTCTCGTATTTAACCCTTCCATGAGGCAAATATTTCATTAGACCTCTCAATTCCTCGCGAATGTGTTCAAAATCGTCTATACCGGCATTTTCAACATAATCAGTCTGAATGATTTTCTCAATCAATTCTTTCTTTACTTGTATCTCCGGAATATTGGCTACTGTTGCAATACTGTTAACTTTTTTATACAAATCTGACTTCAATCTTCCCGAACCTTTTTTCGCAAGTTGAGCCAACTCCAAGCCATATATAAGCGCATCAAAACGAACCGCCGACGCCTCGTCATCGTCAGGTAAGATAAGTGGCGCAAGTTCTTCACGAACCAATAACGTATCCTCAAATGAAATATTCTGATAATTAGTTTCTACTGCATACAAATCAACATATTTTAAATGCTGACGAACGGCAAAATTGTCTCGATTAAGTTCCGACACCTTGCCAGACATAATCTTAACCAAGCCATTACGGTATGCAATTAAATGCTCCTGCTGATATTCAATGTCTTGAAGTTTATATGCTATCTGAAACTCCAGATTAAACACCGCTCCTTGTAACGCAATCATATTTGCAGTCGGACGCCCTTCTCCCATTCGGAAAAATTCAAAATTTCCACAGAAATCGAAGATATAGAATTTTTCCTTATCCTCACCGTCTATAAGTCCCGGACACAATCTCGTACCACGGCCAATCATCTGCCAAAACTTAGCCTTACTCATAACCTTCTTAAAGAACACAAGATTAAGAACCTCCGGCACATCAATTCCTGTATCAAGCATATCAACAGAGATAGCAATCTGTGGCATCTTCGAAGCATCAGAGAATTCATCAATTGCACTTTGCGCATATGTCATATAATTATCAATTACTTTTGCAAATGCTTGCCCATTAGCCCCTTTTGCCAGATTAGGATATTCTTTATTGAACACTTCAAGAATCTTTTCCGCATGGTCATGATTCTTGGCAAATATAATTGTCTTACCTATCTTCTCACCGAAATCGACCTTAAGGCTGTCTCTCATGACTATATGAAGCACCTGTCTAATAGTGTCATCATTGAACAGCCAAGTATTAAGCGCCGAGGAATTAATCTTCTCGGGGATCTCTCCGTTCTCATTTTCAAACGTATTCTCATACTCTTCTTTCTCTTCATCGGTTAGTTCTGCATAGCTAATTCCTTGCTCAATGAATTTAAGAGTTGTTTCTACAGACATATAATCAACAAGGAATCCATCCTTAACAGCTTGGGATAATTCATAGCCGTATGTTGGCACACCGTTATCAAGTTCAAAAATATTATAAGTGTTCTTATCAATTTCATCCTTCGGTGTAGCTGTTAATCCTACCAGTGGAGCATCAAAGTATGTAAAAATATCTTTATATTTATTGTATATAGATCTATGAGCCTCATCGCAGATTAAAAGGTCAAAATGTCCGCAGGTATATAATTTACCTTCTTCATCCGTAACCTCATCAATACAGTGCATCATTGTCTGATATGTTGAAAATACGCAGTGAGAATTGTAATTCTCTTTATCTTCACACAGATTAGTACATGACAAATCAGGAAGCAAATTAACAAAGCTTCTCTTCGCTTGAGTAACAAGAGAATTACGATCGGCAAGAAACAAAATGTTCTTAACCCACCCCGCATCAAGAAGCACTTTACACAATGCTATAACAGTCCTTGTCTTACCCGAACCTGTAGCCATAACAAGAAGCGCTTTTCTTCTGTTGTCCTTATCGAAACTTTTGCATACTGCTTTAACAGCAGCCTCCTGATAATACCTTCCGGCGATATCCTTATCAACCACAACATGATTAAGGCTTGTCTTCATAGACTGCAGATTAAATAGTTTCTCCAAATCTCGCTTAGAATATATGCCCGACACTTTCCTCTCCGGATATTGATTGTCCGAAATCCGAGTATCGAATCCATTCGTAAGAAATACTATGGGACGTCTTCCATATTCTTTCTCAATTATATCTGCATATAGTTTCGCCTGTTGTCTGCCTTTTGCTACATCCACACAGGTTCTTTTTGCTTCAACAACTGCCAGGGGTTTATGAGCATCATCATATAGAACATAATCTGCAAATCCCACTTCAGACTTATTGGGCATACCCGGAAGTTCTACCTCGTTAATCCAGTCTTTACCTTCTGTCCACCCTGCATCCACAAGCATTGCATCAATATATAATTTCCTGGTCTTATATTCAGAAAAATCGAGAGGTTTCGGAACATAAGTCTGCTGATTCTTCACACGTCGATTAGATAGTTCTTCTTTCAACGCCTCATTTTCTTCACGAAGCTTCTGTAAGTCAATATCTTTTTTCTTAGACTCTTCAATTTCCTTCTTTAATTCTTCTTTGTTAGATTCTGCTTTTTTACGACTCTCTTGACTTTTCTTGATTCTGTCGATTATAAGTTTCTTGTCAAATGTCCGTTCTTCATAAGTCTCCGAATAACAATAAGAAATAAAATCCAGATATATAAAAAGATTTTCAAGGCAAAGCATCGCTTCGTCTCTTCCGAGCTTTCTTGTGCTGTGAGCTACATTGTTACCGCAACGTCTGATAAATTCCATTCGTTTCCAAATATCTGGTCCCACAATTTGCCTATATTCTTCCGCATTCATCAAACTCTGCAAATTATCTTGATAAGGCATGGAAAGATCCCTATCCACAGAATACATCCATTTCAATGCAAATTCCATTGCTCGACGACAGTTAATAATGCACGCCTCCGGATCCATAAGAATAATTCTTTCCGCAGATATGGCAACATCAGAGAATCTATTAAATTTTGGCTCGCTACGTAAATAATCGAAGTTCGTTGTCATAAGACCTTCCCCTTATTATTTCTCTATAAAGAATATAATACAATTACGCTGCTTTTACAAATTTTGATTTGTCGACTTGTTTTACAAAATCAGCATACTCATCTTGAAGTTCTTTAGGTGCAATCTTTATAGGCATTTGCGCCAATGATTTAGCTCCCACATTCTGCTGAGCAACACCAACTTTTTCAGATTCAATGAATCTCTTACCTAAATCTGAATTAATATAACTACATACATAACTAGGATTATTATCAGCCTTTAAACGAACTATTAATGTCGTAAAAGTCTGACATCCCTCATATTTCTTAGGAACCAAGCATGCAACACCTGGATACCCTGTTCTCATAGCTATAATATCGTTTTCTTTCAGTTTTTTTAAGTCATACTTGGCCGCAAATTCTGGTTTTATATATATTAGATCAGAATCATCCAGATAATTTTCTTTTATATTCTGATTTCTCAACATTGGAACACCCGATTCTGCATATGCATGAGTTGCCGAGTTCGCTATACCAACTGTAACAAATTCCGATATTTCACCTAGTAATTGCTCTTCCCTTATACCTCCAAAGAGCTCGACAAATCGGGCTTTGATGAGCTCATCAAATGACTCTAATTCCCTTTTTCGCGATTCTATAATTCCTGCTAATTTATCTAACACAGACACAATTTCAGCCTGTTTCGTTTTATCTTCGTCAATACTTAATATAAAGTCTCCGAATTGTGTTTTGTTAATTATCGGAACCACAGGGGCATTTGCGATAGCCTCAAGTCTTGGCTTTGAATATAAAAGATTATAAGCTAAATAACGCGGTAAAACTCTTTCGTTTGGCTCTATAACATTTATCTGTTGATTAAAAGCATAGTCACCAGCATCAGCTATACCTATCTTCCCAATACTACCAATACATGTAACAAATACAGCGTCTTTAGATGCTACCCTAGCCTTACTTCGTGCATTCTCTGATATATACTCTGACGAATCATTAATTATAGTTATTCCTTCTTCAGCTATTCCATCTGGCTTAACAAAACAGATATCCTCGGAATCCCAATAACTTTCCTCTTTTTTACTAGGTGTGTTTCCAGTAGTTATCTCCCCTAGCTTTTTTAATTCAATCTCCATCTATTATCCCTATAATTCTTTCTTTTTATCTTCAATCAACTCTGCTTCATTTAGAGTATTCATTTGATATTCTTCTATTTCATTCAATATTTCAAAGTGCTCCTCAAAACCTGCCTCTGATTTAAAGTGGTCGAATTCGACCATTTTAAAATAGGGGTTATATTTGCTCCCCCTTTTCAAGCCCCTTCGCATCTGATAGACCTTCTAACTTTCCACAACACCTCGATAAATCTCAATTTACCTATTATTTTTATATTCTTTCATATCACTTTCTATCAACTCAGTAACCAAGTCCTGTAATTCTGTTGCGTTCTTATTTGTAATGACCGATTTACCCGTTCTCTTTTCAACCGCCTGTCTCGCCTCACCCGCTGCAGAACCTCCCATATTCGCCACAATCTGATTTTCTTCAAAAGTTTCCGGCTTCTTTTCTTTGGAAATCTCTGTTGTGGTGGCTTCAGCAAGCATATTAAGGACAAGCTCTAGGGTAGACATATTATAGATTGTATAATACGTAACAGTTGCTCTGTATTTGCCACATCCGTATATCTTTTTTACCATCCTGAGCTGTCATTTTCAACTGGTGACAATTTGTCACCAGTTGACTTCCTTCTTCTTTTAGCCTTTGTTTTAGCTTATTCCAGTATTTCCTGCCATCCGCACTTTCAGTTAAAATTTGAACAACATCAACTATTGAGAAATACCATTCTTCTTCATCCTCAACCCATGCTGTCCTTATGGGTTGATCTTCAAACAATTGTATCTTGTCATTTCCCATATACTTTATTTCTCCTTCAGTAGCTTCTCCAGCTCGTCCATTTCCTTACCAATCTCAGCCTCAATTTCACGAATGTTAGCAATAATTTCAGATGTTGACGGGTATTCGATTGGAACATATTCTATTTCCTTATACTTATTGATAGAAAGTTCATAGTCGTTCTCTTCTATATCCTTCTTCGGAACCATGAATGATTTCTCTGTACGCTTTCTATCCGATTCCTTATCAAGATTCTTGAATCTCTCGATTATATCCGGAACATCATTATCATCAACAGGTGTACGCTTATCATCCAAGCTATAACCATCTGCCGTCATGTCATAGAACCACACATTATCGGTTCCACCGTGACCTGTCTTGGTAAAAATAAGTATAGCAGTAGATACACCGGCATAGGGTTTGAAAACTCCTGACGGCATAGAAATAACTGCTTCCAATCTATTCTCTTCTACTATCTGTTTTCTAATATCTTTATGTGCCTTCGATGAGCCAAAAAGAACTCCATCCGGGACAATACATGCACATCTTCCGCCAACTTTTAACATGCGAAGAAACAGTGCCAAGAAAAGCAGCTCCGTCTTCTTAGTCTTACATACCTTAAGCAAATCTGCTGACACTACATCATAATCAAGGCTGCCCTTAAAAGGCGGATTGGCAAGTATTACAGAATACTTATCATGATCTGTATTCTGATCAGATAAACTATCACGATACTCAATAAACGGATTATCTATTCCGTGCGTCATCATATTCATGGCGCCAATACGAAGCATAGTTCTGTCCATATCAAATCCATTGAACATAGTATTCATATAGTGCTCTTTTTTGTCTTTATCAAAGAATATTTCTTCCTTCTTTGTTTCTTTCAAATACTCCGCCGCAGAGACAAGAAATCCCGATGTACCACAGGCAGGATCACATATCACATCATTTGCCTTCGGATCTATCATTTCAACCATCATACGAATAATATGACGTGGCGTTCTAAACTGTCCATTTCTTCCGGCAGATGCAATTTTATTAAGCAGATACTCGTATACATCTCCCCTTACATCCTGACTCTGCGACTTATTCATAAGGTCATATATTTCATCCAAAGAATCCACAACCTTCGATAGAAGAAGTGGTGTCGGAAGCTTAAATATAGCATCATCCATATATTTTGAATAGGCGCTATTATTATCACTGTGAAGATTCTTAATAAACGGAAATACCCATTCTTGCATTACCGTGTACATTCTTCCGGCCGGGAAGTCATGGAATACAGACCACTTTAACTGCGTTCCATCAATTGAACGATCTCCGATTTTTACTTCCCCTTCAAAGATACTGTGATAAGGAAGTCCAAGCATAGCACTTTCTTTTTCTTTTCTTTTATCTACATCATCCAAATCTCTGATAAACATTAGATATGTAATTTGTTCTATTACATCAAGAGGATTTACCAGCCCTCCTGCAGCAAACACATCCCATAGTCCATCAATTTTATTTTTTAATTCACCTGTAATCACTTACTACTCCTCCCCATTCCATGTGTATTTAGTATAACGCCCACCACTGATTTTCTCAATCTCTCCTCTTTTTAGCAAATCAGCAAGAGTTCTTTGGACCGTGGTATCACTGATGTCCGGATTCATTTCCAGTAGTTCTGCCTTCGTTATCATTCCAAGATGGTTCTTTATTATTTCTCGAATACGATCAGACTTCGATACATTTGGATTTGTCAATAGTTTTACACGAGATTCAAACTCTTTGTATGCACTAACAATTACACCAAGCATATAATTCACAAATGGTTTATAATCATTTTCATTGTCATGCCAATTAACGGAACTATCCTGAAGGGCTTCGTAGTATGTCTCTTTTGACTCTTCTATAATCTTTTCTATACTTATATACTTTCCAACAATAAACCCGGACTGATATAAAAGAAGAAGTGTCAACAAACGACTCATCCTTCCGTTTCCATCATTAAACGGATGTATGCACAAAAAATCAAGAACAAACATATTACTTAAGATCAACGGATCCACTTCCATTTTTGCTTCTTGATATGCGCTACATAATTCATTAATTGCTGTAGGCGTCTCCCATGCCGGTACAGGCCGAAATCGAACATGTTCATTTCCCAATTCATCAGTTTCTTGAATGATATTATCTCCTGTTTTAAACCTTCCACCATCAACATTTCCAACGAATTTACACATATCTCTATGCAACTGCAAAAAATAACTCGCATCTATCGGAATGTAATCATAGTTCTCATGAATAGTATTAAGCACGTCTCTATAGCCGGCTATTTCCGACTCGTCACGGTCTCTCGGCGTTGTCTTCTCCTGAACCAGACTCTTTATTCTGTCATTAGATGTACTGATTCCCTCAATCCTATTAGACGCCTCAGTGCTTTGGATTTTTGCTATTTCAACCAACTGTTTTAACTCATCCTTGTGAGCCTCAATAAATAAACGCTGTTCACCCTTATATTCATTAATCAATGTAAGTTTCTTCACAATATCGGGAGTGAGTAATTCAGTCCACTTTTCTTTATAATTATAATCCCTCATTAATAACCTCATCATGCCTTTAATTGAGTCATTTTATGTCTATTTGACTAAATTGATTTGCCTTCATTATACTCCGATTAAATTTAGTCGTCAAGGGCTTCAATTTAGTCATTCGCGAGGTGTTTGACCAAATTAAAAGAGCGCCTGACTTATAGAATGAGATTATTCTATAAGCCAAACACTCATATTTATATTCTAAACTCCTAATTCTTAAAGCTATGTATCGGTCTCGGAATACGACCTTCACGATTAATAAAGTCGGCACAGGAGAACTGATTGACACTCATAATCGGTGCGTAGCCGAAGAGTCCGCCGAATTCTACCGTATCGCCTACGTCCTTACCTATGACAGGTATGAGACGAACGGCGGTTGTCTTCTGATTCACCATTCCTATTGCCATTTCATCGGCGATGATTCCTGATATGGTTGTGGCAGGAGTTGAACCGGGTATCGCTATCATGTCAAGTCCCACGGAACATACGCATGTCATTGCTTCTAATTTCTCAAGTGTTATTGCACCTGCTTCTACTGCGTTAATCATACCTTGATCTTCCGACACGGGAATAAATGCTCCGGAGAGACCTCCCACATAGGATGATGCCATAACGCCACCCTTCTTAACCTGGTCGTTAAGGAGTGCTAACGCTGCAGTTGTTCCCGGTGCACCTGCGTGCTCAAGTCCCATTTCACATAATATATCCGCAACGGAATCTCCGATTGCCGGAGTCGGTGCAAGTGATAAGTCAACAATTCCAAATGGAATATCGAGAATCTTAGACGCCTCTTTCGCCACAAGCTGTCCCACTCTCGTTACTTTAAATGCTGTCTTCTTAATTGTCTCGCAGAGCACTTCGAAGCTCTCGCCCCGAACAGATTCGAGAGCCTTCTTAACAACGCCGGGGCCTGATACTCCGACGTTAATTACAGATTCTCCCTCTGTCACCCCGTGAAATGCTCCTGCCATAAAGGGGTTATCATCAGGGGCATTGCAGAACACCACAAGCTTCATACAATCAGCGGAATCCCTATCCTTACTCTTATCGGCAAGCTCTAAAAGGATCTCACCCATAAGTCTTACGGCGTCCATATTCAGACCTTCCCGAGACGATGCCAGATTAACAGACGAACATACACGAGAAGTTGAAGTAAGAGCATCGGGTATTGACTTAATTAACATTGCATCGGAAGTTGTCATATGCTTACTTACAAGAGCCGAGAAGCCACCAATAAGATCAGCGCCGACCTCTCCAGCCGCCCTATCCATTGTCTTCGCTATAGATACATAATCGGAAATTGTCTTACATGCACTTGAACCGACTATACCGATGGGCGTCACTGATATCCTTTTGTTAACAATGGGGATACCATATTCCCTCTCTATCGTCTCGGCAGTATCCGATAACTTGGCTGCAACGTTTGTTATTTTGCTATAAATATTTTGATTGAGCTTTAAAAGATCCTCCGTCATACAATCAAGTAGGCTAATACCTATTGTGATTGTTCTGACATCGAGATTCTCTCGCTCAATCATCTCATTAGTCTCTAATACTTCATTAATGTTAATCATTATTGCCCCTTAGATGCGATGCATCATATCAAATATCTCTTCCTTTTGACACTTAATCTGTACGCCGATTTCTTCGCCAAGCTTAGAAAGTTCTTCTTGGCACGTATTGAAATCAACTGTACTGTCTGCTCTGTCAGCGACCATAAGCATATTGAAAAAACCGGACACAATTGTCTGGGATATATCAAGAATATTAACATCAATATTCGCAAGATATGTGCTTACCTTTGCAATGATGCCGACGGTATCTTTGCCGACTACAGTTATTATTATTCTTTCCATGGGGTGTCCTTTCTATACTACTATCCGCTCCGACACCTCTTTCCTCGGCGCGCACAGTATCTTGAAATCGTCCGGTTCGTAGGGTGTGTCACTAAGCTTAATCTCACATCTAAAGGTCTCATGTGCCAACTCAGGCACATTATTATCCTTACTTATATGTCCAAGCATTACGTGGGACAGGTTGTCGTTAGCTATCTCGCAAAGTAGATTGGCAGACATCTCATTGGATAAGTGTCCTTTGTCTCCGTTAACTCTCTTCTTAAGCCAGGTCTGATACGGCCCCACCTGAAGCATATGATAGTCATAATTAGCTTCAAGAAGAATCGCATTAAGATCCCGGAGTTTCTCAACGGTATAGTCATCATATACGCCAAGATCCGTAACAACAGCGACACGCTTCTCACCGTCCGTTATTACATAGTCCACAGGTTGATTCGCATCATGACTTGTCCTAAACGGATCTATCGTGAACGGTCCTATACGAAATGTCTCATCATATCTAACGTCATGAAAAAGTGATTCTTCTATCTTGCCCATGCCGGAACAACTCATTATGCCTTGCCAAGTACCCATGGTTGTGTAAATAGGAATATTGTACTTACGAGACACAACGCCAATACCCTTGATATGATCACTGTGTTCATGGGTAACGAGAATCGCCTTAATATCATCTATCGAATGATTATAATAATCCAGTCCTTCAATAATCCTTTTGCATGATATGCCTGCATCAATAAGTATGTGACAATCACCTGATCCTACACAAATTGAATTGCCATCACTACTTGATGCTATCGAGAACATTTCCACTATTTCAGATCCTTCCAATAAATATCAATCTTATCGCCCACTTTAAGTCTGTCAGAATAGCCGCATCTCTCACCGTTAAGCAGTGTAACAATCGCGCGACCTCTTGAGTCTCTTGTGTCGAAATCAATTGCGTCAAATACATCTACGAATACGTATTTATCCTTGCCCTTTAATAAAACAGGCTGGCCGTTAACAACAACACTCAGAGGAATTGATACAGTGTCGTCGCCGAACTTATTCTTGTATTCCTCTTCGCTTAATGGATCAACGCCCGCCTTAGGAGTATGGGGAATACCAGTCTCCGGTTTGTTGTCGAATGTATCGTTAAGAGTCTCGTCGTAATCTGAGTTCTCATCAACAACATCTTCTGTCGCATCGTCTGCCTCTTCAGAGGCTTCCTCAGATGTCTCTTCCGCTTTTTCTTCTGCAACTTCTTCCGTCGCGTCGTCTGCCTCTTCAGAGGCTTCCTCAGGTGTCTCTTCCGCTTTTTCTTCTGCAACTTCTTCCGTCGCGTCCTCTATTATCTCATCAACGAGATTGTCTATCTCAGGCTCAGGTACGTCAAGCATATCCGTTCCGTCCTTTGCCTCGTTCTCTTCTGTAGCCTCAGCATTGTCTGAACCATCAGAAATGCCTTCATTCTCTTTCATTCCACCGACGATTGTATCTCCGCCTTCACCTTCCGTTGCACCGTAGCCCGTGAGCGTCCAGTCAACGCTGAAATTCTCATATACGAGAGCGTCCTTATCAGCCACACGGTTATTGACAAGAATCTGATATTCTTCATCTATTTCCACGTCCATAAATTCAGCAATCTGGCCTACCGTATAGAAGCTTCTTGTCTCAATCTCATCACCTTCCTTAATCTCATAATTGGAAGGTTCAAGCTTACCGTTAACCTCTACGAACTTCGGACATGTAACTCTCTTACCGCACACTACGAAGTTAACGGATTCAGCTGTGAATTCCTCAAGCTGTTCGATTGTAAGCTTAGCATTTCCGCCCTCTGTGGATGCTTCAATGGTAATGTATGAATTAGGCTCAAGTGGAGTGTTGAGACCTACTATGTGGTCGTTCATTTTAACAATGGCAGACTCGCCCTCCTGACCTCTCGCCATACGAGACACACCGTTAACAGTATAATGAATCTCCTTACCACGTCTCGGGAAAAGCTCGTCCGTATCCCAGCCCGCCTGCATAGCAGCATCAACAACAGTAAGATGACCGTTATCGTATAGCTTCATAAGTTCATCATTAAAATGTATCATGATGAAGTTATTCTTCTGTTCATAATAATTAAGACAAATACCGACAGGAGTTACGATAAGCGAATCCTTGGACAAATCGTTGGATTCGAATATAATATCCTTCATAACCTCTTCACCGCGGATTGCCACACGCTCTTTTACGATATCAAGCTTCTTGGCAAGGGCATCCGTAAAGCCGTGAATTCTTCCGCCACCGCCTACTACAAATGCCGCTGACACGGGCTTATCACCGTTAAGTTCAATAATCTTCTCGGCAACAGCGTCAGCCATTTTCTCCTTAATGGGATCGATAAGCTTCCACACATCCTTAGACGGAATTGTGTGACTAAGTCCCATAATATCGTCGTAAGTAACTTCCTTCTCTTCTGAAGAAGTCTTCTTGATATGCTCAGCCATTGCGAAGTCAACCAGATATTCATGTACGATTGCTTCCGTAAGCTCGTCACCCGCATAGGGAATCATTCCGTAAGCAATTATACTTCCGTCTCTCGTAATACAGATATCGCTTGTTCCGGCCCCCACATCGATAAGTGCAATATTAAGCATCCTGAAGTTCTCGGGGATAGCAACGTTAATTGCCGCAATAGGCTCCAAGGTAAGATTTGCAACCTTAAGTCCTGCCTTCTCAACAGCAGAATAGAGTCCGTCCACAACGTCCTCAGGAAGAAATGTTACAATAATAACTTCCTCTATCTTATTGGCCTTATGACCTTCAAGAGCTGTAAATATCTCACCGTTAAGATAGTACTTCATAACAGAATATCCAACACAGTAATATTTATACTTATCGTCGGAATTCTCTTTAAGCATACTTTGCGCTTGATCTATTCCAAGTAAATCAAGAGTATGAAGATCCTCGCCCGTTACAACAGTCTCTTCATCATAATCATATTCAACCCTCGTTGTAATTGTACGGAGCACACGACCTGCGGCTGCGATACATACATTTTCAAGCTTAATCTTAAGCTTGTCTTCAAGAGCCTTCTTAACATTCTCAATTGTAACCGCAACCTTCTGAATGTCGTGAATCTGACCGTCAATCATGGCGCGTGATACATGCTCCTCACTGTACTGACCCACAACGTGGAAGCCGTCTTCCGTATCATAACCAACAGTACCCACAACATTACGGGTTCCTATATCAAGTCCAAATACATAGTCCTTATCATTAACAGACATATCTTTCCTCCTAATTGGAAATGTGTAACCTTTGCTATTATACCACTACATCTTGTTAGTCGCAATGTGTAAAATGCACAAGATATTAGCAAGTGACCCACGCCTTCGGTCCAAGTACCTCCGAGCGACTAGATGTCTTATGTCCATCCCCGCAAGGGGTGGACCGGTAATTTCGGAGGTCTTGGCCCCTCAGGCTTGTGCTGTTATCTATAATCTTCGTAGCAAAGCGTCTGAATTCTTCGTCGGATAGTTGGGATGCAAATATCTCATCCACCTTCTCGGAAGAATAGCCCCTATTATTCATGAGGCGTTCTCTTCTTACTTCTTCATCTGCGTAAATGTACCAAGTCTCGTCAAAGAGTTCGTTGTATTTTTCTTCAATGGCAAGGGCAGTCTCCAGAAAGTAGTAATCGTACTTTCCGGTCTCCTCTTCAAGTCGTACATCCTCTAATATGTACTCCTTTACTGCAGGATGAACAATTGCGTTAAGTCTCTTCCTGTTGTTGTCATCGGAGAAGATGAGTATCGATAGCTTATCCTTGTCAAAGGGTGGATAGTTCGAATTCGAATCCTCCGACAAATCGTCCGGGAACAAATTAACACTTCTAAACTCCTTAACGATATCAGAGTAACACTTCTCTCCCGGCTTCATCAAATCCTTCGCTACATCATCTGCTCTTACAACTTTGCAATTGTATTCTTTAGAAAGGACGCTAAGAACCTCGGACTTGCCGGCTCCTACGCCTCCCGTTATAACAATCTTCTTCATGAAAACTCTCCGGGCCATGCACGCCAATACGTCATCTACTGATTATCTTTGGTATAAAAAGTATAGGTGTTTTTACCCTTTTTCTTCGACTCATACATGGCAGAATCTATTTTAGCAAGCCAATTATCATTCTCATCAATATCTTTACCGTTAATAATTCCAACGCTTATAGATATAGGCGGTAGTCCGTCATCTGTACTCTTAATCTCTTCATCAATCTCGTTTATCTTAGCTTCTATAAGCCGTTTAGACATTCCGGATGAATGAACCATAAATATAACAAATTCATCTCCACCGAGGCGACATATACAATCGTCATCACGAAATACACTATCGAGAGCTTTAACAAGCTTAATAAGGACTTTATCCCCCATCTCATGACCATAATTATCATTAATCCCTTTAAAATTATCAACATCAAGAATCATTATGTGCGTTGTCTTAATATCAATTCCGGAAAGAAGGATATCATAACCTGCGCGATTATAAGCCCCTGTCAGTTCATCATGGGATGCCTTATAATTAAGATGTTCCAAACTATTTCTGTATCTTGAATACATCTTGTTATACGCATGCGCAAGAATTCTGAATTCATTAGCTCCGTCCTCTTCTATCGGGCTATCTGACTTGATATTGTCAGCTGCTTTTAACACCGGCTTTATTCCAAGAACAGAAGTAAGTCTGACAAGAATAATAATAGAAATCACCTGAAGCACTATAACAATACGAACAAAGATAAGCTCACGATTAAGTACTTCAAGGCCCTCTTCCTTCTCACTATCCATAAGCTTATCTATCTCATCTCGACTTTCTTGCATATCCCTTCTAATGTTATCTTTCTGATTGTAGTATTCATCACTAAGTACCAATTCTGTCGCACGTCTTATCTTATCATTAGGCGATAGTTTCTTATCCTCTTCACTTAGATTAACAGTATCGAGAATCTCAGGATAGTCAGTATAACCCTTAGCGTCTATCACCAGACGCATGGCATAATATTCCTGATTCATAAGCGCCACCGAATTATCCATGGCTTCTCTTAATTGTGTAAGCGCAGCTTCTGTCTTACCATTAACGTTCATCTTAGAAAGAGCATCTTCTCGCCTATTTGCTTTAAACGCTTCCTCAAAGTATTGATCTAAAAAACGCTTATCTCCGTTTATGGTAAATCTCTGCACACACTCGGTAAGATAATCCGACGCATCCATAAATTCAAGGGCAGCCTTCTCAAGCTCTGTATGTTCTTCCTCTGCCCCTACAAGATCCATAAATGTATTGGTCAGTCTGAAGGATGCAATAAGCACTATTCCCGACCATATAATCACAGTCACTATTAACCATATATGAATAGTACGAAGTGATATTCCCTTTTTCTTGTCCAATTGTATTCTCCTTCTAATAGTCTAATTAATTTACTGATTTTATTTCGCATCAAACCAGGTTGTTCCCGAATGAATATCAATTTCAAGAGGCACGGAAAGAGTAATCGCATTCATCATCTCTTCCTTCAAAATGTCATACACTTTTTCTTCCTCTTCTACCGCAGTCTCAATAAGAAGTTCGTCATGAACCTGCAGAATAAGACGGGACTTCATTTCAGAATCCTTAAGTCTATTATCAACATTTATCATGGCAATCTTAATAATATCAGCTGCTGTTCCCTGAATCGGTGTATTCATTGCGACGCGTTCGCCGAAGGACCTCGTATTGAAATTCTTAGATTGTAACTCTGTAATCGGTCTCGTCCTACCAAGAAGCGTCGTTGAGTATCCCTTCTCCCTGGCTTCACTTACAAGGGAATCTAAGAACTCCTTCATCTTGGGATATGCAAGGAAGTAGTCATCAATGTATTTCTTGGCTTCCTTCCTGCTTATTCCCAGATTCTCAGACAGACCAAATGAACTCTCACCGTATACGATTCCGAAATTAACTGCTTTCGCGGCACGTCTCTGAAGAGGAGTTACATCCGAAGCATCAACCTCAAATATCTTAGATGCGGTGGACGTATGAATATCATCACCTCTTACAAATGCTCCGATTAGCTCTTCATCTCCTGACATATGCGCAAGCACTCGAAGCTCAACTTGAGAATAATCGGCATCAACAAACACATACCCTTCTCTCGGAACAAACGCCTTACGAATAAGTCTTCCTTCCTCCGTCCTAATGGGAATATTCTGTAGATTAGGTTCCGTACAAGAGAGCCTTCCCGTAGCGGTAACCGTCTGTTGGAACTTGCAGTGAATCTTGTTGTCGTCTGCAATCTCCTTAAGAAGACCTTCAATATATGTTGAGTGCAATTTCGTAAGTGCTCTGTATCTTAATATGTCTTCGACAATCTTATGCTCCGGTGCAAGCTTCTCCAATACATCGGCGGCCGTAGAATAACCGGACTTCATCTTCTTAGACCCGCTTAAGCCAAGCTTGTCTTCCGAGAAAAGTATCTCACCAAGTTGCTTCGGAGAATTAATATTAAACTCTTCTCCCGCTTCTTCATATATAGTTGCTTCAAGTTCCTTGATACTTCCGCTGAGTTCTTCGCCGTAATCTTTTAGTACATTTTCATCAAGGAGAATTCCTTCCTTCTCCATATCGTAAAGTATGAAGAGAAGGGGCATCTCGATGTCGAAATAAAGGTCATTATATTCTTCCTTAATCTTAGGAAGAATCTTAGTGTACCCGTTTACTGCAACGAAGGACTCCATTGATATAAGCTTAATCACATTATCCCTGTTAGAATCGAACTGCGATGCAATTGTCTTTTTTCCAATTAGTTCTTCTCTTCCGGGAAATGTACATCCCATGTATTCGCTCGCAACATCGGCGTAGTCGTATTCTTTTCTGGTAGGATCAAGAAGATAAAATGCAAGGGAAGAATCCTTACAATTCTCCCTGTTAAGATTCGGAAAATCGTATAGCATATCCTTAAGATTAAAGCTTAAGATACAACTCTTCATCGACAAATCATATACCTTATTAACAACATATGATTCGCTTATATCCTTAGTCAAATCAATTACATAACATTCCTTTGAGTCTGAGAATGCAATTAGCTTCAGTTCATCGCTTTCGAACATTGTAATCTGACCACTTGCTTCGCTGTCTCTAAACTTCACATAGCTTACGCCCACATACTCTTCGAACTCAAGTCTCTCAATCAGTCTCTCAACCTGCTCTGTCTTATTTATAACCTTATACCGCACAGAATCAAGCTTAATCTCCGTCTCTTCAAAACGTGGAAGGAGCCGCTTAATCTCCCACTCCTTACAGAGCTTATATGCTTCGTCGGTATAGATATTGCCCATCTTAGAGCTCTCAATATCATAATCAATATCCGCATCAAGGCAAATCGTTGCAAGTTCTTTAGACATCACAGCTTGGTCATAGAATTCTACAATATTCTTAGATGCTCTCGGCGGTTTAATCTCGTCAGCATGTGCATGCGCATTTTCAATAGATTTATACTCGCTTATAATAGCCTGTGCCGTCTTCTCTCCTATGCCCGGAACACCGGGTATATTGTCTGATGTATCACCCTGCAGCGCCTTAACATCTATGAACTCTGTGGGAGTACATCCATACTCCTCTTCCACGTCCTTATCATAATAGTAAAATGTTGTAGTGGCACCTTTACTTGTCTTGGGAATTACAATTTTAACTTTGGAAGTCGCAAGCTGAAGAAGGTCTCTGTCCCCTGACAAAACAGCAACATCCATACCCTTTTTCTCACCGATTCTCGATATAGTTCCAAGAATATCGTCAGCTTCCAATCCCTGCTTCTTAACAATGGTAACCCCCATAGCCTCAAGCATCTCTTGAATCATCGGCACCTGAACCCTAAAGTCCTCTTCCGGTGCTTTACGAGTACCCTTGTATTCTTTATACATTTCATGGCGAAATGTGGGACCGTGCTCATCGAAAGCAACTGTAAGATAGTCAGGCTCTTCCTCTTCGATATACTTAAACATCATGTTTAAGAAGCCGTATACTGCGTTGGTGGGGACCCCCTTGGAACTTGTAAGTCCTCGTACGCCGTAGTAAGCTCTATTCAGTATGCTATGACCGTCTATTAGTAGTAGTTTGCTCATGTTATCTCTCCCTGTTTTGCTTGAGTTTAATTGTATGAGAACACTCTGTATCCACCTTAACCCTTACTATCTATAACTCTCTGGTTATACTATATAGCCAGCGCTTCTGATCCTCCTCGAGGTAAGGACTTACCTTATCATATACCTTCTTATGATATGTATTTATGTAGTCCACCTCTTCCTCTGTCAACATAGACTTCTCTATACACTTCCTATCAAAAGGCACCAACGTCAAACACTCAAAACAATAGTACTCCCCATATTCGCCCGAAGAAAAGGGCTTACAGAGAAGCTCATTCTCAAGGCGGATTCCATACTCGCCTTCAAGGTAGAGACCGGGTTCATCTGTCGTTACCATTCCGGGACGAATCGGCACATCTTCTTTACCCCTGATACTGATACTGTTAGGTCCTTCGTGAACCGACAGAAGATATCCGACGCCGTGACCGGTGCCGTGCATATAATCATAGCCCGCCTTCCACATAACATTTCTCGGAAGCATATCCAGACTCTTGCCTCCGGTACCGCTTAGGAACTTAGTCGTCGCAAGACTTATGTTGCTCTTAAGGACAAGGGTGTAGTCTCTCCTCATCTTGGAACTTGCGTCCCCTATAAGAAATGTCCTTGTTATGTCAGTGGTGCCTTCCATATAGTGACCGCCGGAATCAACAAGAAGAAAGCTGTTTCTTCCGATTACCTTATTCGTCTTCTCGGTCGGTTCGTAGTGAACTATGGCACCGTTTTCTGCCCATGCCGATATGGTTGGGAAGCTTTCTTCAATAAAGCCTTCCTGCTCCCTTCGGAACTTATACAGAACCTCGGCAAGTGATATCTCCGAATGACATTCCTTTGACTGCTTTGCTTTAGTATCGCTCCCATCGCCCCCTGTTTCAATTACCTCCTTCTCAAGGTAATACATGAATTTACACATGGCGACGGCGTCTTTTATATGGGCGTTCCTTATATTCTTAATCTCCCTATCATTCTTAATGCACTTAAGAGAGGCCGGAATACTTTTACTGCTAAGCACCGTCGTATACTCATTAATAATCGTATAAAGTGCCGTATTAAGACTTGATTTATCAATAAGCATTTTGTATATGCCATGGGACCGGTAGAAATCCTTTGAAGACAAGTCAGCATATATATCGTCATACTCTCTAACGGTTATATCGTACTTCGTAAGATAAGGCATGTGATCTGTAAGTCTTGATTTATCCGCGTAGAAAATTATATCATCATTTGTAATAATAAGATATGAATAGAACACCTTCATATGCTCTATATCACTTCCACGCATATTGAGTGTCCAGGCAATATCGCAAAGGTCAGATACTATAAATGCATCCGCCTCCTTGTAGTTCTTATCTCCCCGTATCCTTGCGATTTTCATATCGACGCCTTCACCCGCATACTCCTCCGGGAGTATCAGAAGTGCGTGAGCTTCAGGTTCGCCTCGATTAATCCATATCGAACTTACAATATCAGCGTCACACATATGGCGATTTGGATTTTCTTTTAAGATTGTATTATTAAATCGTTCGTATGTATCAACATTTACCATGCGACCATCAAAGCAAAATGTATCTTCCTCCCCCATATTAGTGTCAAGGAAATCTTCTATCTTCGGCACTCCCTTTACTCCCTGCTTCATAAGAATAATCCCGCTACCCGAAAGCTCCGCTTCCGCCTGGATAAAGTACCGGCCATCAGTCCAGAGATAAGCTGAATCAAGAGACACCACAAGTGTCGCATTAGAACCGGTGAATCCGGACAAGTACTTTATCGCATTGTAGTAGTCGCTGAAATATTCGCTGTTATGATAATCAGAAAGAGGGATAAGATAATAATCTATCCCCTTCCTCTTCATAATACTCTGGAGTTTATTAATTCTATCTTTGTAGATATTCATTTGCTTAACCCATTACTATCGAATTACTTTTCTATGTTCCGACTGGAATTCCCTCTTCACTACACTACTTAATCCTAAGCGTCCTAAGATAATCCTTCGTATCCTTATCGATACGATTACTCTCAACCGCCTTCTGAATCGTCTTATTATGCACCCATTCGCCTAATCTTTTTTCCGTGAGAAATGTCACGGCATCATCATACTGTTTAGCAAGCGCAGTAGCAAAATACCACGCCTGCATCATATTAACATAGTATTCATCAGACTCTACTTCCGCCACCTTATACATATAATCAATGGAATAATCCTCATCTAAGAAATGTGTCATAAGAAGCTTCATTCCGTATCTCACATAATATGTCTTACCGGATGATATCCACCTATCGATATGAGGCACAAGCTTATCCTTACATTTACCGAGAACCTTAGGATTCACGCAGTCGCATGTAGCCCAGTTATCAACGTATTCAAGGAAATCATCCAGCTCGCTTATACATGTATCAAAGTCCTTATTCTTCTCAATTAAAAATCCGTGAAGATTCATTTCGTCGTAGTATTCATGGGGTAAATGCGACTTAAAAGTCTTCACATCTCCCTCATGCTTGGCAAACTGCGTTGCATACTTTCTAAGCTCCGGAGTTCTCACACCGATTATCTTATCCTTGTCGACCTCAGGTATAAGGTTAGCATGAAAATCCTTGTATTTGGGATCTGATAGTTCAAATAAATCCTTCTGTATCTTATCCATAATATCTACTCCTTCAAACCGCTGACTGATTCCACTTCCATAGAACAAAGAATCACCATCATGATATGTATCAAGGAAATGATGCGTAACACCGTCATCCTTGTATGCAATTATGGTCTTAAGATTGACATTTTCGACAGAACGGAAGATGTTCATCTCAACGAAAGGATTCACCTCATGAAGGGATGCAATCAGATCCTTAATCTCCTTCCTCTTAGATGACGATTCTATGTCCGATATATCATCAATACTCACGCCATCTTCTTCTGCCTTAAGGCGACGCTCCTCTTCAATCTTCTCAGTAAAACGACAAGCGCATCTTAGGAATTCAAGCTCATTATAACGAGCCCAGTGAATTATATCATTCTCACGGACAAGATAGAGCGGGCGAATTAATTCCATCCCCTCGAAATTAGTGGAATGCAGTTTCGGCATCATTGTCTGAAACTGACCGGAGTAGAGCATACCCATAAGAATTGTCTCTATCACATCATCGAAATGGTGACCGAGAGCAATCTTATTACAGCCAAGTTCCTTCGCCTTATTATAGAGATGACCTCTTCTCATCCTGGCACAAAGGTAGCACGGCGAATCCTCCACAGTTGATACAGCATCGAATATGTCGCTTTCGAACATGGTAAGCGGGATGTTAAGATGCTTAGCATTATCGATAATCTTCTGCTTATTCTTGTCGTTGTAGCCCGGATTCATAGACAGGAACACCGCGTCGAAATTCTTCTTGCCATGGCGTTCAAGTTCTTGAAAAAGCTTAGCCGTAAGCATTGAATCTTTACCGCCGGAAATACACACGGCAATCTTGTCGCCATCCTCTATAAGTTCGTATTCGTTGATGGCTTTAGTAAAGGGGCGCCATATCTTTTTTTTGAATTTCTTGATTATACTTAGTTCGATATCTTTGGTTGGTTTCATTGATACACCCTAATAAGACTGAGGAGCCAAGACCCACTAAGTTACCGGCACACCCCGTTCGGGGTGCGCATACGATTTTCGTATGAGCGTGTGGGTACTTGGTCCGAAGTCTTAATTTATTGCTAATTCAATATCGTATATATCCTCGAATTTTATCTTCGTATTGATAATCTGGATAACTCTGGCTGTCACATCGATTCGAGCCACCATTCCCGTTACGCGAAGGTATTCTCCTTTATTATAATATACAACTGTTATTATATCATTTTTCTTAATTTTCTTGAACTTATTATCGAGTTCTTCTAAGCTTTCTTCGGAGAGGTCCTTCTTATCAACATACACTTTCTCTTTCCACTGAATAGCGTCGCCGAAGCCTTTGAGTGCCGCGAAGGGAGCGAACTGCTTGGCTCTGTTCTCTCTGCTCATTTTGGGTCTGTTAGGGTTACTCTTCCTCTCCACTCCTGTGCCCTCCAATCTGCGAGTTTCGTTCTATTGTCTTGGCGCCTTTCTCCAAGTTCATCCCTTTTAGGATGGCGTTCTTGCCGAACTTGCTCTTGATGTCTATTATGGCTTTCTGCATGCTGTGCTCTCTCTCAAGTTCCTTAGGATCTACGAACATATTATATTGTTCGAATCCTTCCGGCACAATCTTATTAAAGTAGACGAAGGCTCTTCTCATAGGATAATTCCTATCCTTGATCTCGTCGTATAGCTTCTCCACCGCTTCCACTATAATCTTCGCAGAGGATGTGGGAAATGCCAGGTGCGAACTTCCGTGGGCAGGGGGAAGCTTCAGCGCATTGGAGTATCCAATATGAAGGGTAATCGACTCCGTTACACATTCTCTGTATACAAGTTCAAGGCAAAGAAGGTCTGCCATCTCCTTAACTATAAGCCTTCCTTCGTCGTGGTCGTAGTCCCTGTCAAGAACCTGCCCGCTTGTTATTGAGTTGGTAGTGGGACTGTATGTCTTAATATCCGATATAAGAGTCGGCTCAATTCCCCATGCATGGTCTATAAGAAGTTCCGCGTCAACACCGAACATATCGTACAGCATATCCTCATCGGCTGCTGCAATCTGTCCCATATTATATATCCCCACCTTGGCAAGTCTTCTTGCCGTGCCGGGTCCGATTCTCCAAAAGTCTGTAAGGGGCTCGTGATCCCAAAGTGTCTCGCGGAACAATTCTTCCGTAAGGTATCCCATATGGTCTTCTGTATGCTTCGCTGATATATCAAGGGCAATCTTGGCAAGATACAGATTCGTCCCGATTCCACAGGTGGCGGTGATCCCGGTGCTCCTTACTATATCGTCAATTATCATAATACCGAGGCTCTTGGCATCCATCTTGTACATGGTAAGGTAATCGGTGACATCTATGAATACCTCGTCCACCGAATAGACATGTATGTCTTCCTTGGAAACGTACTTAAGATATATACTGTATATTCTCGCAGAGTATTCCATATACAGAGACATGCGTGGAGGCGCCGCAATATACTCTATATTCTTGGGAATCTCGAAGACCCTGCATCTGCTGCTTACACCAAGCGCCTTAATGGCAGGGCTGGCCGCAAGACATATAGTCTTCTCTGTCCTGGATAAATCTGCCACTATTAAATTGTCCTTGTACGGATCCAGTCCCCGCTCCACGCATTCCACAGAAGCATAGAAGGACTTAAGATCTATACAAAGATACATCCTGTCCGTACTCATCTCTTCCTATTTTTCAAACCATCGGATTATCTATATGGTGTTAAGGCATATATTAACATTTCCCATATAGGAATAACCCCTTCCAAGTTACAATTCTCCTACATCATAACATACGAACGTATGTTTGTAAAGTCTTACATCAAACAAAATCCCCGGCACAAATTGTACCGAGGATTCTCATTCATAGAAATACTACTATAATTAGCTTCTTGTATATGTTACTTCAAGTCTCTGAACGCCATTCTTGTCAGTCTTTCTCTCCCATTTAACAGATGCATTCTCGCCCTTGGCTTCGCCAACAGCTCCGTCGGGGGCACCCTTCTGATCGGCAGCCTTCATAATCTCATCATATGTAGACTCATTTATTCCAAGCTTAGAATTAATCTTCATAATTGAATCCTTGGCGTTGGCGGCAACGTTATCATATTTCTCCGTATCTACGCTGTCATCATCCTTGGTCGGAATAGTTTTCTCCATCTCTTGATCTAACAACAGATAGTTACCGTCTTCAGGGTAAAGATATACGGTAATTGACTTAGCATCATACTTTGATGTTGTATAGTATCCACCCTTCTCATCAAATGTAGAAGCCCACTTATAGTTAAGGCCGTCCCATATACTGTTCATCTTAAAGCCGTTCTTCCAGCCCATAATTAAGACTGCGGCTATTATTATAAGCACAAGGCAAATAACTGCGGCTACATTATATATATTGAATATACCGAGTTTTTCTTGCTGCGGTGCGTTTGTATTATTATTTTGCTCGCTCATAGCTTTTCTCCTTTATCTTAATATTATATTATCTGAATATTATTATTCGGCAGCCTCAGCATTTTCAGCTTGTACATTACCGCCCTTCGCATTGGCATTACGTTCTTCCAATTCATTCTTAAGTTCAATAGTCTTAGTTTTATTAAGATTATATCCGAATTGCATAAGAAGTGCCATTACGAGATATATGATAAATGGTACTAATGTTGCGAGTGTATACAGTCCGTTATTAACTTCTGTTGTCTGCTGTACAACTGCATCGGAACCGGCTTCTGCTGCCACATATCCGATTACGGCAAGGAGTGCGTTATATCCTACACCTGCCAGTGTCTGACCCATCTTACGGAAGAATGAGAAGATAGCATACGATGTACCTTCCTCACGTCTGCCTGTAAGCTTATCCTGGTAGTCAATTGTATCTGACACGATAGCCCATACTTCCATAGTGAAGAAGCAAAGTCCGATACCTGTAATAAATAAGAATCCTAAGAATATATACGGATTGGGAATCTGCCATATCCACATAACAAGATATGCACCTGCCGCAATAAATGCACCAAATCCGCAGAGCTCTTTCTTACCGAATTTCATTACCAGCTTATTAAGGAACGGTATTGAAATTGCCATAGGAAGATATGTTGCAACCGGTACAAGTGCCTGTAATCCCGGAGTCTCGTAAAAGTTCTTAAGTAAGTATCCGTTAGCAGTATTGGTAAACATATTTCCTGCAATAAGAAGCATACTTGCAAGTGATAATGTTACGAACGGACGGTTCTTCATAAGTGACTTAAGTGTCTTACCAACGCTTGCCTTCTCTTTCTTAACTTCGGGAACAACTGTCTCCTTAGTAAGTCTGAAGTTAAGCTGATATGCAACAAATTGGAAACCGACTATAATAAGTGTTGCTGCAAAAAGCTTATGACCATCAAGGTATTTAGCACCGTTAGAAGCAACTGTATATACAACCATCGGGAAGATTACAGAGCCTGCCATTGTACCGAAACCTGCACCGACTGTACGAGCCATGGAAAGTGTAGATCTCTGCTTGATATCATTAGTCATAACCGTTGCCATAGAACCGTACGGAATATTAACTCCCGTATACATCATTCCATAGAAAATGTATGTGATATATGCGTATATCAATAACTGATTACCTGATAATCCGAACCATTCCTGTACCGGCAAAAAGATAAGGAATAGTGAGAGCATCATAGGGAATGAAAAGAAATAAATCCATGGACGGAATCGTCCTGTCCTACGCGGCTTTAAGCGGTCAAGGAAGCTACCCATAATAGGGTCGTTAATTGCATCCCATACTCTTGCCACTAAAAACAAAATTGTAAGTTGCGCAGGATTAATGCCGAATACATCGGTATAGTACATATTAAGGAATGTACTGATTACACCAAACGCCAGCACTCCACCTGTATCGCCGAGTGCATAACCTATGACGTTACCTGCACTAAGCTTATTTTGCTTCGCTGTTTGTTCCATTACTGTCTCCTCTCTTTAATCAGGTTTTTCACTCAACCTATTATATTGGACACCTGTCCCGTATACAAGTATTTTACACTTTTAAATGATTATTTCAAGCCTTTAATTAATTTTTGTATATCTTAACAAAGTGACGCTTTTACATATGTGAAAAGGGTATAAAAAAGCGACGGAGTATATCCCCGTCGCTTTTAAAAATGTGTATTTTTACTCTTCCAAATGCTCCTTGCCCATATCGAGAATAGTTCTTACATGCTCGTCGGCAATAGAGTAGAACATTGACTTGCCTTCCCGTCTTGCACGGACAAGCTTGTTCTGCTTAAGAATCTTAAGCTGGTGTGAGACTGCGGACTGTGTCATGTCAAGAGCGCCGGCAATCTTCTGCACCGGCATCTCCTGCTCCATCAGAACGTATAGTATTCTGATTCGGGAAAAGTCGCCGAAGACCTTATATAGATCGGCTAAGTCTATTAACAATTCTTCACTTGGTATATTCATCGTTAGCTCCTTACTTTATCCTAAGACACCTTACTGCATTAAGCACAGCAAGAATCATAACACCTACATCCGCGAAAATTGCCATCCACATGGTTGCAATTCCAAGGGCTCCCAAAATCAGCACAATAAACTTAATGCCAATCGAGAAGTAAATATTCTCGTACACTATTCTCATACATTTCCTGGCGATACGAATCGAAAGACTTACCTTACGAGGGTCGTCATCCATAAGGACAATGTCGCTGGCTTCGATTGCGGCATCTGAACCAAGTGCTCCCATTGCAACACCCACATCCGCTCTCATAAGAACCGGTGCGTCATTAATTCCGTCACCGACAAATGCAACCTTAGAGCCGGAATTAATCTCATCCTCCACTGCCTGAACCTTATCTTGGGGAAGAAGCTTCGCTCTAACCTTGCTAAGCCCAATTTTCTCCGCAATGTCCATAGCAATAGCTTCCTCATCACCTGTAAGAATTCCTGCATCTTTAACACCTGCTTTATAAAGGTCTGCTATCGCGTCATAACTCTCTTCCTTAATCTCATCATTTATAACAATGTATCCGGCAAATGTGCCATCAATACTTACATATACTATGGTACCGATTTCTTCCGCCTTCTTGATGCTACCTTTATCATTAACGGTCGATTCCATAAGAGGCATGTTACCGACCGCAATCTTCTTACCTTCGACGTCAGCAATGATTCCTTTTCCGCTTACATTTTCTACATTTTCCGGTTTTATGAGAAATGCTTTAGCATCATCCAATGTCATCTCACCTGCGCCGACACTGTTGTCAGACGAATCCTCATTCACCTTGACTTTTGCATACGCATTTACCAGACTAAGACCAATCGGATGGTTGCTGTAATACTCCGCCGAAGACGCGTACTTAAGAAGACTGACACTTCCTTGTCTCGCAGGGTCGCTTGAACCATCCACAAGAGAGTACGCTTTCGTCACGGTGAAGTTACCCTTGGTAAGTGTACCGGTCTTATCGAAGAGCACCGTATCAACCATACTTAGCATCTCAAGGTAGTTCGAACCCTTAATCATAACACCCTTGGAGCTGGCACCGCCGATTCCCGCGAAGAAGCTTAGGGGGACCGATATAACAAGTGCACAAGGACAACTGATTACAAGGAATGTAAGGGCACGATATACCCATGTTGCAAATGTGTAACCATCCCCAAGAATAAGACCGCTAATGAGTGGCGGAACAATTGCAAGTACAAGAGCTAAACCACAGACAATCGGAGTATAGTATTTTGCGAATTTCGATATAAAATTCTCTGACTTCGACTTCTTGGAACTTGCATTCTCAACAAGTTCAAGAATCTTGGATGCGGTTGACTCGTCGAACTCAGCCGTGGTCTCAAGCCTTATTACGGAAGACATATTAATGGAACCGCTTAAGACCGTATCACCCGTCTTAACATCGATAGGCTTACTCTCACCCGTAAGAGCCGCTGTATCAAGGACGCTTGTTCCTTCAACAATAACACCGTCGAGTGGAATCTTATCTCCGGGCTTAACTTCGATAATTGTTCCTATCTCAACCTCGTCGGAATCGGTCTTAACAACTTCTCCGTCTTCTACCACATAAGCCACATCTTCCGTTATATCCATAAGCTCGGATATGTTCTTCCGACTCTTACCGATGGCATAGCTTTCGAATAATTCTCCGACTTGATAGAATAATACCACCGCTACACCTTCTACACATTCTCCCATTATAAATGCGCCCAGGGACGCAATTCCCATAAGAAAATTCTCATCAAATATCTGACCTTTTGATATGCCTTTAACAGACTTCCAAAGAATATCGTAAGCGATAATACCATAAGGAACAAGGAATACCAGTCTTTCTATCCAAGGATTAATTGTTCCTTCCGGAAATACAAGCTCTGTCAAAAGAAGTAGGTACAGTCCGATTAATAGGATAGCTGTTACTATTATTCTGATTAGGTTAGTCTTTTGCTTTTTGTTCATAACATTTTCTCCATAAGGTCCGCACGCTCTTAATTACTATGTCGTGTCTTAGCGTATCCGAATGCTCTGACTACCTGCCTAGAGATAAATCTCACACTCATCCTCTACCTTCTTACAATTCTTAAGGACTTCCTGCATAACTTCCGAAGGCTCTGCACCTTCATCGAACTCCACCTTCATCTTAAGTGTCATATAGTTGACAACGCAGTCCTTAACACCCGCTGTATTCTTAGCGGCTTCTTCCATCTTGTTGGCGCAATTAGCGCAATCTACTTCAATCTTATAACTTTTCTTCATAATCTCTCCTCCATAAAAAATAAACATATGAATATCTGTTCATATGTTTATTCTATCACTTATTATTTGTTTGTCAAGGGCTTTTTTCGAATTGGCGCAGAATACTACTATTGCTCGACCGCAAGCACTTCTTTAATGATAGCAATCGCCTTATCGATATCAGCCTTACTTATTACAAGCGGAGGAAGAAGCCTTAATACATTACCGCCGGCCGACAGAACTACAAGGCCTTTCTCAAGGCAGGCTTTCACTACATCTCCTGCCTTCACGCTCTCGTCAAGAACAATACCTTGCATAAAGCCTTTACCACGGTGGCTCTTGGCACATTTACAATCTTTCACTACTTCATCTAACTTCGACTCAAGATACGGGGTGAGAGAATTCACATTTTCAAGTAAACCATCAGCGGTCATAATCTCAATAGACGCCTTAACCGCAGCCGTGCAGAGCGGGTTGCCGCCGTAAGTTGTTCCGTGATCTCCGGGGGTAAGACTACTCTTCGCCACCTTATCTGTCACAAGAAATGCACCGATGGGAAGACCTCCGCCGAGTGCCTTGGCCGTAAGAAGAATATCAGGCTTGACGCCGTATCCGTGACAAGCATACATGCTTCCTGTACGCCCCATTCCGCATTGAATCTCATCAAATATAAGAAGGATATCCTTCTTATCACAGAGTGCTCTCACGCCCTCTAAGAATTCCTTATTGGCAGGTGTTACACCGCCCTCTCCTTGAACAGGCTCTACAATAATCGCACAGGTGTCATCATCCACAGCATCCTTAACAGAACCTAAGTCATTAAACGTCGCAAAATCAACCTTATCCATAAGCGGAAGGAAGGGTGTCCTATACGCCTCTGTTCCGGTAACGGAAAGCGCACCGACGGTACGACCATGGAAGGAACTATCCATAGCCACAATGCCGTAACCGCTTCGATTGTTCTTATTATACGCATATTTCTTCGCAGTCTTAATAGCACCTTCAACTGCCTCGGCACCGGAATTCGTGAAGAATGCCTTGTCCATTTTGCTCACTTCACAGAGCTTCTTAGAAGCTTCGGCGAGCATAGGATGATAATATAGATTGGAAATGTGATATAACTTCCCAAGTTGCCGAGTTATAGTGTCGTTGAATTTCTTATTGTTATAACCGAAAGCATTTACTCCGATTCCGGAAGCAAAATCGAGATACGCTTTACCTTCTACGTCGTACAAAGTTACTCCATCACCGTGATCGAACACCACGTTGAAACGGTTGTAGACATGGAAGCAGTTCTGTTCTGTAAGATCTATTATTTCCTTTGAGTTCATAGCTTGCCTTCTTTCTTAATATATATCACTTTCCGCTTAGCCGGAAAGTGATTGCGTTAATATCCTATCCTCTATAATATCTGTCAGCTCCATCTCCAAGAATAGCAGTACCAATACCTTTATTAGTAAATATTTCGAGGAGGAGGCAATGTGCTACACGTCCGTCAAGGATATGCACGCGACCTACTCCGTCTGAAATGGCATCCATACAGCTTAACATCTTAGGTATCATTCCGCCCTTGATAGTTCCGTCGTCAATAAGAAGTCTTGCTTCACTTATTGTAAGTTCCGATATAAGCGAACTCTCGTCTTCTGCATCCCTAAGAACTCCCGAAGTATCAGTGAGGAACGCAAGCTTCTCAGCCTCCACAGCCTTGGCAATTGCACATGCTGCATCATCAGCATTAATATTATATGTATCGAAATTCTTATCAAGACCGATAGGACATACAATGGGAAGGAAGTCCTTCTCAAGTAAGTCAAAAAGAATCTTGGTATTTACTTTCGTAATCTCTCCTACGTAGCCTATATCCTTACCTTCTGAAAGCTTCTTCTCAACAGTAAGCAGATTGCCGTCCTTACCGCTTATACCGATAGCGTTAACTCCAAGCTCCTGCACCATTGACACAAGCGACTTATTAACCCTGTTAAGGACCATCTCGGCTATCTCCATAGTGTTGGCATCGGTCTTACGAAGGCCGTTAACGAACTCCGGAGTCTCACCGCTCTTCTCTACCCATTTGCTGATATCTTTACCGCCGCCGTGTACGATAATGGGTTTGAAGCCTACGAGCTTTAAAAGGGTTACGTCCTGGATTACGTTCTGCTTAAGCTCTTCGTCAAGCATGGCACTACCGCCGTATTTTACTACGATTATTTTGCGGTTGAAGCGCTGTATATAAGGTAGTGCCTCTACCAGCACTGCGGCTTTTTGCATAACTTCCTGCATGTTTTTGTCAGTCATAATAATATGGTTCCTTTCCTTTTAGTCTTTATCTTAACACTTGCTGTGTAACTATATATTTATAGTTACACATCAAGTGTCCTGCCATACTTATATTAGGACCTATAGTCTGCATTAATACTTACATACTCGTGTGTCAGGTCGCAGCCCCAGGCTGTTGCTTTTGCGTCTCCCATATGCATATCACATATGGCTGTCACTGCGTCCTCTGAAAGTATCTTAGTTGCTTCCTCTTCACTGTATCCCGTTGAAACGCCCTTACTTACAATATGTATCTTTCCTGCTTTACTCTCGAAATACAAATCCACATTTTCAGGATTGAAATCAACACCGCTATAACCGAGGGCACAGAGAATCCTGCCCCAGTTGGCATCGTGGCCGTATATCGCAGCTTTAGTAAGTGAAGATGTGACAACTGACTTGGCTAAAGTCTTAGCATTTTCCACAGTATCAGAATTAATGACCTTCACTTCGAATAGGGCGCTGGCACCTTCGCCGTCACCTGCCATCATCTTGGCAAGTGTCTTATTAACCTCCATCAGCGCCTCAAAAAACGCATCGAAGTCCTCGCCTTCCTTATCAATAACAGGATTACCCGCCTTACCGTTAGCAAGGAGAAGGCAGGTGTCGTTGGTTGATGTATCGCCATCCACACTAATCATATTGTAAGTGTCATCCACAACAATATGGAGCGCCTTATCCAGCATCTCCTTCGTAATGTTAACGTCACTCGTCACAAATGCCAGCATGGTACACATATTAGGATGAATCATTCCGCTACCCTTAGACATTCCGCCAACGGTAACAGTCTTACCGCCAATCTCGACAGTCACGGCCACTTCCTTCGGAATCGTATCTGTTGTCATAATCGCTTTGGCCGCATCGGTTCCCGATGTGTTTTCGTATGAAAGCTTCGGAACAAGAGCCTTAATTCCCGCCTGAATCTTATCAAGAGGAATGGGCATTCCGATAACGCCGGTTGATGCAACAAGTACGCCTTCGTACGGAATATGAAGCGCACCTGACACAGCCATCGCTGTCTTAATGCACATCTCGATTCCCTCGTCTCCGGTACAAGCGTTGGCGATTCCCGAATTAACAACAACCGCTTGAACGCCGAGGTTATTTTTTACAATCGTACTATCCCATGTAACGGGTGCCGCCTTAACCACATTCCCGGTAAATGTGCCGGCAACCTTGCACACCTCTTCCGAATAAATAAGAGCCATGTCGTCCCTGTTTTCGTATTTTATATTGGCAGCTGTACTCGCCGCCTTAAAACCCTGCGCCGCTGTGACGCCTCCGTCTATATGTTCCATAATTGTCACCTCAACAAATCTGCTCGAATTCCCCCGATTGCAATTCGAATCAGCTTTATTCAAAAAGAGAATTCAAGAGTTAAACTTCGTAATATTCTCCTCATTAAGAAGAAAATCATACATATTATAATCGTCTCTTAGCTTATATCCCTCACCGCTCCAGAAGCTGTTACCCAGAGAATTTCTCTTAAAAGAATTAAGGGATACGTAGCCAATGCCTGCATCCTTAAGTGCTCTCATACATGCTACCGACATTGCTTTACCGATACCTTGTCTTCTAAGATCTTCCCTTACACACACGTGATAGAAGCTTCCTCTTCTGCCGTCGTGACCACAGAGAATTGTACCAACAACTTCATTATCCTTCTCGGCAACAACCGAGAGTCCCGGATTCCTGTCAATGAATTCGTGGATTCTCTCTTCCTTGTCGTCAACAGACAGAAGTCCGAAGCCGTGAATCGACTCCCAGAGCTTGTAGGCTCCGGCGTAATCTTCTTTTGTCATTGGGCGTATTGTAATGTCTTGCATATGTTTCTCCTAGCACATTGGGATTAATTCAAGCCCTTCACTCTCCTTAAACCCAAACATAATGTTCATGTTTTGGACAGCCTGCCCTGCCGCACCTTTACAAATATTATCAAGAGCACCCATCATTATCACACGATTGGTGCGCTCATCAATTACAAAATTAATATCAACGAAGTTACTTCCTTCAACCCAGCGTGTCTCCGGATTCATTCCCTTTTCAAGAAGTCTTATAAAGTATTCGTCCTTATAGTACTTCTTGTATGAGTCGCGAATCATTTCTTCATCGGGATAGCCAACACTTCCGTCAGGCAGATTCACTTTCTTAAGTGAAGCATATTCCGTTGCAAGGATTCCTCTGTTCATAGGCACAAGATGGGGCGTGAAGTTAATATTAACATTTCCCCCACATGCATATCCCAATTGCTCTTCTATCTCAGGAGTGTGCCTGTGCGTAGCCACACCGTAAGCCTTGATATTCTCATTGACCTCGCAGTAAAGGTTCTGCACCTTGGCACCGCGACCGGCACCGGAAGTTCCTGACTTGGCATCAACAATAAGAGTGTCCACGTCAATAAGCCCATCGCGAACCAACGGGTACGCCGTAAGAATTGAACATGTTGTATAGCAACCGGGGTTGGCGATAAGCCTTGCCGACTTAACCTTGTCTCTGTTAATCTCACATAGTCCGTACACCGCTTCCTCGATAAACTCAGGGCTCTTATGAGTAATCCCGTACCATTTCTCGTAAGTGGCAACATCCTTGATACGGTAGTCAGCGCTAAGGTCAATTACCTTCGCGTTAGACAGAATATCCTCCGTAAGAATTCCCGCAAGATATCCCTGGGGTGTTGCGGTAAATATCACATCAACTTCGCGAGACATTTTCTCGATATTATCATCAAGACATTTGTCCTCCACAAGGTCGAACATGTTCTTATATATAGAAGCGTACTTCTCATCAACATAGCTTCTTGAGCCGTACCACTTAATCTCAACCTCGGGATGATTCATAAGGAGCCTTACCAGCTCGTTACCTGCATATCCGGTTGATCCGATTATTCCTGCTTTAATCATTTCATTTTCTCCTATCTGGTAATACTCCTAAAAAAATTGCCTTGGTTCTGAATAGTATCATACTATATTTCTATCGTAAGGTAAAGCATTTTATTGAATAGTTTTGCATTATTTTCGCATAATTATTCAATAATTTACACACTTTCGTTATTTCTCCCGTGTAAATGTGCATAATTATTGATATTTTATGTATATTTTCCACTTGCACAGAATCTTAATATAAGGTATATTATTTACATAAAACATTTAACAAAGAAAGGTGAATGATTATGAAGGAAAAAGTTGTATTGGCATACTCGGGTGGACTTGATACTACGGCGGTTATCCCTTGGCTCAAGGAGACCTTCGACTATGATGTTATCTGTTGTTGCATCGATTGCGGACAAGGCGAAGAGCTTGACGGACTTGAGGAGAGAGCAAGACTCTCAGGCGCCGCCAAGCTATATATAGAAGATATTGTTGACGAATTCTGTGATGAATATATTATGCCCTGCGTTCAGGCAGGTGCGGTATACGAGCATAAGTACCTTATGGGAACAGCTATGGCAAGACCGATAATTGCTAAGAAGCTTGTTGAAATTGCTCGTAAGGAAAATGCTGTTGCAATCTGCCACGGCGCTACCGGTAAAGGTAATGACCAGATAAGATTCGAGCTTAGCATCAAAGCCCTTGCTCCCGACATCAAAGTTATCGCTCCCTGGAGAGACGACAGGTGGGGCATGGATTCTCGTGAAGCCGAGATTGATTATTGTCACGCTCACGGAATCGACCTTCCCTTCGGAAACGACCAGTCATACAGCCGTGACAGGAATCTCTGGCACATTTCCCATGAAGGACTTGAGCTTGAGGATCCTTCCGCTGCTCCTAATTACGAACATATGCTTGTCCTCAGCGTCACTCCGGAAAATGCTCCGGATGAGCCGGAAGAAGTCTCAATAACATTCGAAAAGGGAATTCCCAAGACCGTTAACGGCGTTGAGATGAAGGTCTCTGATATAATAAGAGAGCTTAACAGACTCGGCGGTAAGCACGGTGTGGGAATTGTAGATATCGTTGAGAACCGCGTTGTCGGAATGAAGTCCCGCGGTGTATATGAGACTCCCGGCGGAACGATTCTTATGGAAGCACACGACCAGCTTGAAGAGCTTGTGCTTGACAGAGACACAATGGAAGCCAAGAAGAAGTTAGGTTCACAGCTTGCCCAGACTGTATATGAAGGAAAATGGTTTACTCCCCTTCGCGAAGCAATCTGCGCATTCGTTGAGAAGACACAGGAAGTTGTTACCGGCGAGGTTAAGTTCAGACTATATAAGGGAAATATAATAAAGGCCGGAACCACATCACCCTACTCTCTCTATTCTGAGACGCTTGCAAGCTTTACAACAGGCGATATGTATGACCACCACGATGCCGACGGCTTCATCACCCTCTGGGGATTACCGCTTCAGGTAAGAGCCATGAAGATGAACGAGCTTAAGAATGAGAATAAGAAATAGTTAATGCAAAAGGGACTCATGAGAGTCCCTTTTTTAAGCATACTATATTTTACTGTTAAAATACTCCTGAGTCACTTTCAATTGGTGATTTCTTATTCTAAGCCATAACCTATGGTGAATTTCTCCACTCCCCTTAGATACTTTTGTATATAACACTGTACCATCGTCTAATTTCTTTCTGTAATAGTAATGATCAGTATCCTTATATAATTCCCAGTTATCATTATCACAGAATCGCTTTAATTCTTTCCATCTCGGCATACAATATCCTCCATGATTTCTTCTGTATCGCTTATAAGTAATTTGAGAATATATGGCACATGGTGTTCCCTATTGGGTGCTTTCGACCAATAATTAAAATCCGAATAGAAATCACTCGCATAATCCTTCATACCAAGGACAATCTTGCTTAGACACTCATCCTTGGAAGGCGCATTCTCCACCAAGTCTAATTCTTCAACAAACCCCGTAACACTTCCATCATCCTCTTTATCTAGGACAACATGGTAATTATAGTTTGCTAATAATTCCGACAATACATTCATATCCATAATTGTGACTCTATCATGCGTCCTATTTACAAACACCGGTCTCTCATGAACGACTGAATCTATAGTCATACTCCAATTCTTTCTCACATCACTGGCATTTTGATAATATTCTTCAACTACCATAGGAATTCACCTCCAAAATAATACCCGAATCATATAATGTACAAGTTGTACGTTTTGTACAATTATTATATAACATGAATTAATTACTGTCAATTACCATATATGTACATACGATAATCTATCGGTGAATCTTAGCTCATCACAGACACCAACTTCTCATCACTATTATGTGCCATAATACTCTTCATATATCTTGTAAATGTCAATAGTTTAGGCTCGCCTCCCATTCGCTCGATAATTTGCTCGATTTGTTCATATGTAAAGAAATTAGGTTCAAGGATCTCTTCTTCGAATCGGGTCAAATATCTTCCTTCATCGCTAAACGCATAAGTGTATCGATGCTTATTCTCCGACATTTCTGCATCAAATACTTCCAAGAAATAATCCTTACATACGCTATCAAAAAAACATTTCTCAACAGATATTTCTTCACCCACAGGCGCTATGTCATCGTCTAGTATTTTATCTGTATCAGTTACCTTTACTACTTGAACCCATACTGCATGACCATAATCATGTCCAATTATCACTTTATTCTCTTCATCAAAACTATTGCAAGGTTCCATAAACTTCAATAAATCGTCCTTATTTATACTTCTATCTGACATTCAACCAATATTATGCTATTCTTCTGCTCCTTGGTCATATATAGTAACTCCGTCTTTCTCAATCTGTCTCCATATAGGTGCTTTTCTTATTGCTGCCAAATCTCTTTTTCCACCGTAAGCCAGTAAATCGAACTCATTCGGAAAACCTTCATACAAAGCATACTTGAATTCTTTATATCTCTTATTTCGCCCAAAATTCAATGTAGTCATACTTCTATCTTTCGGCTCAATATATAAGTGCTATATTATCATGCTTATCTTCAGTTCTTTCATCAATAACGTACTTACACGACTCCTCATTTTGCTTCTTGAGAATATTCAGCAATCTAAACACCGGTCCTGTGGGATGAGTTCTTCCTCCCTCCCATGCTTCTACCGTCTTCTTAGATACTCCCATATAGTATGCAAATACAACTTGCGTCATTCCGGCATCCCTTCGAATCTGCCTAATCTCCATACCGGAGAACTCTTGTACCGGCTCAATAACATAGGTAGTCTCTCTTGCTTCCAGAGTGTCTTGTTCATTGTCTACCGCTTCTATTAATCCTTGTTCTAATTCTTCATTATGTGCGCCCATATAATTCCACCTCTTACCATTATAATAAACCCTATATTATAGGGTGTCAAGAATATATTTCTTTTTCGTAAATCATTACCACCGGCTTAGCCGGTGGTTTGTTCTGCGGCTATAAGCCGCTGTTCCCTGCCTGCCTCTAAAGAGGCACTGAATAGTCCGCCTTCCGCACTACATTCTCTGGTAGACTCTAAAGAGTCATCGATACACCCTATTTCACCGGCTCACCCGTAAACGGGTCTATATACTCTTTAAGTGTCATTTGGTCATATTCTAAATCTTCTTTTAATTGATTACGAATATACTCTTCAATTTTCTTTGCATTTTTACCTACCGTATCAACATAATATCCTCTGCACCAAAAATGTCTATTACCATATTTATATTTAAGGTTTGCGTGCCTTTCAAATAACATTAGAGAACTCTTTCCCTTCAAATATCCCATTATCTGTGAAACACTATACTTTGGTGGTATCCTAACAAACATGTGAATATGATCCGGGCATGCTTCGGCTTCTATTATTTCTATGCCTTTCCTCTTGCATAGCTCGCTTAGTATATGCGCTACATCCGCTTTAATCTTATTGTATATTATCTTC
>CAJODN010000011.1 GCA_905233695.1 uncultured Lachnospiraceae bacterium | reverse complement strand
CTTCTCACCCGGTACTCCAATAGACTGTGGCGCAAATGGAACATCTTCTGATGGAAGCTCTGTTACATCAGTAACTACCGAATCCTTTACAGTAATCTTGTAAGGATAGCCTTCCTTCTATCGATTTTGAAGTGGATAATCATAATTACCTTCTGCATCTAAAGTTCCATTGTACATCTTGTATGTTACTTCAATACCATTGATATTGAACCTGTACGAGAAATCGTTCTTGTGATCCTTATCAACACCTTCCTTGCCGTAGTTAAGTATGCCAAGATATTCTGCCTCATATTCTCCGTTATTATAGGCCTCTATACCTGCAAGTAATCTCTCATCAGACACCTTCACTTTATTACTCGGCTCTTGATGTAATATTTATATATGATAACAGGCTTATTATCATTACACTTATAATAATGACAGCAAGTACCTTTTGAGTTGTAATTCTTTTCATTATTTATTAAGCTCCTCGATTAGTTTTTCTATTACTTTACATTCTCCTATTCTACATCATTTTGAGCCCTTCCGCAAATTCTTACATACGATTTCACGCGCTTAATTTTTCACAATATAGAATAATTTCAACCCTCGGAAATGCGTTAACATTTTCCATGTTTCGTCCGATATATATAACAAGGAAACGGAAAAATCCCGGAAGGAGATTAGGATGGCAAGTTTTAGTGTTACGAACAACGTATATCTAAGGAATCTATATTCAATTGACAGGTCACTCAGCGTTAAGAATAATCGTACTGAAGCACCGACTACGAGGCTTATCGTTGCGGATTCTTCTGCGCTTAATAAAGCTACTAAGACTTTCAGTTCGTTTAACTTTGACGATGATTCCAAGACTAATAAAGAGAAGTTCCAGAAGACACTTAAGTCCTTTGCTGACGCATACAATTACACTGTTTCTTCGACCTCCTCTCTGAAAAGCGGTCAAAGCTTCAATGCCGCAAGTAAGATTAAAAATCTTACGGAAAAGTATTCTTCTGAACTTAAGAGTCTCGGCATCTCCGTAAAGAACGGATATATGACAATAAGCTCTACTGCGGCCAGCAACATTTCCCCCGATCAATATAAAGAATTATTCGGAAAAGACTCAGCCTATATGAAGGAATTATCGGCATATGCGAAGAAGCTTGGTAACAGTATTGACGTAAGCTTATAACAAGACTCCTAAATTTCTTAAATAAACAGAAAGGTACCCTAGGTAATACATACGTCTCATTACCAAGCACCTTTTTCTCAACTGAACATACCGTTCAATGTTTCGAAAAAGGTCTTGGCTGATTCGACGTTACACTTAGGGTATTTTTCTATGCATTTTTTAAGAAAGGTAGTATAATAACAGCGGAGGATAATACTATGAACTACACACTTATCGGAATGCCTGCAAGCGGGAAGAGTACTATCGGCGTCATTCTTGCGAAGAAACTGGGCTATTCTTTTATTGATTCGGATATAGAAATACAAAAAGAAACAGGAAAGAAACTATCCACTCTTATTGAGGAACTGGGTACGGAAGGCTTTTTGAAGAAAGAAGACGAGATAAATTCTTCCATTAATCCGTCAGATACCATCATCGCCACAGGCGGGAGCGCCGTATACGGTGAAAATGCGATGAAACATTTTCAGGAAATCGGAGAAATTATTTATCTTCGGACCAACTATGAAGCATTGGAAGAACGCATTCCGGATCTTGACAAGCGAGGTATCGTGCATAAAGCAGAACAAAATCTTAAAGATGTTTTTAAAGAGAGAAGCACATTATATAAAAAATATGCTACAATTATTGTTGATCTCAATGACAAATCATTAGATGAAAGCATTGATATAATATACAGAAAAATAACAAGAGGTAGAAACAATGGCTGAGAGACCTTATGTGGTGATTGCGGGATGCGGTAAAGTCGGCGAAAAAATAGTATCCATGCTATATCAGGAAGATTTTGCAATTGCCGTAATCGATAAAAATGCGGACAGGGTAAGCGACCTTGTTAACAAATATGACATTCGCGGCATTACCGGTAACGGTGCTTCTGAAGAAGTCTTAAGAGATGCCGACATAAGAAACGCCGACATGTTCATTGCCGTAAGCAAATCCGACGAACTTAATCTGCTCTTCTGCACACTTGTAAAAGCCATAAAAGACATTCCCACTGTTGCAAGAGTAAGAACTCCAGTGTATACGGAGAGTCTGCACCTACTTAAGAAAACCCTGGGAATCACTATGATTATAAATCCCGAAATGGAGGCCGCAATTGAAGCTTCAAGAATTCTAAGTCTTCCCGCCGCATATGATGTGACGGTTCTCGGCGGAGGTATGGTTGAACTTGTCAAATTCAGTCTCCCTAAAGAATGTCTTTACTTAAACCGTACCGTATCCGAGATAGACAACGCCATTCCGGGCCAATTCATCATAGCGGCAGTACACAGAAGAAAGACCGATGAGATATTTATTCCGGGCGGAGATTTCGTCGTGGAAGAAAACGACCACATAAGTATGATTGCTCCCAAGAAGGATGTAAGACCATTCTTCAAGAAAATGGGAATCAGTAACCCCAAGGTTAAAAACTGTTTGATAGTGGGCGGTGGAAAAGCGTCATATTTCCTAGCAAAAGAATTAATCAAAAATAAGATTAACGTAAAAATAATAGAACGTGATATCGAGACATGTAATTTACTAAGTGAGCTTTTACCGGATGCCATTATAATTCACGGCGACGGTTCCAATGAAGGACTGCTCCTTGAGGAAGGCATACAGGACGCCCAGGCATTCGTTCCCTTTACAGGAATTGATGAGGAAAATGTTATTCTCTCCCTCCACGCAAAAGCAAACTCCAGCGCCAAGATAATACTGAAGCTTGACAGAGGTTCCTTCGAGCAAACTATAAGAGATCTTCATGCAGGAACTGCCATTTCTCCGAGGAATATCACGACGGAAGCTATCGTTGCTTATGCAAGAGCCATGAAAAGTGCTTCCGGCAGTAAAATCGAAGCCTTATATCATATGTATGATGGGCGTGTAGAAGTATTGGAATTCAAGATTAACCAGGCTTCAAAAGCAACCGACATTTTACTTAAGGACCTTTCCCTTAAAAAGGGTACTGTGGTTGGATTCATAAGAAGAAAGGACGAATTCATCGTCCCGAAGGGAAATGACTGCATTAAGCTCGGGGATGCGGTGACGATTGTAACAAGAAACTTAGGATTTAAGGATATTGATGATATTATAGACGATTAACGCAGTAGATTGGAGAATAGACGCGTATTAGAAAAGTTCTCTTTCTATGTAAGTGGCGATGGGTCCTATATAGTTCTCTCGATACGCGAGGGAACTATGTAGGATTCTTTTTTCGTTATATCTACTATCGTAAGACATGCAGTGCTCAACGAACCTTTCTCTAACATTTTTATCAGCGAAAAGTTTACCGCTTAGCACTACTCTGTTAGGCTCTAATATGGACATGGTATTAACAAGCGTCCTTGCGAATAGATCGATTTCATCATCGAAATCCTCATATACATCAGCGAAGTTTTCTACGTCGAATCTTTTCTTCTCTTCCATAGCTCTTACGGATATTTTGGTCTCAAGACAACCCTTTCGCCCGCAGAAGCATTTCTTACCGTTCTTCTCTACAATAAAATGGCCAAGCTCCGCACTCCTTCCGTTACGGCCTTCATATATCTTATTATCAATAATGATACTGCAACCGACACCGGGCGCCCATTTAATCACCAGCACATTATCATAGATACTTCCCGTTCCGTATATTATCTCAGCATTGGCGAAAGCGTCCATATTGTTCTCTATGATAAATGTAAATCCCAAGCGCTGTTCTAACATTTCACATAGAGAAACCTCTTCATCCCAGATGCCGTATGCGTGAAGGGACACGCCTCTCTCCCTGTCAACCTTACCGACAATCGATACACAGCCGCCTATAACCTTCTCTTTCATATCCGGGTTAAGCTTAAAGGCAGCATCTATACTCTGTGCTATTCTATCGATAAATGCGTCAATATCCTTGGCTTCAGACGTGTTAAGCCTACTGCTGGAATACACATTTCCTGAGAGATCTGTAATAACGACATACGTATTCTCGAGTTCGATGTTGATACCGATAATGTAGGCATAATCACGATTAATCTGCACCTTAACCTTACGGCGACCGGCTCCTTTCGCCTCGTCATCGTCGGTACCGCACTCCTTAATTAATCCCATATCAAGAAAGTCGTTACAAATCTGGGTAACGGCTGCGGGAGTAAGACCGGTAGCCTCCGCAATTTCCTTACGAGATGCGTTACTATGAGAGTTCATATACCTGAGAACAAGGCTTCTATTCTGTTTTTTTACACGGGCCATGTTGATGCCGTTACGATTCATAGTTACTCCTTAGAAATAGGGTTACAAAGAAATAATGCTATTACGTTTTCAATAATAGCATTAATTCTTTGTTCCCTGATATTACATGTTAATCGCTGTGATATTAAGCATATCCGCAAGCGCATTAAGCTCCTTTGCAATATCTCCGTAGCAAAGTACGAAGTGAGGCTCGAAGCCTGCGCGAACACTGTCATTAACGATTGTTGCAGCATCGTTTTCAGTCTCAACAACAACTGATGTTCCATAGAACTGCTTTGGCTTGTCAAGAGCTTTACCTTTTGCAATGAAGAAACGGAACTCTCCTTTAGAATCAATTCCGATTCTGAACATTGTCACTTTCTCGCAGGGCTTACATCCGAATTCAAGTGTGGGTCCGATCTTACGGTTACAATGAACTCCAACCTCAGCGTTATCCTCTCTCGCAAGAGTGCATGCCGCTGTTCCGCAGTGCCAAAGTGTTATGGTATTTTCCTTCTCATCCATTGATACCGGATCTCCGAAAAATACGGGACTGTTCGTAAGCTCCATTCCCACATACATAGAAAGCGCTCCGTATGTATCGGCTTCGCAACTTGCCGCAACTCCCAAGTCGTTAAGGATTGCAAGCACTGCGCAGACAGGCGTTCCGTATGCAGTGAAGAAATCCGGCCAGCATCTTGATGCAAGAGCCTTGATATTATTGTTCTCCACATATTCTTTATATGACTTATATAATCTTGCGAAATCTTTTACGTTGTTCTCCGGCATATTATCGAGGCCGTTCATTCTTGACTTAGCATCATTAATGAACTCATCCACTTCCTCATCGGAATATGTCTTGGCAACATCAATAAGCTCCCTTGCCTCAATAGAGAGAAGGTTAACACCGAATGTTGACATCATCTCAGCATCCATTGCTCTTCCAAAACCAAAGCCCTGTGGCGTATGACCGACTGCTGCCATATTAAGTTCTCTCATAGACTTCTTAACCTTAGCAGCCTTAATTACTGCGTCTATCTTAGCCTTAACATTTTCCTCTTCCGGAGATCCGAATACATATGGGAAAGGCTCATTTCTAAATGACCTTATGGCATTTGCCGCAGAATAAGCTCCCGTAAGAGAATTAAGACGAAGTCTCGTGCCGTCGATTACAGGCTCTCTTAGTGTCCAGAGAAGTACAGGACAATCGAATGCCCTTAAAACCTCAGATGCATATGCCGCATTGGCAAATGTGATATTCTGAAGCACAATTAAATCAGGGTCGATTTGTCCCAAGAACTCCTTTAATAAATCAATTGAAAGAAGCATTTCCTTCGGAACCTTGAGATTATCTGTAAGACCATTAAGAAGATTTACAGACTTATCAAATTCCTTCTGTGCCGTCTCTAAATGATATGTTGGTACTCCTATGGGGATATATGCAACTTGAAAATCTTGTTTCATCATTTTCTCCTTTTAATAAAACAGTTCCTTATTTTCTCCGATGATTCCGGGGTATGCGCCCTGATCTATCAATTGCTCTCTTTCGGGATGGGCAATTACCCATTTGTTACGAGCGAGAAGAAGGGCCGTCTCTATGTCCTTATCTTCTTCATTTCTGTTGGCAAGATTCGTAACTATACTGTCTCTCTCCCTTTTTTCTTTCGGAGAAAGTGGTGTATTGGTGCCTTCCGCAAGAATTACAATAGCCTTGTATCCTTCGTCGCACACCTTAAGGGGCGACAGATGAAGTGTTGTCTGGAACATCTCAATCATTGTTCCCTTAGGAACGAAGAAAACCGTTGCATCATCATTATTAAAATGGCAATGGCTTACATCGGTAAGATGGCCTAATACAAGCATCATATCAGTGACAGCGATATTAATCTCTGAGCACTTATGATACTCGAATCCGTTATAAGTAGAATTCCTGCCGTTACAGAAACCGATCTGAATCGGCATCCCGCCGAATATAACGCTCTTAATAGTCCTTGCAACATGCGTAAGCTCCATAGGCTCTTCGGACGGAATATACATGTTTCCCTCATCGGGAATAACGGTTTTCTCTTCCATATAGGATGTTAGCTCTTCTAAATCATAGCCCGCGTGGACACGTCCGAACCCACGAAACTCCTCGTCAAACACCGAATAAATCTTAACATCATTAACATCATTAAGATGCTTTAGTAAATCGCTCATACATTTTCCCTTATCTTATAAATCTCTTACTACCTTATAAGTTGCAATCCAATCCTCAGGACCGTAGCCTGCTTCCATAGCAGCCTCGTATACCTTCATTGCATTCTCTTCGCCGGGGACCTTAACACCACACTCCTTAGCGAGGTTTAAGCAGATTCCGATATCCTTGTACTCATTCTGTACAGAAAATGCTGTTGTATAATCTTCAGCTGCAAGAGCATCCTTCTTGGAATCAAGATAGAAGTTCTGACCACCGCCGAATGATACACACTCTGCAAATGTAGGAATGTCAATACCGTTCTTACCTGCGAGAACGAGCATCTCGTTAACACCGTTCTGAATCTGAGATACAAGTGCGTTATGACAAATCTTCATAACAAGTCCTGCACCGTTCTCTCCGAGTCTCTTAATATTCTCACCCATGTAAGAAAGGATGGGAACAATCTTATCATAGAGATCCTCGTCGCAACCAACGAAGATTCCGAGCTTACCTGCGATAGCGGCGGGCTTAGACTTAACAACGGGAGCGTCTGCGAACTGTGCGCCCGTAGCCTTAACCATCTTAGAGATTTCTACTGATACAGAAGGGTCGATAGTACTCATGTCGATACAGATTTTAGAAGAATCTGTTACCTTGGCTACTTCGTCATATACTGCCTTAGAGTGTTCTGACTTCGGTACCATTGAAATGATAACGTCTGAGTTCTTGGCTACTTCTGTTGAGCTTGCACATTTCTTAGCGCCAACGCCTACTAATTTATCTACCTGAGCTTCGTTAAAGTCGAATACGAATACTTCGTCGTCATGCTTTTTAACAATATTTTCGCACATTGACTCGCCCATAATTCCTAAACCTATGAATCCTATTTTCATTTTTTAATCTCCTTTATACTATAATCTCTATCTTGCGTCTCATCACCAAGTACCCGCACGCTCATACAGAAAATCGCTTAGCGGGTCTTGGCTGATTCGACGCTTGGCTATACATTGTATCGAGTGCATCGGAGTATGATTTTATGACTGAAGCCTTGGGTCGAGTTTTAGAAAATACATCAGCGAAGTCATAAAGATTATACTTCGATGCGCCGGCTTATAATTCTAATCTGTAACAGTTGCATCCCATGCTGCTTGGAACTTAGCCATGCCGAAGTCGGTGAATGGATGATACATAGAATCCTTATACACCTGAAGTCCGGCTGTTACGATGTCTGCTCCGGATACAGCGCAGTCATTGAACTGCTTACCGTTTCTTACTGCTGCACAGATAATCTCTGTATCGAAATTGTAGTTATCTCTGATTGTGCAGATGTCCTCAATATACTGTACACAATCCTCACCTGAATTCTCCTTCCAACCGATGAAAGGTGAGATGAAGAGCGAACCATTCTTCATAGGAAGAATTGACTGTGAAGGTGAGAATATTAATGTTACGTTAGTTCTGATACCTTCCTTTTCGAGTCTTCTTGCTGCGGTAACACCTGCCTCTGTGCAAGGAATCTTGATTACGAAATTAGAGCACATTCCCGCAATCTCTTTTCCCATAGCTACCATATCATCAGCGTTATCAAGATGAGGATTAATCTCAACTGAGATAGGGAACTTCTCATAGCCTTCGATACCCTTCTCTTTTACAAAGTCAGCAAACTGACTTAACACTTCCTTAAAAGGCTTACCTGATAGCTTAATATGGTTAGGGTTGGTTGTTACACCATCGATACCAAATGTATCATATGCCTCTCTTACTTCATCAATCTTCGCACTGTCCAAGAAATACTTCATCGTCTCTTCCTCCTAATTAATTATTAATATTTTAAATATATACTAACCCGCATTTAGTATTTTGCTAAAGCCGGCTAGCTGCTATTTGATTACTTCCATAAGTTCTTCGAATCTTATGGAATCTTTTCTTACGAATACCGGCGGCTCTCCGATTGGAGCTCCCACAAGAACATTCCCACCGTCGTATTCCTTACCTGAGTAAAGGTGTACCCATTTATCCTTCGGAAGATATACGGTTCTTACCTTAGCACCCTTATCAACTACAGGTGCAACAAGCATATCCTCACCCAGTAAATATTCTAAGGTCTCCGTATACGCCTTAGGCTCATCATAGTGATAGAAAAGAGGGCGCATAACGGGGGTGCCATTCTTAACATTTTCACTGACGAGAAACTTCAGATACTCCCTCAGGCGTATGTGAACGTCCGTGAACTTCTTAAGATGAGCGAGTAACTCTTCGTCATCATCAAACTGTGTATTCATCACAGGCTGGTTACCTTCGTGGAATCTGTAGAGAGGGGAGAATGCATTCATCTCTTCCCATCTCATAAGAAGCTCCTTATCTCTTGAAAGCCTCTTCTTCATAGTTGTATAGCCACCCACATCTGAATGTGCCATTCCGAATCCGCTCATTGCGAGGGAAAGTGTTGCCGGAATTACCGCCGCGATACCGTCATCAAGTGACCAGTCAACATGCTGATCTCCGTTCCACATAAGATGCGAATACTTGATTGTCTCGGTATGACCTGCTCTTGTGAAGAAAAATACTTCACCGTCCTTACCGGCTTCCGTAATTGCTTCAGAATTGAGCTTAGCCCAGATTGCCGGCCATCTGTTATGCATTTCGTATGGATCTTCTCCGCTGTGAAGCACACAGTCAACAGGGAGATATTCTCCGAAGTCAGCCATCCAACCGCTGAGTCCGATGCCGATCATATTGTTCTTGATAAGGCCTTTGTACCACTCATACGCATCAGGATTAGTAAAGTCAACCATTGCCGCAGGAAAAGTCGTTATCGTTACCTGATAGTCATTTCCTTCCTTATCCTTAACGCAATATCCCTTGGCCTTCGCCTCTTCGTAGATATCTTTTTCTAACGCGATAAACGGATTGATATATCCGAGGAACTTTATTCCCTTCGCATTCCATTCTTGAATCTTCTCCGGCAAATCCGAATACTGGTCTTCCTTATCGTATCTCCAGTTCCACATTACCTGATAGCCGAACTTGGTTCTTCTGCAACCGCACCAGTCCTGACTCCAGATACCTGCAATCTTAACGCCGGCTTCCTCTGCCTTCTTGATCTTTTTGTCAATTGCTTCCGTACCTTCCTGCACTGCAAGAATAGCTCCGTCGTATACCCAATCGGGAAGGTTTCTCTGATGACCTAACATATTGGAAAGCTTAGACGAAAGCTCCTTAAAAGAATCACCCTTCTTCACAACGAAGTGAGGTTTCTCCTGCAAGAATAATGTTGTTTTACTTTGGTTTTTGAAATTAAACTCTGCGTAGCTATCAGTAAACGCATGTAAGAAATATTTATCAGATGATACATATGTAGGCTGTGCGTAGTAGCTTTCGAACTTCTTAAAGGGAAGTACCTTCTTGGGCTTCTTGCCGAAGAGTTCTCTTACAAGCTTCTTAGCGATTCTGTCAGTGTTCTGATGCTCCGCAACCCATATCCTGACATTTTCGCCCTTAAGATCGAACTTAGAATATGTCTCGCCGCAACCGTAGATATGTTCAGAAGGATTGGCATCGAAGGTAAGCCAGAATCTGTTAACGTTGACATTTTCAAATTCACTCGTTAGTTCGATGTCACCGTTTTCTTCTTTTATTATGAAAATGTACTGACCTCCCTTGTCGGGATCGTCGTACGTAAGTGTTAATGTGTCTCCGTCTTTCTTCTTGTCTTTCAGGACAAGTTCGGATCTATATTGGAAGTCTTGATTATATACGAAGCTTCCCCTGCTCATAGTGAAGTTGTTAACTGAGTTACCAACCTCAACCTTCATATTTTCCAATGTCTCTAATGTAATCATATAAACCCCTCCGCATAATTAATTAAACGCTTTAATTAATTATAAGGCGAGGGGTCGATTTTTGCAAGTACTAATTAAAAAAAGTTTTCTCCCTACATCTTCGACCAAGAACCTGCGACTTTACTCCAATTCTTACGCCTCATCACCAAGTACCTGCACGCTCATACAGAAAATCGCTTAGCAGGTCTTGGCTGATTCGCCGTTGACTTAATGTCGTATGCGCACCCCGAATGGGGTGTGCCGGTAACTTAGCAGGGCTTGGCTGATTCGTCGTCTGCCCGGTGTCGTTTAGCAGGTCTCGGTTCCTCAGACGCTTGATATACACTTTAGCAATTCTGTGTTAATTCTACTATTGCCGGAAAAAACCGACCCCGCCTCGTGGGTGTCGGGTTCGCCGCAGATGTCGATGCCAAGGACTTCTCTTCTGTCCAGGATAGCTTCAAGATACTTTGTTAGCTCGGCAAAGGTCATCTCCCCCTGGTCCCAGTTGGTTGTTACCTCGTCTTCAGATAGCACATCCTTGTCGAGAGAGATGTAGACAGGGAGATTGGTTTTTGACAGCACATTTCCCATAAATAAGTCGTAAGAGGATATCACTTCCACACGGTCTCTATTATCATATAGATCGTCAAGTTCATAGAGAAGGGATTCGTCTATGCCTATCATGTAGACCTTCTTCAAGTGAGGGAGGTTAAAGAGCACTTCCCGAACCCATCCTCCGCATGACAAGAACTCCTCGAACATGGGCGCCTTGCAGTCGGGGTGCTTGTCGAATAGCACAAGTTCAAAATCTTCTTCAATTCTCGATAGGAATAGATATGACAGATAATGAAAATTACCGGAATCTATAAAGTGAATTGAGTTCACAGGAATATTTTCAAGACGAGTCTCAAGGGTACGCCGGGCAATGTCGTCGGCATAACAATTAATCCCCGAGATGTCGGAGCAATCGATAAACTCTCCATTATTAAGAAAAGGCTTATAAAAGTCTTCACTTTCATAAACCTTTGACATACTAACTATTGAATAATTCTTCATAAATTGATTGGTCTTTTAATTCTTCTTCAGGTAGCGCCTTCACCTTAAGCTCAAGGAAATCGCCCACCTCCGAATTGAATACGCGTTTACCGACAAACTTCGACACCTTATCTACGGCGTGCTTATTCTCCGTCTCATCATCGGACGTACCTTCAAGTTCAATTAGGTAAAGCCTTCTGTTACGAACCTCGGCATATCTTGAATAGCCGGTTGAACGCACTTTGTATTTCTCTAAAATATCATTATAGGGGTCTTCCGTGGTCTCGCCCTCTTCAAGCTCACAGAAAAGAGTGACGCAGTAATTCCCTTTGCCTCTGTATTTGACATAGGTCTCACCCGTCTTGGCATACTTAGCGAGATTATTGTATTTAGTAAGAAAAATACCCTTAAGAAACTTCACAATATTTTCCCCTTATTAATAAGTAAATAAACCTTCCCCCCTAAGAATACCAATTTTATAAATTTTTCTCAACATTTTTCCGTAAAAATGTTATATTTATATACTATGAGTGGTGAAAATGTTAAGAAAAAGTTACAGGTTAATATAAATCCGAAGAAAAAAGGCATACTCCTATTCACCTGCCAGTGAGATATCGGTCTACGACTATACCAACATAATATTCACGGCAATTCTCGGAATGATATTCCTCGGGGAATTTTTGGACATCTTCAGTATAATCGGATACATTGTTATAATCGGTGCCGGCGTTGCAATGTTCTTAATTAAGAAGTCAAGTTCTTCTTAATCTGTAAAATGTTCTTGCCGTCCTCATATTTATAAGCGATCTCGTCGGTCACTTTCTTCGTCATAAAGATACCGAGGCCTCCGATTTTACGTTCGCTTCCCGGAAGCGTTACATCAGGATCTTTATGCTTAAGAGGATTATACTCAATTCCGCCGTCTTCAAATGTAACGGTAAGTTCCGTCTTGTCATCCGACAGACTTGTTTTTATTGTCACTTCCCCCACACCTGTTTTAAACGCATAGTTTGAGATATTGGTAAAAATCTCTTCTACAGCCAATTCGAGATGCATCTTCGTTTTCATTTTAAAATCTGTTTCTTCGAGTTGACTTACAACAAATTTCTTAACTTGTTGTAGCTTTTCCACCTTTGCTTCAATAACAAGTTCATTTTCTTTTGCCATTTTCTCCTCCTCAATTATTAATAGATCTAACCCACTTTATTTCCTCAGCATATCCGTCATCTTCGTTAGGCGTCTCAAGGATAAAGGGCTTGCCCTGAAGAAGCGGATGATTAATTACATATGACAGTGCTTCTTTGCCGAGGTAACCTTCGCCCAACTTCTCATGTCTATCCTTATGCGCCTCCCTCTCGTTCATACTGTCATTAAGATGTACTGCCTTAAGACGTTCAAGTCCGATAATACTATCGAATTCTTTAAGAACGTTATCGAAGTCGCCCACAATATCATAACCGCTGTCCCATGTGTGACATGTGTCGAAGCATACACCAAGTTTATCACTAAGTTCGACTCTGTCAATAATGTATTGTAATTCTTCGAAGGTTCTTCCAATCTCACTGCCTTTACCGGCCATTGTTTCTAAGAGAACTGTTGTCGTCTTGGCTTCGGGCAGTGCAACGTTCAGTGCATTGATGATATACTCGCATCCTTTCTCGAAGCCTTGACCGACGTGAGAGCCGGGGTGGAAATTGTAATACTGATTGGGAGTATACTCCATCCTTTTCATGTCGTCTATGAACATGTCGAGGGCGAACTTTCTTATGTTCTCCTTGTCGGAGCAGAGGTTCATAGTATATGGGGCGTGGGCTACAAGCTTGCCGAAATTATTCTCTTCAAGAAATGTCATTAACGCCTTGGCATCGTCTTCGTCAATGTCTTTTGCTTTGCCGCCTCTGGGGTTACGCGTGAAAAAAGCGAAAGTGTTGCCGCCGAGCTTTACTTCGTGCTTGCCCATGGCGAGGTAGCCCTTGGATGCGGATAGGTGGTTACCTATATATATCATGTTTTGTTCTCCTTAGTACTTTAATCCTCAGCTTTCGCCTTCGAAGTATTATTCTTAAATAATCAAAAAATGACCTTGAATTCAATGCTCTTCCCATCCGCCGAGCGGGCGGTTATCCTCGCCTTGTGGCTCTCGGCGATGGCCTGGACTACGGAGAGGCCGATGCCGAAGCCGCCGGTCTTGGAGTTACGGGACTCGTCTCTTCTGTAGAAGCGGTCAAAGAGTTCATTATGACTTCCTACGGAAATCTCTTCTACGGTGTTGGTTACCTTCAGAACTTTTCCCTTACTACTCTTATGAAATGCTACATCTATTTTACCATTATTATCAGAATATTTTAATGCATTATCTATAAGAAGTGACAACATTCTTGATATATTCTTCTCGTCACCTTTAATATGTATTCCCGAGTCTATATATACATTATAATCCTTTTCTAACTTAATTGCGATAGGTTCGAATGATTCTGCTACATCTCGGAAGACTTCCGATGCATCCACGTCAACAAACTCCTGCCTATCGGGACCTTCGTCCATTCTGGACAGCATTACCATCTGCTCCGTAAGATTCGTAAGACGGTCTGCTTGCTTGGTGATACTTGTAGTCCACTCCGACTCACCGTTTTCCATCTCAACTATCTCAACATCAGCCTTGATAATTGCCACCGGAGTCTTAAGCTCGTGACTTGCATCCGTTATAAACCTCTTCTGCTTAGCATAGCTCTCGAACACAGGCTTAAGAGCAATCCTTGATAATATATTTGCAATAATAAATACAAGAACAAGCCCTACAATAGTTACGATTATACTCACAACAAGAACAGTTCTGAATGAAGAATAGTCTCTATTGCAATCAAGGAAAATATACATTATGTTGCCATCGGAATCTATCTTCGTATATTTGTAATTATCATAAGTACCATCCGTTCTTCCTTTATTATATAGCCCCTTCGCAATCTCAATTGCGTCGTCACTTGTTACGGCGGCAATATTATCAGTATTACTCGTCACATATTCTCCGCTCTGTGATAGTGTCACTGTAAAATATCTGGATTCAAAGGGAGTCTCTTCGTTGATGCCCTCATTTCCGAATCGTATAAACTCTTTACTCTTTTTATCGGGTGGGGCTCCGGTATCATCTCCGGATGGCTTATCAGGGGGCGTTCCCTTCATGCCTTGATCTTGCATTTGCTTTTTTTCGAATATGAGTTCATCAAATGTTCCGTTGTTCTCTGCAAGAAATGACAGCTTCTCATTAGCCTTATTAACAACGTCAGTATAGTTCACAATGTTGATAACAGCCATTATCAGAAGGAAAACGGCCGCCACCGATATCATGGTTATCGCTATGAATTTACGCTTTAGTGTCTTAACCATAATTATTCTTCCTCTGCCACGGAGTAACCTACGCCTCTGTGCGCCTTAATCGTAATGTCTGCCTTTATGGACTTGAGCTTCTTACGAAGGTTGGATATATACACCCACACCACATTAAGCTCCGCTTCGGAATCGTAACCCCATATCTTATCCATGAATTGCTCGACAGAGATAATCTGTCCGGGATTAGTCATAAGCATCTCCAGCATCTGGAAGTCTTTGTTGCCTAGCTTCACGCTGCCGACGTCGGTTGTCATCTGGAATGTGAGTCTATCTAAAGTGACATTTCCGAATGAGAGATTGGTGTCAACCACCTCATCTCGTCTTCTTGTTATTGCACGGACTCTTGCAAGAAGCTCCTTCATTGCGAAGGGCTTCGTTAAGTAATCGTCGGCACCGGAGTCGAGACCTTCCACGCGATCGTCTATCTCTGACTTGGCAGTAAGGAGAAGTACGGGCGTTGTGATACCGTTCTTCCTGGCTTCCTTAAGAACTTCTATACCGGTCATCCCCGGCATCATAATATCCAGTATTGCTCCGTCGTATACTTCTGTCTCTATATAATCAAGTGCATCGTTCCCGTTATATACAGCGTCCACGGAATAGTTATTGGACTTAAGTATCTTAACAAGCGCGTTACTCATTTCCTGTTCGTCTTCTGCAAGTAGTAACCTCATAATTGTAGTTCCTTTCCTGTGTCCTCGATCCAAGTACCTCCGAGCGACTGGATGTCTTATGTCCATCCCCGCAAGGGGTGGACCGGTAATTTCGGAGGTCTTGGCACCTCGGCCACTTGCTTTAAGAGAATAATAACATATAACTTCACTAAAATAATGGCTTTTTTGAAAAAATTAAAAATTTTTAAGGTTTTTTAAGTTTCATTTAAGTTTCGACCTGTATACTACGCATAACAAGAGATGAGAAACACATCTCTGAGTCCCTAAAAAGGAGCAAAACTATGAAAGATCAAATGACATTCAAAAGATACGAAATCAAATATATGCTGACAGAAGAACAGCATAAGACGATTCTTAAAGAATTAAATAAATATATGAAGGAGGATGCTCACGGTCACAGCACAATTCAGAGTCTCTACTTCGACACACCGGACTTCCTCTTAATCAGACGCTCAATCGACAAGCCGGCTTACAAAGAGAAGTTAAGACTCAGGAGTTACGGCGTAGCCAAAAAAGACTCCAAGGTCTTCTTAGAGCTTAAGAAGAAATACGACAAGGTTGTATATAAAAGAAGAATCAGCCTAAAAGAAGACGAAGCCGTTAACTTCTTCAAGCCCAATGAAAAAGGCGAAAAGATCGACTCCATCGTCGACTCTCAGATTAAAAAAGAAATCGCATACGCAAGAGACTTATATGCCACACTTGCACCGAGAGTACTTCTCTCATATGAAAGAGACGCTTTCTACGGAGTAGACGACGACTCATTCAGAGTTACCTTCGATTCCAACGTACTTTGGAGAGACAAAGATGTTAATCTGCACACCGGAATCTATGGCAACGAAATACTCCCTAAGGGGTATGTGCTTATGGAAGTTAAGACAGGCGGTGGAATTCCACTCTGGATGACCAAGGTTCTATCAGAGAATAAGATTTATAAGACATCTTTTTCAAAATATGGAGCAGCTTATAAGACAATACTTGCGCAGTCAGGACAACTAAGACGTGTAGCAATGTCACTTAACTACAAGACGAAAGGAGCGTACAGATATGCTTAATACTTTATTTACCAGTGTATTTTCAGAGGAAGCCGAGACATTTTCGGTATCAGCATTTTTAATATGTATTGCAGTATCAATAATAATAGGTATATTCTTATCCTTCATGTATTCATACAAGACAAAATATACCAAGAGCTTTTTAATAACACTTTCACTTCTTCCGGCTATCGTATGTACGGTAATCATGGTAGTAAACGGTAACATCGGAGCAGGTGTGGCTGTCGCCGGAACATTCAGCTTAGTAAGATTCAGATCCGTTCCCGGAAGCGCCAGAGACATAGTAAGTATCTTCATGGCCATGGGTGCAGGACTTGTAACGGGAATGGGATATATCGGATTCGCTGTTCTGTTCTCAGTGATAATGGGCGTTGCACTTCTTATATTCAGTAACGTTCCTCTTAAGGGTGGAAAAAAACGTGACGCAATAGAGAAGACACTTAAGATTACAATACCTGAAGACCTGGATTACTACAGCGTATTTGACAACACATTTGACGAATATACGAATGAGCACGAGCTTATCAGCTCTAAGACAACCAATATGGGATCCATGTTCAAGCTTGTATATAACATTTCCCTTAAGGATCCTTCACAGGAAAAGGAATTCGTTGACGCACTTCGTTGTCAGAACGGCAATCTCGAGATTGCTGTAACAAGACAGGAGGTAAACACTAATGAATTATAATAGATTAAAGAGAGGCGTAGCTGTTCTCGCAGTCGGAACGCTACTCACATTCTCTATAACAGGCTGTACACTATTCGGTTCAACAACCGGCTCAAATAACCAATCATCTATGAGCACAACCGCTTCGAAGACTGTCGATATTAATGATTTATTCTCGGACAGAGACCTTGATGCAAGCTACGACGCGACCTCTCCGAAGATTACACTTTCAGAGGGCTCTATAACGAGTGACAGTGAAAATGCCAAGGTCAGCGGTAATACTGTTACAATCACGAAAGCAGGAACATATATAATTACAGGAACAAGCAGTGACGCCCAGATAGTGGTTGACTGTGATTCCGATAAGGTTCAGCTTGTTCTTGACAACGCTAATATTACAAGCTCTTCGGCAACTGCTCTCTATGTAAAGCAGGCTGACAAGGTATTCATTACACTTGCCGATGGCTCAACCAACAATATTACCATCAATTCAGACAGCGAGAAAAAGGACGACTCAACGATTGACGGCGCAATATTCGCAAAAGACGACATCACAATTAACGGCTCCGGCACACTTAATGTAACAAGCGGTAAGACTAACGGAATCGTCGGAAAAGATGACCTTAAGATTGTAAGCGGTACCATCAATGTAACAAGTGCCAATCATGGAATACAAGGAAAAGATACTATTAGCATTAAAGACCCTACCATTACTATAAGCGCCGAAAAAGACGGTCTTAACTCAAACGGAACCGTATCCATAGTAGGCGGTAATGTTAACATCGCTAAGTCAAACGAAGGAATCGAAGGACAGGTAATTAATATTGCCGGTGGCGAGACAAATGTCACATCAACAGACGACGGACTTAACGCAGCTTCAGCCGACACCGATCTAAGCGAAGATCCGATGGCAGTTGATGAAAATGCAATTATTAATATATCAGGCGGAAAGCTTACTGTCGATACAGACAACAACGGCGATGGCCTTGATTCTAACGGAAGCATTAATATTTCCGGCGGAGAGACATACATATCGGGACCTACAACAGACGGCAATACCGCAATTGACTTCGGCTCTGAATGTGTTGTGACAGGTGGAACACTTGTTGCGGCAGGATCAACCGGAATGGTAGAAGCAATGTCGGAAAACTCAACACAAGCAGTAATGACTGTTAATGCAAGTTCTGACAACGGAACAATTACAGTAACAGATAAATCAGGAAACAAGATAGTAGAATACACACCGAATAAGACATACGCCTGCATGATAATAAGTTCACCCGAGCTTAAGGTTGGCGAAACATACACAGTGACATGTGGATCTACCTCAGAAGATATCACTCTTGAGAACACAGTTACAAGTAATGTCACAGCAACAATGAAGATGGGCGGTTCCGGCGGACAAGGCGGCCCAATGGGCGGCAAGATGGGTGATTTCCAACCGCCGACCGATGAAAACGGCAATAAAAAAGCCCCTCCCGAAGGCTTTCAGAATAACGGTGATATGCCGACTCCACCTAATGGCGGTCAGATGAACGGCAAGATGGGCAAGCAACAAAAGTAACAAAACAGATTATTTTAGATAAAATAATACGAAGAACCTCCTCCCTCACACACACCAAAAAGGTTCTTCGTATTGTTTTTTATACTATTCTTTTAAATACTCTTCCAGTTCTCTCTGTATATCCCGAACCTGCTGCCTCGTCCTCTCATTCGTATAATCATCTTCGATTATATTCATAAGATTCCCTTGAGAGAGCGCAAGCTCCTTCGACTTATCGTATACAAGCTCGAAGCTTAGAGACACAAATCCCACTTTGATATCAAGCATATTCTTCCGAAGCTCTCTCTTAACAGCGTGATGCTCATAGAAGGCTTCTAACACCTCCGGTGTAATCTCTGAGTCAAGAAGCTCCCTTCTTGTCACGGAATACACATTGTTAACCGGTTCTTCTATTGCAACCCTGAATATGTCAACCTTATCAGCATCTCTTATAATGTTACAATACTGCTTCTCTTCCTCGTCTAGGTCCTCGGGTATTCTATACTCGCTGTGCCACCTAACAGCATTTTCAACAAGAGATAATGTACGAGAATCTTCTACAGTATAATCAACGAAGCTGTCAATCAGTCCTTCCTTGAATAGAATGTCACAACCAACATAAGCATGGTTAAATGACTTGGCATCATATAAAGTATGATACTCTTTTAACTGTCTAAACCGAGCTATATCATGAAGCATTCCGATAAGCCAACATATGTCAACTTCTTCGGAAGATAACCCTATGGACCCGGCAATTTCGTCGGCATTTGTCGCAACCTTAACAGTATGCTTCTTCTTTAGCCGAATCATCTCGTCCGATTCATCGAACTTCGCCACATAATTATTGAAAGCTTCTGTTACTCTGTCTCTATCAATCTTCATTATATGCTTTTCAGAATACTATATATTCCCTTGAAAATGTTATAGTAAGTTCTGCCTTTCTCTTCTTTGAATTTCTCGGTTAACAGCTTATAGAAATTGTTAAGAGAATCACATTTCTTACTGTTAATTATCTTAACGATATCTCCTAGATCCGAGAATCCCTTCTTATTATATGAAAGGAATATTCTGAGGATATAATCAAGACGCTGTGCTTTTCTTGATATATACGTTCCGCCTATCTTAGCCTTAAGTTCCTTATCATCCTTAAGCTTATGGTAATAATCCGTTCCCTTTTCCTGTCCGAGAAGATTGGTAAGAACGGTATGATAACGACTTAAGTCCTTAACGCTTATACTTCTTCCTATAGCTTCCACATATTCCTTCTCATTCTGTGGTTCCTTCTCCCACAGACTCACCGGTACGCTCTTGGCATTTGTAGCCTTAGCGGATGTCGTCTTAGCTTTCTTATCCGCTACTCCCTTAGGCGTATCTGATGTTCCGGTACTCTTCTTAGGCTGAATCTTCTTAACCGCCTTAGCTTTAACGACTTTACTTGAACGCGCAGCCGTCTTTCTCTTCGCCTTCTTAGGCGGTTCCATATCAACGCCCTGTCGGCTTACATTAATTCCTTTAATAACCCAGTAATTAACAACGGCATCATATCCCTTATCATTACTGATTATTATAAACGTATCTCTGCTTCCCTTTGCGACACTAAAGCCTAAGTCGGTTACCAACTGGAAGTCAAGGGCGTTCTGCCCCGTAAAACATTTCACCCAATTAAGATTAACCTCACCTCCGGCAATCTTACTTATGTTCTCGCATGATACGTTCATGCTCTTCTCTGTATAGAACACTCTTATTTCATCGGATTTCTTGAATTCCGTGATAGTGTCTATCCAATTATCATTCACATTTTCACTATCCACAAAATAGATAGTCTTGGTTCCAAATAAACTCACAATTAATCCTTTCTAGCGTAGGAAGTGAATCATTTCCCTGTAAAGCTCTGTGACATCCACGGGCTTAGCAATATGCGCATCCATGCCCGCCTCTAACGCCTTCTTCTTATCTTCCTCGAAAGCATTAGCCGTCATGGCAATAATGGGAATATGATTCTTCGTTCGAAGTTCCATATTTCTGATAATTCTGGTTGCTTTATAGCCATCCATATAAGGCATCTGAATGTCCATAAGCACCACATCGTACTTAACGTTCTTGTCGCCAAGCATCTCAACAGCGATTGTTCCGTCCGTTGCTTCTTCCACAATTAGACCCGCTTCTTCAAGAACGGTTCTTGCAATCTCTCTGTTAAGGTCATTATCTTCAACGAGAAGAACCTTCTTACCGGTAAGGAGTGATATATCGATATTGTCGTCATCCGTCTCAATATTCTCAGCGTCACTTACCTTAAGTTTTACTGTACACTTGAATTCCGTACCCTCATCGACTTTTGACTTACAGGTAATATTACCGTTCATAAGTTCCGTAAGTCTCTTCGTAATAGCGAGACCGAGACCGGTGCCCTGGATTCCATGAACAGATCTTCTGTTCTCTCTCTCAAAGAGGTCGAAGAGATGTCTCTGGAATTCCTCGCTCATTCCGATACCTGTGTCTCGTACACATATTTCATATGTGACAAGACCGGCTTTATCAGAGGGAATCTGCCTTGCTCCGAAGAATATCTCACCACCCTCATTAGTGTACTTAATGGAATTACCAATAAGATTAAGGGCAATCTGCTTAAGTCTAAGGCCGTCTGCTTCAACGATCGTATCAGTAGCCTCAAGAGAATAGGTAAATGTTATGCCCTTCTTACCCATGTCTATCTTGAACATATCTACAGTCTCAGCAAACAGTTCCTCGATATCAAGTGTTGTCTCATGAAGCTCAACTCTTCCGCTCTCGATTCTGGCCATATCTAGAACGTCATTAATAAGCTCAAGGAGATGCTGGCCTGAAACCTCGATTTTGCTAAGGTAATCAACAAGCTTTTCAGGATCATCTACCTCTTTCTTGGCAAGAGAAGCAAAGCCTAAGATTGCATTCATAGGCGTCCTTATATCGTGAGACATATTGAATAGGAAATTAGACTTAGAAGCGCTGGCATGTTTAGCTTCCTCCAGGGCATCACGAAGAAGTGCCTGCGTCTCCTTATCCTTCCTGTATTCATCCTCCACATCACAGAATCCGAGAACAACGCCGAGGAATTCTCCGTTCTCCTCAATCTTAACGGCCTTGACACGATACTGCCTTGAGCCGTTCTTAAGCATTCTCGTATAGATAAATGATACAACACCCTTCTTATTAACATCCTCCATAAAGGCGTCAAATTCCAAGTATTTATGGATATTATCATCTTTACTTATCTTAACATATTTCTCAACATAGGTATGGATAATCTCCTGGTACCTGGTCTGCCCGTTAAGTAGCGCTCCGTATCTTTCGGTAATCTCACCGGCGGCACGATAAATCCTTAGTTTTCCGGTTTTGGCTTCGGCGAAGAAGATTGCAATATAGTCATCGGAAAGAGCTTCCACCATACGAGAGTTCTTACGGTTCTCAATTTCAATGAGCTTTCTCTCCGTTACATCAATAACACCGATAACGATGTGGCTGTAGGGTGCTTCATCTACGCCGGACACCTTAAGATCGTAGTACTGATCTCCGGTCATTCCGTGCCATTTGAATGTCCGAACGAATCTACCTTCATCCCAGAGAGCAATCCTGATATTATCAAAATCAAGGGTCTCTTCAAGACGACTGTATTCTTCAATGTCCATTCCGTAGCTGAGATATTCCTTAAGACCATCAAGGTTCTTAAGACGCTCAACCGACTCAAGCTCCATATCGTTACCCATAAAATCATTATAGCTTACGGGTATTACGGCACCTGTATCAAGATCAAGTCTTACCACGAGATGATAGGGTTCGCTTAAGAGATTGACAAGCTTATTCCAGTTATGAGTGTTGCCGTATTCGAAGTCATATTCCTGAACGGCCTTCTCAATATCTGCTGTAACACTTACATTGCTTATATTCTCGGTAATATCATTAATGAACATATGATATCCGATGCCGTCGTCCGACTCATTAAGATTGACATATCCTTCAACCCATCTTATGTCTCCCTTTGAAGTCACTATACGATAGATTACATGCTGCATTGCGAACTTATCGACGTTTAATTTATCCTTTCGATAGTGAACTCTCTTCTTGTCATCTTCGTAGACCGCATTCATAAAGGAGCCGGCAAAATAACTCTTCAGTTCCGAAAGAGAATCACACTCGAAAAGCAGAAGACATTTCTCATTGGCAGAAACAATTTCTTCTGTGTTATCATCAGGTCTAATCTTGCAGAATAGATAAGCCATATTCATTTTAAGTACATCTTTTTTATCTATCATATATAGCCTCGTGTATTTTAAAAAACATCAAACACGTGAACCCTACTGCGGAGCCTCCCCTTCGTTACCCTGCTCTGCCGGTTGTCCTTCCGGCTGTTCTCCGCCGGCCTGTCCGGCGTTAGCATCCGTATTGGTATTCGACCTATTCCTATTAGTATTATTGGTTGTCGTCGTATTAACAATAGGATCCGGAATCTGTGCATTAACAGATGTCAAGTATTCCTTGGAATTCTTAACCCACTTACTGTTCGGCATTGTTGCCACAAGCTGCTGATGATACTTAATAGCATTGGTTACATCATTCATCTTAGCGTAGCTGTCGGCAAGGTAGTAGAGAAGATTACCGTTCTGATATGTGGGGTCGATATTAACACATGTTGTGAATTCCTTTATGGCCTCGTCGTATTTCTGCTGTTTATATGCGGTATAGCCCTTATTGTAGCTTTCGCGAAGAACCTTCTCGTTAACCACTTTACTTACTTCTGTATAGATTGCTTTACCGTTAGTCTCGAGAATATCGGGATTAACTACAGCGAGAGCATCTGTCGCCTTCGTAATATCGTTAGCTTTGTACGCATTGTATGCCTCTATAAGCTTATCGTAGCTTGTAACAACATCACCCTTACCGGTATACTTCGAAAGCTCCTCTTGGAGCGACTTCACCTGGTTCCTCAGACTGGAAATACTCGAGCTTGTACCCGCTACCTCTTCGTTGGCGTCAACAAGAGCATTGGCCGCATCAGTCTGAGCCTTCTGCTTAACGGTAGGCACAACAAGAACGAAGCAGATAAGAAGACCAACCACAAGTCCTATCACTATATTAATGATACTGTTCCTTGAATTGTCGAGCCAGTCCACGAATTTGTTACCGTTATTCGGCATCATAATCTTATCGTTACCATCGGTAAACTGAATTATGTCATCGTTCTTTCTCTTCTTTTTCTTCTTACTGTCCTTAGCCTTAAGACCTTCCTTAACCTCAAGCATATAACGAAGCGTCACTGCGTTAAGGGCATCAACCTTGTTGGCTGCACTAAGAGCCTTACGTGCTTCTTCGTATTCCCCATCTTGTATACAAAGAAGTGCCAGAAGCTGGTGTGCCGCAACCATTTTCGGGTTCTGACCAAGCACACGACGAAGCTGAATTCTTGCAAGATCTCTGTTGCCTTGACGACAATACTCAAGGGCCTGATTATATTTCTTGATAGAGAGACTTACGCCGTCAAGAAGACCGGGAGTATTCTGAAGTTCATCAAGATATACATCAACCCTGTTATTCTCAGGTTGAAGATTCTTACTTATAACCCACTCAGCCAAAGCCTTCACGGCTTCTCCCACTTCATAATATACAAGACCGAGGAGGTTCCTTGCATCTGTATGGTACTTATTACATTTTAAGCACATACGAAGATCTCGCATGGCACCGGATAAGTCCCTTACCCTTGCCTTCATAAGACCGTCGTTATAATATACATCTGCCTGCCTCAGAATCTTCTTATAAATGCTCTGATCTCTTCCGCATACGGGACAAGTATTAAGGTTATCTATTATTGTTCCACAGTTATAGCAATTCATTTATTTATCCTTTTTCTCAACCATTTCTCTTAAAATGTCAGTAAGGTCCGTAAGATCCGTATTGTGAATGGCACTCTCGGCTTCCTCTACTTCTTTAATAGGTTCAAATTGCTTAAGCTCTTCTTCAAAATCAATCATATCTTTCCTCCATTAAACAGGCTGTCACTTGCAATACATTTTACAGAGTAAATCCCACGGGAAGTAAGTCCTTCAAAGTATATGTCTTAATATCGAAGCCTTCCTCTACGATAATCTTAAAATCATCACCGCAGAACTCCTTCATAACCTGAAGGCATGAACCGCAAGGGTAGAAGGGCTCTCCCACGTCGCCGTTCTTAATACCCGTAATGGCAATTGCATCAAACTCTTTGTCGCCTTGGGCGATGGCTGTATAAATCGCCACTCTTTCGGCACAAATACTGTCGCCGTAAGCCGCATTCTCAACATTGCATCCGAAATACACCTTGCCGCCCTTGGTAAGAAGCGCAGCACCAACGTTGACATTGGAATAGGGTGCGTAAGATCTCGGAAGAAGCTCCTTCGCAAGCTCCATAAGTAAATCGTCGGTAATCTCTACTCCGTCAAAAAGCATATCATCCATAACAAAACCTCCTACTCATTAGTCAAATGCCTTAAGCCTCTTAAGCACATCTTCCATCATCTGCTCGTACTGCTTAAGCTTATCCTTCTCCTCAGTAACCTTAACCTCGGGAGCCTTCTCTAAGAAGCTCTTATTGGAAAGCATTCCGCGAGATCTCTTAAGCTCTTTATCGAGACGTTCCTTTTCCTTCTCAAGTCTCTCCTTCTCTTTATCGAGATCTATGATTTCTTCCATAGGAATGTATACTACCGCATCCGGGATAACTACGGAGATTGCACCCTCGGGAATTCCGGTGTCATCCTTCTGTACCGATACCGATGCGATACCGCCAAGAGCTTTGTAAGTATTTTCCAATTCTATAAATACATTTCTTACATGCTCGCTGTCACTTGTAATTATGATATGCGGCTTCTTGTGATGAGGAACTTCCATCTCGGCACGCACATTTCTTATACCCTTAATTAAGTCCTTGGTACGATTAATCTTCTCTTCAGCATCAACGAAGTTCCACTCATCCTTATACTCAGGCCATGGAGCCAGCATAATTGACTCTTCCTCAGGAAGAAGATTGCAATAAATCTCCTCCGTAATAAACGGCATGAAGGGATGAAGAAGTATAAGGCTCTTAGAGAGCACCGTCTTAAGTGTCCAGAATGCCGCGTTAGCGTGAACCTTAGGATTATCCTTATGGTAAATACGCGGCTTAACGAACTCAATATAATAATCACAGAATTCATCCCAGATAAAATCGCATATCTTAGAAAGAGCGATTCCAAGCTCGTATTTATCCATGTTATCTGTCACGTCTTCCACAAGGCTATTGAATTCTGAAAGAATCCACTTATCGGCATTAACCAGCTCTTTATTATCGGGCTCTGTTATCTCGATGCCCTCAAGATTCATCATTATGAATCTCGAAGCATTCCATACCTTGTTAGCGAAGTTACGGGCACTCTGCATCTTCTCGTCTGAGAAACGCATATCGTTACCCGGTGCATTTCCCGTCATAAGTGCATGTCTTAACGCATCTGCTCCGTACTCGTCGATTATCTCCAAAGGATCTATTCCGTTACCGAGAGACTTACTCATCTTACGTCCCTTGGAATCCCTTACAAGCCCGTGAATAAGTACTGTGTTAAATGGTGATTTACCCGTGTGCGCATATCCGGAAAATACCATTCTTACTACCCAGAAGAAGATAATATCATATCCCGTCACAAGGACATCGGTAGGATAGAAATACTCAAGCTCCGGCGTCTTCTCCGGCCAGCCCAAAGTAGAGAATGGCCAAAGAGCAGATGAGAACCAAGTATCAAGCGTATCTTCATCCTGCGTAATATGTGTACACCCGCATTTCGGACATTTCGCAGGCGCATCCTTACTCTTGGCAACGATAATCTCACCGCAATCCTCACAGTAATATGCGGGAATTCTGTGTCCCCACCAGATCTGTCTTGATATACACCAGTCTCTAATATTCTCAAGCCAATGAAGATATGTCTTACCGTAATTCTTGGGAACGAATCGAAGCTCCTTCTTCTTAATTGCATCAATGGCAGGCTTAGCCAAATCCTGCATGGCAACGAACCACTGAGGCTTAACCATAGGTTCAACCGTAGTTCCGCATCTATCGTGGGTTCCTACATTATGGGTATGCTCCTCAATCTTAACGAGAAGTCCCATTTCGTCCATCTTCTTAACGATTAGATCTCTTGCCTCGTAACGGTCCATTCCGTTGAACTCGCCACCGTTCTCGTTAATTGTGGCGTCGTCGTTAAGAACATTAATAATCTCAAGATTATGACGCTGTCCAACCTCAAAGTCGTTAGGGTCATGAGCAGGTGTAATCTTAACAACACCTGTTCCGAATTCCATATCAACATATTCGTCAGCAAGAACCGGAATCTCTCTGTTGACGAAGGGAAGCATAACGGTTTTACCGATTATGTCCGTATATCTCTCGTCTGCCGGATTAACGGCAACGGCTGTATCACCAAGCATTGTCTCCGGACGCGTTGTGGCGAACTCAACGTATTTACCGGGTTCGCCCACAATCTCGTATCTCATATGCCAGAAGTGACCTGCCTGCTCCTCGTGTTCAACCTCGGCATCACTTATTGTAGTCCTACATACAGGGCAGAAATTGATAATCTTACTGCCTCTATAAATGTATCCCTTATCATAGAGATTGACGAACACTTCCTCAACCGCATTGGACAGACCTTCGTCCATTGTAAAACGTTCTCTGTCCCAATCTGCCGCAGAGCCTATCTTCTTAAGTTGGTTGACGATTGTTGAACTGTACTCGTCCTTCCACTCCCAACATTTCTCCAGGAAGCCCTCTCGTCCCAAGTCTTCCTTGCTGATTCCCTGCTTCTTAAGATGTTCGATAATCTTAACTTCGGTTGAAATAGCGGCGTGATCTACGCCGGGCTGCCATAGGGCATTATACCCCTGCATCTTCTTATAACGAATAAGGATATCCTGCATTGTGTTATCAAGAGCATGTCCCATGTGAAGCTGTCCCGTGATATTCGGCGGGGGCATTACAATCGTAAAAGGCTCTTTACTCTTATCAACCTCTGCATGAAAATATCCATTATCTTCCCATTTCTTATATAGTCTCTCCTCCATCCCCTTAGGGTCGTAATTCTTAGCTAATTCCTTTGCCATTTATTTTCTCCGTTTCATTTTATTTTAATATGGATGTTCAAACGCATATTATACCATAAAATCCGTGATTTTACTACACCCAGAGTCGCATCCACAGAGAATGCTCCTTACGGTCTAAGCCGTTCTTTCTGTAGAATTCCATTCGATCCAATTTATTCTTCTCCCCTATCCTTGTAAGGTCGATTAAAAACTTCCGGGTTCTGTTATCGATTCCCGGAACGTACATTAATTCCTTAGCAAGATTAACTTCCTTTTCATGGAATTCCTTTTTCTCCCGAAGAAGCTCTCCCGTAACTATATCCTTGGCGTTACGGATAACCTTATCCGTCTTACTCTCACTCTCCGCACCCATGACGTTATCAACATGCTGTCTGTAGTAAAGAAGGGGCTCGTCGATTACCGATATCTTGCCCGTCGCCGCCGCAACACACATAAGCCACTGGTCGTGCATAGGAATATTGTCAATGTCATTATAATAGAGAGCCTTGTCGCGGAGTGCTTTATTAATTATCATAGTACAGCCCGCCGCGGGATTATCGATAAGAAGCTCCGGAAGCTTATTCCTGTAAATGTCCCTTCCGATGTATTTAATAAATGAATCGGTAATGACGTTAAGATCGTCGTCAACCACATACATATCACAGTGGACAGCCGTGGGAACATCTTCTCTGTCCCTTGTCACCCTTTCTACCTCATCTATTAATTTTGAAACCTTATCGTCCTTCCAGACATCATCCTGGTCAGCGAACATATAATATTCCGCCTCTACCCTTCCCAGCATCGACATGAAATTATTCTTGGCGCCGTTTTTCACATGACCGCTACCGGCCTCCTTTGAATCGCTATCATAGTCGTATTCCAAGATCTCATAATTCTTCTTATCCCCGATCCAATCCCTGATAAGCGATATCGTATTATCATATGAGCCGTCGTCGTGAATATAACATTTGAAATCACGGTTCGTCTGTCGTTCCAATGAATCCAGCATTTCAATTACATATTCTTCTCCGTTATAAGTTGCCAAAAGTATTGCGTATTTATCCATAGTGTCACCTACCTGTTGAATCCGAGGGGGGTTCTCGTCATAATCTTATACATTACATTGGTTCGTAGAATATCCCTATTATAGAAGCTGTCTATAATCTTACCTACACTGTCATCTTCTCTGAATCTCGCCTTATACTCCACCATACCGCGAAGTCTTCTTACATACTCCTTTGGGAAATATTCTATCTCCTTTAAGTACTCTGCGAATTCTATGGTGGAATCATCCGTAACCCTAGTATCCGCCGACAAATTATCGCCCGTATACTTATGAAGGTACAAAGGCTTATTAACGTATTTAAACTCAGCACCGAGGGACAGCATAAGGAGCCACAGGAAATAATCATCCGCACCGTTCTTCTTACAGATATACTCCGTCCATGCTATAGGAATTGCGCCCTTCCTTATTAAGCATTGTCCCGGAGAAATAATCTGAATTCCGACGTCAAGATAGCAATCGATGTTACCTATCATAGCCGTGTGATACTTACTTCTGTACCATTTTAAATATCTATGCTCATTTCCCGGCGCTTGCTCAAGAAGAGCGTTACTTACAATAACGTCTCCTCCGTCTTTGGCCTTTTCCAGAAATGTCTTAACCGCATACTTGCTTAACAGGTCGTCCTGATCTAAGAATATAACGTAGTCACCCGTTGATGATTTGAGTCCTCTTACGCGAGATGCATGTATCCCCATGTTCTCTTTATTGATAAGAAGCCTAATGGTCAAGCCCGAATCATCTACTCCTTTAGGCGTACTCGATATGTCCGCCATAGAAAGCTTATCCGACGGACAGTCGTTAACGAGTATGACCTCCAAAGAATCATCCGCATTCATATTCTTAAGATTTCTTCTTATCATTTTAATGTAATCATCAAGATATTCTCTTCCCTGATAATAAGCTGTAATAATAGATACCTTCACCTTTGTCTCCTTCTAAAAACTCTCCTCATATTTCTTCCCCAAGAACTTCGCCTCGAGGAATGCCGTTCCCTTTTTCGCCCAGTTAACGCTTTCCATATGGATGCATTTTAGTTCCTTAATCGTAAGACCTTTCCTAACCTTATAATCAATCCATACATTAAAGAGTATCTCACTCACACGACCGTATAGCCTCTTCTCGAAATCGGTATACGAACTGTTCTCGGCCGTCTTATCCATCACATTTTCCATCTTAGAGAGGATGAAGAAAAGCCACTCACAGTACTCGGCGAAGAGCTCACGACTCGTAATCATCATGTTGAACATATAGCCCCATGTCCTTCGATACACCCTGTTACAGCATCCGATATATTCCGGGAAATACTTCGCGATAATCCTATATGCCACTCTAAGATGCTTGCCGTCTAAGGTGTGGTCGTAATGAGAATAGAGGCTTTCGATAAAGTAGCGTCTCTTACTTGGAACAATTATATCAAAGTCTCTAAGGTGCTCCGTCGCCTCGGTCTCTGTCAGTATTCTGTCGAAGGGATCCTTACTGAAAGGAAGAGAGGAACCGGCAAAATGTCTCCTGTAATGAACGAGCCCCAAAAAATCTGCGTCAACATTTTTCCAAGCATAGTACATACCGGTAAGTTCACAGTAAGTACTGTTCTTACTCGAAATGTTGTCGCCGGTGTCATCTCTCGTGTAACCGATAGATTCCTTCCCCTCGGCTCCAACCTGAAGCGGAAGATACATGGGCTCCTCCGGCATCCTGTATTCTTTATGAGACGCAACTATTACTTTAATCATATACCCCCCTTGGCAGACCTTCTATATCTTTCGCCGTCAAATAAAGGCATCGAAAAAGCTTCGATGCCTCATTTATATACAATCGTTAATATAAGCCCTATTCCTATGCCTGGAAATGTCTCATCTTGTCAGATTCTTTATGTTCTTTCTTAGGCTTAGGCTTAGGAATCTCCGGCTTTGCCGCAGCCTTGGCAAATGTTGAGTGCTGGGTCTTCTTACATGCATCGCAATATCTTCCCGTCTTGATGCTGGCTCCGCACGTCTCACACTGGAACTGAACCGGCGAATCATCGGAGAACTGAAGTCTCTCCTCACGAACCCACTGCTTAATCTGCTTCGGTGTTACATCATTCTCCTGAGCAACCTGATTAATTGTAGAACCCGGATTCTCTCTTATATATTCCTTAACCTGTTGGAACTTCTGATCGCCCTTTTCCTTGCACACCTGGCAGATTGGCGGTCCGCTTAAATAATTAAAAATCCTTCCACATTGTCTGCAATTACGTACATCCATAATTTTACCCCCTTCGACATATTCGGTATCTCCCGGGAAATGTACATGCACCCCGAAAGCATCTTATGAATATCCTCTTCCCACACATAGGCACAACCCGTAGACTTCTTTGATTCCGCCCTCTAACAGAACCTTGGCAACAGCGTCAAGTGTGGCACCTGTCGTGTAGATGTCGTCAATAATCAATACTCGCTTTAATTGTAACCCTTTTTCGCAAAAATTAAAAGCATTTTTAAGATTTTTTTGACGTTCTGTGTCACTTAAGCCCTTCATAGGCTTCGTCTTCCTGTTTCTTATGACAATTTCGGCATAAATCGGAACACTAAGCTCCTTAGAAAGCTGCCTTGCAAAAACCTCAGCCTGATTATAGCCTCTTTTCCTCTTTTTCTTATTATACATAGGAACCGGGACTATCCCGTCAACATTAAGTGACTTAATCCAGTCACCGAGAAGGCGCCTCGTATCCTTTGCGAAAGTGTATTTATAGCACCTTCTGTTATTATACTTGAAGCGATACATCGCCCCTTTAATCCCGCCTTCGTATACGTATACGCCCTTCGACTGTAGAAATACATGCTTTTTCTTCCTGCAGTCATGGCATAATTCAAGGTTACTGTCAGAAAGAACCTTGCCGCACACTTTACATACAGGTTCGAGGGCGAACCTCACCTTCCTTCCGCACTCCCGGCAGAATCCCACCTTATAGCGTGAAGCATCAAGAACTTGGTCGCAGGATACGCAACGGGGCGGATACAATAATTTAATTAAAATATTATTCATATGCCTTCCTTTCACGGAATCAAGGCATATACATTAATCATATAAAATTATATTATAATATTGTTGACTTTAATGCAATTTCTAATTAAAATTTTAACGAAATAAGTCGAAATATTCATTAGTAAGGTAATTAATTATGAGCATCAAAAAAATCAGCGTAGTCACAATCTGCATATTATCTTTAGTTCTTACATTATGCGGATGCGAAAGTAAGGATAATACCACAAGCACGACCAATACGACAGTGAAAGAGCCTAAGATAGAATATACCATCGGGGTATGTCAAGGCGGGCAGAGCACTTACTACGATCAAATACTTGCAGGCTTTACGACGGCGGTAAACGACAACTTTCAAGAGGAAAAGGCTGCAATAAATACAGTTATCGCAGATGAGGGAATCCCCACAGACGCCATATGTCAGGGTTTTTCACAGAATAACGTATCTCTTATATTTACAATAGGGGAGAACTCACTGGTATCAGCTCATAATGCGACAACAACAATACCAATCGTGGGAACAGCCGTAATGGATTATCAAAAGGCTCTTAATCTCCCTACCGACAAGGATTGGGACAAAAAGACAGGGCAAAATATCACGGGCATTTCATCGGTGCCCAATATGGCTGATATCCTTTCTATGATGATTGAGGTCACACCGAATATTAATTCCGTGGGAATCCTGTATTGTCCGGAAGACAAGGACAGTGAATACCAGAATCACATTTTGGAAAAATACTTAGACCAGGCGGGAATCAAATGGAAGGAATATGAATTATATTCCCCTTCCATGAGCAATCAGGCAGTTCGTGAAATTGTCTCTTACGCCGCCGGTGAATCTTCAGCACTCTTCATACCGGCAGAATCGAAGCTTATAGAGAAGATGGGTGTCATAAGAAATGTAGCACTTGAAAAAAACATTCCCACCGTAGCGGGTGACGAGTACATAGGTGCAGATACACTTTGTTCTATGTATGATGACCCTTACGACCAGGGATATAAGGCCGGGGAAATGGCATACGAAATATTAAAAAGCGGCAAGAAACCCCAGAATATAGCTATCGCATCACCCTCAGCCGACGCTGAGCAGAAGCTTTACGAAGGCGAAATAGCAGAGAAAATGAATTACAAATTCACGAAGTCGTTCAAGGAAAGAAACGACTTCCTCTCCACATACAAGATAGGAAGCAAAACAAAACGCGATAATCAACAGACAAAATAAGGAAATACCCCAAATTTGGTAACAAGTAGGACGAATACATATTTAGAAAGAAGTAATTAATGGCTGATTTTGAAAAAGCTGCTCTCCTCGCCAAAGAGGATAGCGACTATCGTCAAAACTTCATAAGAGACAACGAAGAGCTTATCCTTCGCCTTGCATCTAAGAATAGCGGTCGTTACGTAACCAAATCTGACGACACCTATTCTATTGCACTGATAGCATTTAACGAAGCCATTGATTCTTACGACGAGAGCAAAGGCAAATTCGTATCATTTGCATCACTCGTAATCAAGAGACGAATTGTTGATGAGCTCAGAAAAGACAAAGGCGAGATGCCTGTAAGTCCTTCATCCTTCGAAGAATATCAAGATTCGGAAGATGCCGGTTCCATCGATAACAGCGTAACCGCCAAGATGAACGAATTGTCTAACGAAAGAAGCGAAGACAATGACAGACAGGAAGCCATAAAGAATGAAATTGTGGCAGCAACGCAGGTTCTTTCAAAATACGGCTTCTCGTTCATGGACTTAACGAGTTGCTCACCGAAGTCAACGGCAACAAAGGCCGCCTGCAAGGACGCAATTCTATGTCTCTTAAAGCCCGGCGACTTATATGAGAAGATGAAAGACAGCAAGCTTCTTCCCATTAAGGAACTGGAAGTAAAGACCGGTATTAAGAGAAAGACCTTAGAACGTCACAGGAAATACATTATGGCTGTAGCGGAACTCCTTCAGGGAGACTTCCCTCACCTTGATGAATATCTGATTGACATCAAGAAGGATCTCTAATATAGGTCATATAGAATATATAAAGGGTTAAAGAAATGAAAGCAGTAGTATTAGAAGTAAACGGAAATGAAGCCGCAGTATTAAAAGAAGACGGCACAATAGATAAGATAAATCGGGCATGTCAGGTAGGGGAAGAAATTATTCTCGAAGAGAAAGCCAAGATTGTTGAGTTCCCCAAGAAGTACTTTGCAATGGCAGCAAGCTTTGTAGTTGCACTTCTCATAGGATTCGGAGGATTTGCATATGCAAGACCTTCATCTTATGTAACGATAGACGCCAACTTATCGTTTGAATTCGGACTTAACGCATTTGACAGAGTTGTAACAATGAAAGCTCTCTCACCGGAAGGCGAGACAATAGCAGAGGATTACAACAAGAAATCACCTATAATGCCTTCACTGGATGAAGCAATTGCTCTTACATCTGAGCTTCTTCACAGCTCTAATTATCTTAACAACGATAAAGCATCTAACATTACGGTTAATGCAAAAGCAGATACTGAAGAAAAGAGCCTCGCACTTAACGAGCAAGCCAAGGCTGCAGTTAGCAAAGCCGAGAGCAAGCGTGATACAGACAGTGATGTATCTCTTGCCAATACCAATACTAACACAACGGAGACTAACACTACCAACAGCACAGCTACAACATCAAGCGAGCCCGTAGCTGCCTCAACGAATCCGGATCCTTCGGTTCCCGTACAAGAGATTGAAGGAAAGACCTTCGAAGACGGCGGAAACAACACAGGAACACAGGTCGGTGTACCGGTTCAGGAAAATGACGGTGATATATTCGAATCTCAGGGTGAAGTTGAAGATAATGATGTGACTTCTGAAGACAACAATGTAGTTACCGGAAATGATACAGAAGAGATCGTAGTAACAGAAACTAACCTTACACTACAATAACATATACCTCATAAAAAGTGGCGCGACTTACGAGTCGCGTCACTTTTTTAGTCTTTATCTATTTTTTTCTGTGAGTTCCGATATGCAGATGTCCAGGGACGAATTCCTTTTTGCAATGGTCGCATTGTCTATCATCCTTTCGAACACCTCCTTAGACCCCACTATAACAACACATTTCCTGGCCCTTGTAATTGCGGTGTACAGAATATTCCTCGTCATAAGCGGCTCCGCCATCTTAAGAAGCGGGATTATAACCGCAGGGTATTCCGAACCCTGTGACTTATGGACCGTGACGGCATAGGCATGCTCCAGCTCGGTTAGTTCGGAAAATGTGTAATCCACCGCTCTCTCATCATCGAAGAGCACACGAACCGTACTTGTAGCTTTATTAATATCGGTAATAATCCCCATATCTCCGTTGAACACTCCCGTGCCGGAATCAATGGGAATATTATATTCGGAGTAGACATTCCACTCAATCTGATAGTTATTCTTAATCTGCATTACCTTATCACCGACCCGGAATATTCTGTCTCCAAACTCCTTCTCTGCCTTTCCCTCAGCCGGGGGATTGAGATGCTTTTGAAGTGTCTTGTTAAGCTCGGGGACGCCCAGATATCCCTTCTTAGAAGGTGAAAGGAGCTGTACATTATATGAATCCGTCCCCACATATTCAGGAAGCTTCTCTCCTATAACGTTAAGGATAAAATCCGTAACCTTATTAACGTCACGCCTTTCAACGAAGAAGAAGTCATCCGACTTCTTGGAGAAGTCAATATGCTCCCCGTGATTAATCTTAAAAGCGTTCTCTACAATATCGCTTTCATCGGACTGTCTGAACACCTTATCAAGGGTCACTACGGCGAATTTCTCTGTGGATATTATATCTTTAAGAACATTTCCGGGACCAACAGACGAAAGCTGACTCTTATCCCCCACCATGATAATTCTGGTGCCGACTTCTATTGCCGAAAGCAAGTGATAGAAGAGTGATATATCAACCATCGACATTTCATCAATTATAACAACATCGCATTCAAGCGGATTATCCGCATTCCTCTCGAATGAGTGGGCGTCGCTGTCGCCGTCAGACATGCCCTTAACCTCAAGCATTCTGTGAATCGTCTTAGCGCCCCTCATTGTTGCCTCGGTCATTCTCTTGGCTGCGCGACCTGTGGGCGCCGCCAAGAATATCTCCATACCTTCAAGCTCAAAGAATTCCAGTATTGTGCGAATAGTCGTAGTCTTACCGGTTCCCGGACCTCCTGTTATTACACAGACGCCGTTTGACACGGCAGTACGTACCGCATCTCTCTGAAGATCATCCAGCTTAATCTCCTTCTTTTCTTCCATAAGGTCGATAGCTTCGTTAAGTTTTCTCTCATCTATGGAAAATGTTTCAGAAAGCCCGAGAAGCATTTCCGCGCATTTCTTCTCCATATAGAAATACGCGCTCAGATAGACTCTGTCTTCTTTTATTACAATCTTCTTATCGATAACAAGATTCATAAGAAGGTTATCTAAAGGCTCCACCTCGAACTTCAGAAGCATACCTACAGACATCCGAAGGTTCTCACGTCTTATAAAGGTATGCCCCTCCGTAAGACTTTTATTCAACACGAAAATTATCGCAGCCTTAATTCTGTAATCGGAGTCCATATCCATGTTCATTCGAAGAGCGATTTTATCGGCGGTTATAAATCCTATACCGTCCACATCATCAGCAAGTCTGTATGGATTCTCCCTGATAATCCGGTAGACCTCCGTGCCGAACTTTCTATATATCTTAAGAGCCATTGCGCTTCCTATGCCATATCCGTCCAGGAATATAATGACATCCCGAAGTTCCTTTTTCTCCATTACCTGATCTGCGATGCTTATAGCTTTCTTAAGTGATATGCCCTTTATCTCCGCTAAGCGATGTGGCTCTTCTTCAATTATACGAAATGTGTCTTCTTTGAATTTGGATACAATTCTTTTGGCAGTGGCTTTACCCACTCCCTTAACGGAACCCGACTGAAGATAATGTTCTATTCCGGAGATGTCGGAGGGCTGTGTACTTTCGAAGCTCTCTGCTTTAATCTGTCTTCCGTATGTGGGATGAATCGTGTACTCACCGTTTATAATTAACGTCTCACCCTCTTCCACTCCCGGAAAGGTGCCCACAACAATAATGTCCTCCTCTGTAGTAGAGAAGGACAATACCGTGAAACCGGTTTGTTCTGAAGTATATATAATGTGATCTACATAGCCTTTGATTTTTTCCATAGATTAATCTTCGTCCTTGACAGCAGACCCTGTCGCAGCCGCCTGCTCCGCAGTTACTTCCTGTGTATCGGTTACATCTTGTACTGCGTCATTCTTATTAATGAGTGCTTCCTCTGTAGACATACCGTAGTTTCTCTTCATCTGATTAACGAGATCCTTAGTAAGATTACCGCCGTATTCCTTAACCATTGTTGAAGCAAGACTCTGAATTGTCGAATCCATATAGAATTCCGTCATCTGCTTGGTAGAAGAATCCTCATCATCCTCATCCATCTTAATGGAATCCTTAACCTGCTTAATCACCTGCTCCAGCATATAACTCTCGAAGGATTCAACAGCTTCGGTAAGCTCCTCCTCGGTGGAATTACCATTTACCTTAGAGATCGAACCCGACACCTTCGAGGCTTGTTCCGTACTTCTGTTAAATGCAGCATCCGTATTAAGATAATTACTTACGCCGTCCATTGATAATGCCATAATATCGCTCCTTACTTTATCTTATCTATCTCTTAAGATTATTAGCTGTATCCATCATTGAATCGGTAGTTGTGATTACTTTGGAGTTCATCTCGTATGCACGCTGTGCTACGATTAAGTTAACCATTTCATCGGCAACATTAACATTAGAACCTTCCAAGTACCCTTGTGCAATTGAACTGGGGATAAGACCGGGGTTAATATCTTCACGCATTGCAGGACCTGAAGCCGCTGTTACGGCAAGAAGGTTATTGGGTTGCTTCTCAAGTCCTACGGGATTACGGAATTGGAAAAGCCCGATAAACTGACCGGTACTTACTGTTGTTCCGTCCGGAAGTCTGTATGCAACCTCACCCGTTGTTCCAACGCTGACACCTGCCGCTCCCGCACCGGCGGGAAGATTAATTCTCTGGCCGTTACGATCGAGTACGGGATTACCTACATTATTGGTAAGAACAAGTCCGCCTCCCTGGTCGAGAGCCCAAAGAAAATCACCGTTTCTCGTGTAATATGTCTCGCCGTTCTCTCCGCTTACAGCGAAGAATCCGTTACCGTTAATGCAACACGCCATATTATTGTCGCTTGCGAGCTGTGCACCTTGGGTAAAGCTTGTATTAATTGATGCAACTCTTGCACCCAGACCAACTTGGGCATTGGTAGGCTTATTGGCACCGTTAGCCGTTGTGGTAGGCTCTTGCATCGTTTGATATAAAAGTGATTTGAATTGTGTGCTTTGGGATTTGAAACCGGTTGTATTGACATTGGCCAGGTTGTTAGCGATTGTATCAACGCTGGTCTGCTGGGCCTTCATGCCTGATGCACCGGTCCATAGAGATCTCATCATAGTTGTGCTCCTCCTTAGGAAATATACAAAAATCAGTCAGTGTTATTCTGAGGGCTATACTCTGCCAACTTCAGTAACTGCCTTCTCAAGAGTTGAGTCTTCTGTCTGAATCATCTTCTGACCTGCCTCATAAGCTCTCTGAATAGCAATCATGTTGACCATTTCATCTACAACGTTAATGTTACTCATCTCAAGCGCACCCTGCTCAACACGGGCGTTACTTGCAATAATCTGACCGCCTTCAACAAGCTCGTACATATTCTCGCCGTATTTTGCGAGAAAGTCATAGTCGGCAAAATCAACTATTCCAAGCTGTGCTACAACTTGTCCGTTCTGAATAACATTTCCCTGTGAATCAATTGAATAGTCCTGTGTCGGGTCGATTCGAACACGGCTTGCGGCGTTGGAAGTCATAGCTCCGTTCCTATCCATCAGATAATCACCGTCAACAGTTCGAAAGTACCCTTCATTATCCACGGTAAAAGCACCATCCCTGGTATACTTAACAGAGGTTACTCCTGCTTTGTTGGTAAATGAAATGGCGAAAAAGCCGTCACCGGACAAAGCAACATCAGATTTCTTATCGGTAATCTGAAAGCTTCCCTGCGAGTAATCGGTATAAGTCTCTCCTATCTTAACACCGAGGTTAACCGTTCCAAGTCTGCTTACGTGAAGCGGTACGGTTACATCCTTAATCTTATAGGCTAATCTGTCAGCGAATTCCTGTGATGTGGCACCTTCCTTCTTATAGCCGACAGTTGCGGCATTGGCAAGGTTGTTGGCGAGAACATCCATCCTTCTCTCTTCATTAACCATTCCCGTGAAAGCGGTATAGAGACCTTTTACCATAAAATATCCTCCGAGTTACCATATACTTATATAGTGGTTATCGGACATTTGCCCGACATAATTAACATTTTACATATAGAAAAACCCAAATATTAAATAATACTTGGGTCTCTAAAACTATTCGGACATTCCATCTCCCGAAAGTAATTCAACATATCTTCCTGTTCCTATGGCAACGCAGGTCATTGGATCCTCGGCTGTCATCGTGTTGATACCTGTCCTGTCTTCTATTAATTCCTCAAGTCCTCTAAGAAGGGCTCCGCCACCCGTAAGAACTATTCCTCTGTCGGCAACGTCGGCCGCAAGCTCAGGCGGTGTCTTCTCAAGTACCGAATGGATTGCTTCAACAATCTGGAGTGTAGCCTCCTTAAGGGCTTCCTCCGTCTCCTCGGAAGAAACGGTTATTGTCTTGGGAAGTCCGGTAACGAGGTTACGTCCTCTTACGTCCATTGTCTCCGGCTCCGGAAGAGGGAAGCATGTTCCGATATTAATCTTAATATCTTCCGCCGTTCTCTCACCGATAAGAAGATTATGCTTCTTACGCATGTACCTTACGATTGCTTCGTCGAAATCATCTCCGGCAATCTTAATTGATGTGCTGACAACAGAACCGCCGAGAGAAATAACGGCGATGTCGGCTGTACCACCACCTATATCAACAACCATGTTACCGCAGGGGCGAGTAATATCTATTCCCGCTCCGATGGCTGCCGCGATAGGCTCCTCTATAATCTTAACATCTCTTGCACCTGCTGCGAATCCCGCATCTTCAACGGCACGTCTCTCAACCTCAGTAACGCCTGAAGGTACGCATACGCTGACCAGCGGCTTACGATAGCTCTTCTTACCGAGAGCCTTCTGCAGGAAATATTTCATCATCTTCTCAGTTACCGTATAGTCCGAGATAACACCCTGTCTTAAAGGTCTTACGGCAACGATATTACCGGGAGTTCTACCGATCATAAGACGAGCCTCTTCACCAATCGCTTTGATCTTATTGGAATCTCTGTCAAATGCAACAACAGAGGGCTCCTTTAACACAACTCCTTTACCTTTAACATATACGAGAATACTCGCTGTACCTAAATCAATTCCAACATCTGAGGAAGCCATTTAATACTCCTTTCATATATAGAAAACACTATAGCTTAATCGCTATATTGACATTATCACATTAAAAAACGTGCAAAAAGGCATAGCACTAATCCTATTATAAACTTTTTCTACGTTTTTTCAAGGTTTTTTGAACAGTGTTTGAGTAAATTTACGGGTTTATTCACGTTTGTTTCACTAACATTTCACAATTTGTTCACAATTTACCTTTACTATAGTGTTGTATTAGTCGATAGTGTAGTTGTTCTTCTCGTAGGAACTTTTTACATTGGACTGATATTTCATAACTAAGCTCTGGGGTTAGGCCCCGGGGCACTCCCCAATAATTATCTTATAACCAAGTGTTATAGATTATTATAAATAACATTTTTCTCCTCTTTCACAGTAGAGAAAGACTAAACAATCTACTGGACATAACACATTTATTACAGCAAACCCCTTCGGCGAGAGCCGAAGGGGTTTAGCGTTATGGCAAGGTATGGCGCTCTTCCGAAGGAGGGCTCGCCTCTTATTTTAAGACCTTCGCCAGGAACTCACCCGTATAACTCCCCTTGCATTCTGCCACTTCTTCGGGAGTGCCGGTGGCTACGACAGTACCGCCACCGTCTCCTCCTTCGGGCCCTAAGTCGATTATATAATCAGCAGTCTTAATTACATCCAGGTTATGCTCTATTACAACAACCGTGTTGCCGTTATCGGAGAGCTTCCTCAATATATCTACCAGCTTATTGACATCTTCAAAATGAAGTCCCGTTGTAGGCTCGTCTAAGATGTAAATTGTCTTACCCGTTCCCCGCTTACTAAGCTCCGTTGCAAGCTTAATACGTTGCGCCTCACCGCCGGACAGTGTTGTCGACGGCTGCCCGAGCTTAATATAAGATAGTCCAACATCGTAGAGCGTCTGTATCTTCCTATGGATGGACGGAACATTTTCAAAAAAGGACAATGCCTCTTCCACCGTCATATCAAGGACATCATATATTGTCTTACCCTTATACTTAACTTCAAGAGTCTCCCTGTTATATCGCTTGCCATTACACACCTCACAAGGAATATATACATCAGGAAGGAAATGCATCTCAATCTTAACGATTCCGTCTCCGGAGCAGGCTTCACAACGACCGCCCTTGACGTTGAAGCTGAACCTTCCTTTCTTGTAGCCTCGTTCCTTGGCATCGGCTGTTGCCGCGAAGAGATCTCTTATTCCGTCGAATACTCCCGTATAGGTTGCGGGATTACTCCTGGGCGTTCTTCCGATGGGCGACTGATCTATATCTATAATCTTATCGAGATTCTCCTTACCCTCAATCTTCTTATGCTTACCTGCCACCTTGTGAGCACGGTTAAGAGATCTGGCAAGACTCTTATAGAGAATCTCGTTAATAAGAGAGCTCTTGCCGGAACCGGACACACCCGTTACACAAGTCATAATTCCGAGAGGAATCTCAACGTCAATGTTCTTAAGGTTATTCTCCCTCGCACCCACTATCTTAAGATAACCCGTAGGCTCCCTTCTCTCAGAAGGAACGGGAACGAATCTCTTGCCGGAGAGATATTGTCCTGTGATTGATTCGGGACACTTCATTATCTCTTTCGCATTTCCCACAGCAACAACTTCACCGCCGTGACTTCCCGCACGAGGCCCTATATCGACGATACAGTCTGCCGCACGCATTGTATCCTCGTCGTGCTCAACTACGAGAAGAGTGTTACCGAGATCTCGAAGTCCCTTAAGTGATGCAAGAAGCTTCTCATTATCCCTCTGGTGAAGACCGATACTCGGTTCGTCGAGAATATAGGCAACGCCCACAAGACCGGAGCCAATCTGGGTTGCAAGTCTTATTCTCTGAGACTCGCCGCCGGATAGCGAACCGGTTGCACGGGCAAGATTAAGATAGTCCAATCCTACATCATTAAGGAAGCCTACCCTTCCCTTAATCTCCTTAATAATACGGCTACCGATTTTCTCCTGCTGGGGAGTAAGCTTCATATCGTCAAAATAGTCTACTAAGTCCCTGATGGGAATAATAGTAAGTTCATATATATTCTTATCGTCAACGGTTACGGCAAGGGACTCTTTCTTAAGACGCTGACCTTTACACACAGGACACTCTGTTACCGTCATGTACTCCTCGTACTCCTTCTTGGTATAGTCGGAGTGAGTCTCCCTGTATCTTCTGTTAACATTTTCAACAAGTCCTTCAAATGCTATATCATAGACTCCCGTTCCACGCTGTCCCGTATAATGGACAGGGACTTCCTTATCTGTTCCAAATATCAGAATATGTCTAACCTCGTCGCTTAGATCTTCATAAGGTGTATCGAGACTGAAGTTGTATTCCTCAGCGAGCGCTACCAGCACCTGATGAGAGAAGCTGTCTTCCTTAGTGGCCGACTGCCAGCCCATAACCTTGATACAGCCTTCATTAATACTAAGGCTCTTATCGGGAATCATGAGTTCTTCCGAGAATTCCATCTTGAAGCCGAGACCGAAACACTCGGGGCATGCGCCGAAGGGATTATTGAAAGAAAAGCTTCTGGGTTCAATTTCGTCAATACTTATTCCGCAATCCGGACAAGAAAAGCTCTCCGAAAAACGAAGGGGCTCTTCTCCGATAACGTCGACTATGAGGAGTCCGTTGGCAAGCTTAAGTACATTTTCAATAGAGTCAGTGAGACGCTTCTCGATACCTTCCTTAACCACAAGACGGTCAACAACAATTTCGATGTTGTGCTTGATATTCTTATCGAGCTTAATCTCTTCTTCCAACTCATACTGACTGCCGTCTACAATCACACGGACATATCCGCTCTTCCTTGCACGTGTGAACAGCTTCTCGTGCTCTCCCTTACGGCCGCGAACGACAGGGGCAAGAAGCTGAATCTTGGTCCTCTCCGGAAGCCCCATGATGACATCTACCATCTGGTCAACAGTCTGTCTCTTAATCTCTTTACCGCACTTGGGGCAATGGGGGATGCCGATACGGGCATAGAGTAGACGAAGGTAATCGTATATCTCGGTAACGGTTCCGACGGTGGACCTGGGGTTATGGTTAGTAGACTTCTGATCAATGGAAATGGCAGGAGGAAGACCTTCTATCTTCTCAACATCGGGCTTCTCCATCTGGCCGAGGAACTGTCTTGCGTAGCTACTAAGAGACTCCATGTAGCGGCGCTGGCCTTCGGCGAAAATAGTATCAAATGCCAAAGAAGACTTGCCGGAACCCGACAAGCCTGTGAGTACTACGAATTCATCCCTGGGGATGTCAACAGAGATGTTCTTGAGGTTATGCTCTTTTGCACCTTTTATTTTGATGTACTTCTTTTTGTCCATGTTGAATACCTTATAATATTTTTCCGTGTGCTTCGACACCTACTATAGTTTACTGCTGTGCCTGCTCTTTAGGTTGTTGCTTAGCTGTAACCTCGTCGAATATATCTGTTACCTCTTTGGATGGGGCGGGGGTTACGAGGGAGATTACAACAATAAATATACAGCTTACAATAAATGCCGGAAGGAGCTCGTATAAGTCAAGCGCACCTCCGATAGGGCGAACTAAGAACTTCCATACGAATATTGTAATAAGTCCGGAAAGCATACCTGCCAGTGCTCCCCACTTATTGGTTCTTCTCCAGAAAAGGGAGAAGAGCATTATCGGTCCGAAGGTTGCACCGAAGCCTGCCCATGCGAAGCTTACAATCTTGAATACGGAGCTCTCCGGATTCCAAGCAATAATTACACCGATAATCGCTATAATTACAACAGTAAGTCTTGCCACTCCAAGCTTCTGCTTATCATTCATCTTAACATTAAATACATCTATCATTAAGTTCTGTGACACACTTGAACTTGCGGCAAGAAGCTGTGAATCGGATGTTGACATTGTACATGCAAGGATTCCCGCGAGGATTATTCCTGCAAGTAGCGCGAAGATAATACCTTTTTCACTGAGAAGAGTAGCGATACTTATTACCGTCTTCTCTGCATCGGCGCTCGTCTCGAAGAGAGGTATCTCTCCCTTAACCGACATAGCATATCCGATTATACCGATGAAGATTGCAATTGCCATTGAGATTACAACCCACACGCTTGCAATTCTTCTTGAGACTTTAATCTTATTCTCATCCTTTGTTCCCATGAATCTAAGTAAAACGTGGGGCATACCGAAGTATCCGAGGCCCCAAGCCATCGTTGATATAATAGTTATAAATCCGTATGGGGATGCTTCCTTGGTTGTTATATCACCAAGCTCCGTCATAGATAAGTAGCCCGGGATTGCAGACGCATTTTCAATAACAGCATCAAGACCTCCCGCCACATTAATACCGAATACTACAACGATAATAAGTGCGATTGTCATAACAATACTCTGGATAAGGTCAGTTACACTTGCAGCGAGGAATCCGCCAAGCATTGTATATGCCACAATAATAACGGCACTTACAATCATTGCCGGAAGATAGTCAACACCGAAGAGAGTTGAGAAGAGCTTACCGCATGCCGCGAATCCGCTTCCTGTGTAAGGCACGAAGAAGATAAGGATTGCAAGGGCAGCAATTCCTAATATTCCGTTCTTATTATCACCGAATCTGTTCTTAAAAAACTGGGGAAGAGTAATAGCATTTCCCGCTCTGTGAGAGTAACGTCTAAGCCTCTTGGCAACAATAAGCCAGTTAATATATGTACCGATTGCAAGACCGATTGCTGTCCAACCCGCATCAGCGAGACCTGTTACATATGCAAGACCGGGAAGTCCCATGAGAAGCCAGCTACTCATATCCGATGCTTCCGCACTCATTGCGGTTACGATGGGCCCGAGCTTTCTTCCGCCAAGGTAGAAGTCGTCCGAATTCTTATTCTTCTTACTGAAATAAATTCCGATTCCGATTATAAGCGCCATATAAGCGATAATCGCAATGGATATACACACTGTTGAAGTAGTCATTTTTCTTCCTCTTTTCTATAAAATACTGAAAACACACAATACTTTACCATTATATAAGGAGAAATTCAATAAAAAAAGGACACGTA
>CAJODN010000010.1 GCA_905233695.1 uncultured Lachnospiraceae bacterium | reverse complement strand
TGCATCAGGCTTTCGCCCATTGTGCAATATTCCCCACTGCTGCCTCCCGTAGGAGTTTGGGCCGTGTCTCAGTCCCAATGTGGCCGGTCACCCTCTCAGATCGGCTACTGATCGTCGCCTTGGTGAGCCGTTACCTCACCAACTAGCTAATCAGACGCGGGTCCATCCTTCACCACCGGAGTTTTTCACACTGTACCATGCGATACTGTGCGCTTATGCGGTATTAGCAGTCGTTTCCGACTGTTATCCCCCTGTGAAGGGTAGGTTACCCACGCGTTACTCACCCGTCCGCCACTCAGTCACCTTCGGGTGAATCATTCGGTAGCAAGCTACCAAAATCTTCGATTGAAGGTGCTTCGTTCGACTTGCATGTGTTAAGCACGCCGCCAGCGTTCATCCTGAGCCAGGATCAAACTCTCATGTTAAAAATTCGATCCAAGTCCAACTGAACTTGGCATTAAAATCATTTACTGTGTCTAAATAGACATAGAATCCTTTTTATAAAAAGGAATATCAGGGTTTCACTATTTAATTTTTAAGGTACATTGTTACGTCAAGCGCAACTCTGATATAATACCATCCTAAGTCGCATCTGTCAATAACATTTTCAAAAAAATTAACACTAATTTTTTACATCAAAAAAATTCGTGCGTGCAAGTGTTATTTTATCAAGACAAATAGCGCGTGTCAATAGGTTTTTAGAAGAAATAGTAGAACAGCCACACCACCAAGTTGTTCTCATAGAGGAACGTAAGAATTTGGCTCTTAGTTATCATCGGCATAAAGAATTGCCCAAACTTTGTCGTCGCCGTGACAGATACGATAAAGAAGAATACCCAAGTCACAAAGAGACCTTTTATGATACCGAAGAGCATTCCTATAAAAGATGTTACCCCATGGACAACCGGCGCATCCTGTGCGAATTTTATAATAGCATATACAATCCAGCATATAATCTTAGCAATCAAAAATGCGATAAGACAGGCGACTCCCCTTATTATATAGGAAGAAACTGTTTCGGCTATTCCGTTTACAACATTATTCTTAACCTGGGTTACGCTATTCGACGCATCATTCACAGTGCTTGATATAGCATTTCCCACATCAGAGGTAATATCAGACAGCATCTCCTTCGGAACAGTAATTCCGTACTGAGACAGAGTGTCATTTACTTCGGAAGGCTTCACATCTCCTCCGCCCACGGGAGTATTGGATATATCGGTAGAACCTACCGTCCTCTCCACCTCGCCGTCAACAAAGCTTCTTGCAGAACTCGATATCGAACTCTGCCAAGAAGTATTCTGTACAATGTAATCGTATATGTAAGGATTAACAATTATCACAAAAAGGGCGACAAAAATCCACGAGAATATATTAAACAATATTCCCAGCAGTCCATTTCTGTATCCTATTATTGCAAATATCACGATTACTATAATAATCGCAATAAGAAGAACACTCATCTTACCTAATCCTTACTTCACGCGTAACGCCGTCCTGAACAAATATATAATCTCTTCCGCCGTTACCCTCTAATATCTTAACAATATCATTCTCGAATTCATATTCGAATTTCTTTACGCCGGAGATTCCATGAATCACGGCTGTCTTATCCGTAAGGAAGACCACATCATCATTAGAAAGCATATAGACCGTTGTATATGCATCATCAATTTCCTTGTCGAGCTTCTTCCAGCCGGATTTACCGAAGACGTACATTTTCTTGACATTTCTTCCATCCTCGGTTACCTCCGGTCCGACATAACCGAAGTTATCTTCATTATAGAAGATGCTGTCAATATTACCCTTCGGGAAAATTTCCTTCTTAAGCTTAGGTTCGAAGCTATCATTAAATACCGCTATCTCGCCGTCGCCGAAGGCAACGAGATTACCGTTAGACATATACTTAAGCTGAGGCATAACCATTTCCGTAAATGAATATGCGCCCACAAGATTATCTTCTCTCTTCTGTCCGGAAGAGCTGAAGTTATAGAAATATATCACAGTCTCAAGCATTCCTGACTTGACGGATACAGTGGACACCGAAAGCTTCTTCCCATCCTCTGAAAATGCTATATCAACAGGAATTCCCGAATTCTCAATATGAAGCTCTCCGGATGCAATGAGTTCTCCCTCTATATCCCGAAGCTCAAGATAACTTACATCTCTCTGATTCATAAGCGCGGCAACGGAACCGTTGTCAGCAACGCATGCACGAAGAATGGGCTTAGATGTATTAACCACACCTTTCCTACCCTTATCATTCATTACATAGACCTTCGTTCCACCGCGATCATAGAGCGCAACATAATCTCCGCATTTATCGAAATCGGGAGATGCCATATCGAAGGCCTCGTTCCATATAAGTTCTCCGTTCTTACCGATTAGGAATGCTCCGTCCTGATTATATTTTACAACATTATTATGAAAGGATTCATAGGCAGTACCATCTGAATCCTCCATAGTCATTTCATACTTAATTGTATAGTCCGTGTAAGTGTAGAAACGGCTTACCGTAACCCATATAAGGAGCGCCAACAAAACTACACCTACACATATGGACGCTTTCTTATGGCGAAGAACAAATTCTCTCGATTTGTCGAAGCCATCTATAAGTTTGTCTTGCATATTTTGCATATTAACATCCTAGTATTTGAATATTGCTACTCCGTAAGGTGCAAGCGGATATGCTACGGAATATTGTCTTCCGTCACACTCCTGCTCCTCTGCCTTGAAGTTAACCTTGCGAGCCGTCGACTCTCCCCCGTACTTTGTAGACTCACTGTTAATAAGAAGCTTGTATGATCCCGCCTTCGGAACGCCGACTCTGTACTCGTCATAAGCAATAGGTGTAAAGTTAACAACGAATAAGATATTATTCTTGCCATCCTTCGACTTACGAATGAAGCTGAATATTCCTCTGTATGAATCGTTGGCATTAATCCACTCGAAGCCCTCCCAGCTGCAATCAAGCTCGTAAAGCGCAGGATTCTCCCTATACATATGAAGCAAATCCTTCATGAACACATTTACAGACTTGTTGTTAGGATTGTCGAGAAGATACCAGTCAAGCTCTCTCTCCTCAGACCACTCCTGATACTGAGCGAAGTCCTGTCCCATGAAGAGCAGCTTCTTGCCCGGATGACACATCATAAATGCGTATCCTGCCTTAAGATTCTTGAACTTGTCAATCTCGTAGCCCGGCATCTTGTTAATCATAGAACATTTCAGATGAACAACCTCATCATGAGATAACACAAGTATGTACTTCTCATACTGATTGTAGCTCATGGCAAATGTCATCTTATTATGATTGTCCTTACGGAAATAAGGATCGAGCTTCATATAATCGAGGAAGTCATGCATCCAGCCCATGTTCCATTTGTAAGAGAAGTTAAGACCATTCTCCGTAACACTTCCGGTAACCTTAGGCCATGCCGTAGACTCTTCAGCAATCATAAGGGCGCCCTTGTTACGTCCCGTAACAAGCGTATTGATATGCTTGAAGAATTCTATTGCATCAAGGTTCTGGTTACTTCCGTACTTATTGGGAACCCACTGGCCATCCTCTTTACCATAATCGAGATAAAGCATAGAAGCCACTGCGTCAACACGAAGGCCGTCGATATGATAATGCTCTATCCACATAAGAGCGCTTCCAATGAGGAAGTTCTTAACCTCATTCTTACCGTAATTAAATATCTTCGTTCCCCAATCGGGATGCTCTCCCATCCTAGGGTCGGGATACTCATAGAGCGGCTCACCGTCGAAGTCAGCCAGACCGTGTGCGTCTTTGGGGAAATGCGCAGGAACCCAGTCAAGAATTACACCGATGTCATGCTTATGGAAAGTATCGATAAGATACATAAAGTCATCCGGCGTTCCGTATCTTGAAGTCGGCGCATAATAGCCCGTTACCTGATAACCCCAAGAACCGTCGAAGGGATACTCTGACACACCCATAAGTTCCACATGAGTGTAACCCATATCAACAACATACTCGGCGAGCTTATCAGCAAGCTCTCTGTATGTATAGAATCCATCGTCCTCACGTCCCGGATGTCTCATCCAAGAGCCAAGATGTACTTCGTAGATAGCCATTGGCTGTTCGTAGTAATTGTCAGCCGTCTTCTCACGTTTCTTGAGCCACTCAGCATCTTTCCACTTATACTTATCTATATTGTAAATGACAGACGCTGTTCCCGGTCTAAGCTCACATGTTGTTGCATAAGGATCTGACTTATAAATCTTCCTGCCCTCTGCAGTATAGATTACATACTTGTAAAGCTGTCCTTCCTTAGCATCCGGCGAGAAGACTTCCCATACGCCCATTTCCGTAGGGTCGACTCTTGTCATCATTGTGGCCGTCTCATTCCAGTCGTTGAACTCACCTATAACAGACACTGCCGCAGCATGAGGGGCCCACACATCGAAGATTACGCCCTTCTTCTTATTACGCGTCTTCACATGTGCACCCATCTTCTTGTAAATGTCATAGTGGGTCGCCTGACCAAATAAGTAACAATCGAGATCTGTAAAATTTTTCATAGTTCTTTCCCCCATTTAATTAAATTTGAAAATCTCTTTCTCTGAGAATCATGTACCCGTTCTCATCATATTTCTTATTGTTAAAACCAAATCTTCCGAAGGTCTTCTTAATGCCTCCCTTGTCGGCATTCTCCATGGCCTCATCCATTATTTCCTTGACTTCGGCAACAGCCGTCGGATGATCTAATGATTGAATAATATTAATTCTATCATATATTGCCAGAATTCCCATCTCATCTATTACACATTCTGACTCTTCGGCGTATACCTTAGCGAATTCAACAAGCTCATCTATAGTAAATGCGGGTATTATAATTCTCTCCGTGAACTTTCTACTGAGTTCTGCCGAGAGCTTAAGGAGTCTCTCTATTCCAATTCTCGTATCCTCAAGAATAATAAGAATACCGGTGTTATCGTTATCCATCATAAGAGCAAGTCTTATGGCAGTCTCCCTGTTAATCTCTCCCGCTTTCTCTATAATCAGACAACCGCCCGGAATCTTCTGGAACAGCTTCGCAATGTCTTTACCGTTAAGCTTGTCGCCGTCTACCTTACCAACATTTCCGGCAGGCAATCCTATCTGGCTCCGAAGCACCTTGACAATTGATGTGGCAAGCATTGTCTTGCCTGCGCCCTGTATACCTTGAACAATAATATGTCCGCCTGTGTCTCTTTGACCTTGAAGATGATTCTTGGTGTTGTAAAGAGCCTTGCAAAGCGATTTCTCCATTCCCTCAATCGGCATGAAGTATGAGAATATTTCTCTCTCTTCGGGGCTAAGGGTTATCATATTGTCATCATCTTCGCTGTCTTCTTCCGGCTCTTCTTTATGACTGAAGAATTCTTCTGTATCTAAGTCGTCATCTTCGTCATCATCTTCGTCGAAAATGTCGTCCTGTTCCGGTTCGGCAAATAAATCCTTACCCAAGAGATGACTTGCGGTTATGCCTGCCAGACGTTGCGAGTCATCAAGTGACTTCTCTTCTTCTTTGAAATCCTCTTCAATGACATCATCATTGTCGTCGTCAGTATCTTCGTTAACCTTATATTTGTTATCTGTTTCTCCGCGCCATTTATCGGGACCAAGTCTGTCGGAACCGATGTGGGGAAGTACCTTCGTCTTGGAAGTCTCCCAACTTGGTGGCATCCTCTTAACTTCAGGTGCATTAACCTCCGGCGACAATTCTACCTCGGGTTCTTCTAATGCGTCCTCCTCTACAGGAGTTATCTCGGCTTCCTCTAAGTCGGGCTCTGTCAGCTTGACTTCTTCCGACCTCACTTCTTCTGCCGTCGGTTCAGGTCTTGGCGGTTCGATAGGCTTCGGCTCTGCCTTCGGTTCTTTCGCCTTAACCTCTGTTGCCGCTTCCGTGACAACCTTACTTACCTCTTCCATCTTAGGCTCGTCTTCGGTGTCTCTTAAAACCTTACTGTCTTTAATCTCTTTGTCACTGAGTACCGGCGGTGTCCAGCTTGACATTCCTTCCTTCTCGGAATCCGAAGCCTCTATTATAGGCTTCTCGTCTGTGTGGGATACACCTTTCTCCGGTTCTATCACCGGAATCTCCAATCCTGCAGAAACCTTCGTTCCGTCAGGTGATAATTTCGGTACCGTATATGTCTGTGAGTCTTTATCTCCTTTATGCTCTTTTGCGCGGAGTCTTCGTTCAAGCTCTGCCTTGGCATCTTCTACATTCTGTGCCTCTTCTCTTGCCCGTCTCTCGCCGAGTTCTTTTATCTTCAAAAGTGCTGCTTCCTTAGCCTTAAGGTCGTCGTCCTTGTCCTTGGTTTCTTCCGTCTCTGTCTTGTCTTCTTCATGCACCTCTTTCGGCTTCAACTCTTCTTCGGAAGGCTTAGACTCTTCTTTTTCTTCCGGTTTTTCCTTCGCGTCTGCTTCTTCCTCGGATCTTAATTCCGCCTCTTCCTTTGCCCTGGCTTCCTCAGCTTGGTTGATAACCTCTTCCTTCATAATCTCTGAAGTTGTAACGCCCGCTTCTAGTTTCGGCATAACATCTTCGAGCTTATTCATTATCTGGCTGGCCTCGGCAATGGCATTTTTCTTGGCCTGCTGAAGCTTAATCTCTTCCGCACTCTCTAATGCTTCCTCCGCGGCCTTCTGAGTCTTAGCCCAGTTATCCATTATATCCTGGATAGTCATCTGGCCCTTAACTTGCTCTTCCTTTTCTCCCCCTTCGGGAATCAGCATGCTTATCTGACCATCATTTTCTTCCATCAATTCCTTGAAATGATTCTTCAGTGAATCGTCAAGCTTCTTATTATCTTTCTTCTGCTTATCGGCAGCTTCCTCGATGGTTTCGGTTTCCTTGAGGTAAGGAATCTCTTCTATAAGCTCCTTAATATTCTCAAGGTTGTCGTTGACCTCGCCCTCTTTGGTGGCTTCCATTATCTCTTCAATATTACGCTTAATCTCTGCCTGAAGATTAACGGTGTTGAGATGATCCGGTGCTTCCTCCACGGTTGCTATATCAATATCGTGACGGATTACTTCGCCGGACTCGAGCATTTCGTTTTGTTTGAAATGTGTTATCCCCTTTTTCTTTCTCGAGAGATCCTGATACTTCTCAGCCTGCTCGTCATCGAGAGGAGAGTAAAGCATCTTAAGCTCTAATGCTTTCGCAACATAAGGTCCGTCGCCGAACCAGATTACAATCTCATCGCATAGGTTAATACATTTATCTGCTTCACCCGCTTTATAATAGAGGTACGCCAACTCAAATGCCCACTCTTCAATGAAGTCACTGTCCTTCATTTCTTCAAGGATATTAATCTGCTCTCTTATGTCAACATCCTTTGCCTTGGCAATATTATAACGAAGAATATACTTCTTGCTGTCGTGCGGTGCAATCTGAACGAACTCCTCGAGGTACCCTTCCGCCTCTTCTATCTCATCCATCTTGACGCACACCAAAGTAAGATGATACAGAATCATCCTACCAATTGGAGATCTCTCATGAGCATATGTAAGAAGCAGCTTACTGTCTTCTATATGACCGAGCTGTTCATACAAATTGCTGATTTCTATGAGGGCATTTACGTTTTTTATTTTACGCCAATTAACGCTATCAAGAAGATCCAGGGCGTCTGCTTCCCCTCCGGACTTGATTAGCGCATTGGCTTCGCTGATTAAATTCTTATAATCATTCCTATCCAACTTCTACACCTCTTCGTTGAATTATATCTATTCTTTGTCGTCGGATTCTTCCGACTTCTTTTTCTTCTTAAAACCTCTGAACAGTCTGAAGCTGCCGCCCGATTTATCATTGGGGTCGTTAAGCACTATCTCGTTAGTCTCGGTATCTACGTGGTTAAGCTCTACATATTCGGCCGTACCCTCGGGCAGATTTTTCTTCTTAACCTTTCTTGTGGCAATCTTACCGACGATATAATATATAACAGCCATAATCGGTACGCCGAGAAGCATTCCCATGAACCCGAACAGTCCTCCTCCTACAACGATTGCAACGATAACCCAGAATACGGATATACCCGTTGATTCACCGAGGATCTTCGGTCCGATAACGTTACCGTCAAGCTGTTGTAAGGCAAGTACGAATATGAGAAATGTTATTCCCTTAATCGGGTCTGTTATAAATATAATAAGAACAGTCGGTACCGCTCCGATATACGGTCCGAATACAGGTATGACATTGGTAACCCCCACAATAACCGATACGAGAACCGAATAGGGCATCTTAAGTATAAGACAACCGATATAGCAAAGTATTCCTATTATAATTGAGTCTACAATCTTACCGATAATGAAGCCATAGAAAATGTCGTTAGTCTTTCTTCCGACATCCATTATCTCATTGGCATTTTCAGTCTTAAATGCTCCGTATATAATCTTCTTAATCTGACCGCGGAATACATCCTTACTTATAAGGGCATATACCGATACGAATATTCCGACAATAATGTTAACTACTACGTGTCCTACCGTAACGGCTCCGGATGCAATATTAGACCATGAAGACTTATCTCCCAAGTTAAAATAATTAAAGATCCATCCGAAGGTATCCTTCATAACTTCAGACAGCTCACTGTTCTTAACGTCCGCTATCTGAGTCTCAAACCTATAGTCCGTGAACTTATTTATTCCGTCGAGAAGCATTTCCACCTTCTCGGGGAGCGTTCCCATAAGATCCTTGATTGCCGCAACCGTGTCCGGGACAATAAGCACTATACAAAGAATTATAATTGCAAGAAGAATTATAAGTGCGATTATTGATGTAATAACTCTTACAACCTTCCTGGTTCTTGCCGGATTCTTCGACGTCTTAAGGAACTTCTTATTAAGGGGCTTCTCCATAACCTTCATTATGGGATTCATAAGAAATGCCATTGCAAATCCTATTATAAACGGCTGTATTATAAGGTTAAACTTATCGACTGCTTCAAGAAAACCTTCATATCTTGATACGGCAAAATAGAAAGCGATGATTACGCATACACTTATTATTGCAGCAAGACAAATTGAAATTACAACCTTTCTCGGATTCTCTTCGAACATCTCTGAGAATTTCTTCTTAGGCGCCTTCTCTTCCATTATATCATTCTTAAACAGATTATCAGAAATTAATTCGGCTAATCCGTTAACCTCTCTATCCTTTATAGTAATTAATAAGACATCCTTTAAGGATTATGTCTTTCTCGTCATCTGTAAGTTCACCGATCTTAAGAGTGAACTTCTTAAGCTCTCCGCCCTTAACGTTATACGCATCCACAGAAGACGCACCGGTCTCAATCGCATTTCTTATATCAGGGATAAATATGTAATCATTAAGGGTGAATGGTAAGTCGCCCTCATCAATAATAAACGGTATCATTCCCCAGTTAATAAGATTAGACCTATATCTCTTGGTGGCGTAGTCATTAGCAATGTTAGCCCATCCACCGAGAACCTTCTGACAAGATGCGGCCTGCTCTCTTGCGGAACCGTCACCGGGCTTCACTGCGAATATGGTACTTCCCACACCGAAGTTGTCATGATTAACATCGGGGTACGTCTTCTTAACGGTGTGAACTATATCCTTTAATTCGGGCACGGCTTCGCCTGCACACTCTCCTGCTTCTAAAGCCTTCTGTGCCTTCTGGATTTCCTTTGCTCTACCCACATACTCGGGATCCTTGCGAGACAATGTGAACTCAGCAAGACCCAGCGGATTAGATCTGTATGACGAAGTCTCTCCCGAAGGAATAAGCTCATCAGTAGTTGTAACGGGATCGTGGATCTCAGATACAACCTTTAAGAACAGGTTCTGTGGAAGGGGACTCATTGCCGGCCAATCCTTAATATTAGGACCGAACTGTATCTCTTGATTAGGATCTGCTACTCCCTTAGAGTCATATACTCTGTTCTCATATATTGTCTTATCGAAGAAATATTTTGGCTTGCTATAGTTGACATCCACGTCGGTTGCAGGCGTAAGGTAACCCTTGTTAGCAGCTGTTGCCGCAATAGACCTTGCATCCATAAGTGCAACAGATGCTATCTGACCGTTCTGCAACTTCGATCCTTCTCTGTTAGGGAAGTTACGAGTTGAATGACGAATCGAGAAGCCGTTATTACTCGGTGTGTCACCGGCGCCGAAGCAAGGACCGCAGAAAGCAGTCTTAACAATTGCGCCCGTAGCCATAAGATCCGCAACGGAACCGTTCTTAACAAGCTCCATATAGATAGGTGTACTTGCGGGATATACCGATAACGTGAATTCATCGGGACCGATTGATGCACCTCTTAAGATGTCCGCTGCATCAGTAATATTTTCAAAACCGCCTCCGGCACAGCCTGCTATAATACCCTGGTCAACGTAGAGTCTTCCGTCTCTTACCTTGTCCTTAAGAGTATAATCAACCTGTCCGTCAAGGCTAACCTTAGCTCTCTTCTCGCAGTCATCTAAGATATCCATAAGATTATTGTTGAGTTCTTCTATTGTATATGTGTTGCTGGGGTGGAAAGGCATAGCAATCATAGGCTTAATTGCACTTAAGTCAATCTCTATTAGACCGTCATAATAAGCAACCTCACCCGGGTTGAGCTCTTCGTACTCATCTACCCTTCCGTGGATATCATAGTAATCCTTAACTTTACTATCTGTCTTCCATATAGAAGAGAGACATGTTGTCTCCGTTGTCATAACGTCAACACCGATACGATAATCAACGCTTAAGTTATCGACACCGGGACCAACGAATTCCATAACCTTATTCTTAACATATCCTCTGTCGAATACTTCGCCGATAATTGCAAGGGCGATATCCTGAGGACCTACTCCCTCCATAGGAGTACCCGTCATGTATACGCCAACTACTCCCGGCATATTAATGTCGTATGTCTTACTTAATAGTTGCTTAACAAGCTCCGGTCCGCCTTCGCCCATTGCCATAGTTCCGAGAGCTCCGTATCTTGTATGAGAATCGGAACCAAGAATCATCTTACCGCAACCTGATAACATTTCCCTTGCATATTGATGAATTACCGCCTGATGAGGAGGTACATAGATACCGCCGTATTTCTTAGCGCAAGTAAGACCGAACATGTGGTCATCTTCATTGATTGTTCCGCCTACAGCGCAAAGTGAATTGTGACAGTTGGTGAGTACATATGGGATAGGGAACTTCTCAAGACCTGACGCTCTTGCAGTCTGGATGATTCCCACATATGTAATATCATGACTTGTTAATTTATCGAACTTGATCTGAAGCTTGTCCATATTGTCAGATGTATTATGGTTCTTAAGAATACCATAAGCCATGGTGTTCTTCTTAGCTTCATCTTTAGAAATATCTTTACCTGTTTTATCTTGAATAGCACCGGCAGCATTCCCGTCATCCGGGATAATTGTATCTCCGTTAACAAGATATGCTCCTGTCTCATATAGCTTCATATGCGTCCTCCTAATTCGTGCAATGTATAAGTGAATACACTTACACACAATATCACTTTTAATTATATTTATTATGAGGACAAAAAGCAAGTTAATAGAGAAAAATTTATGCGCTACTACTTCTTCCCGAATATCGACGAGATGCCACCCTTGAGCTTGTCGACTCCGGACGCTTTGTCGGGTGTAGCTCCCTCTTCTCCCCCGTTCTCTTTCCAGCCGAAGTACTCAGAGTCGAGGTCGTCGGAAAGCGATGCCATCGTCTCTTCTTCGATTCCGGAAGGGAGCGGTGTGCCGTCAGGGTTTAATCCTTGTTGACGGAAATACTCTTCGTTAACCACAATCTCCGGTTGAACGTTGGCGTATATCTTTTCTTCAAGGCTGGGATCGAATTTGCCTGACTCTTTTTCCTTCTTAATTCTTCTGTTCTCATCCTCGATAAGATGGAGATACTTCTGGGTGTCAATTAGGTCCGAAAGCTCTGCCTTAAGATCAGACTGATTCTTCTTGACCTTTCGAAGCTCTGCTTCAACTCTGTCCTTCGTATCTTCGTATATCTTATCGAATTCCTTGGTTGCATCGACCATTATGTCCTGAATCTCATTCAACGTATTATCCGTATACATAACGGAAGCAGCATAGATGTCTTCCGCCTTACGAGTAGACTCGAATATGATGTCGTCCCCCTCCTTCTTCATCTCTCTCTTGGCCTTGGCCTGACTCTGAGATGTGAGCTCATATTCATCCATCATATCATACATGCAATTGTTAAGCTCCTTAAGAAGCTCCATTACATCATTCTTATTAACAATTACATTTATAGCGCTTCCCTCCACCGGCTCAGCCTTTGAAAAAAGCACATGTATATCTCTAAGAACTTTTTCTGTATCATTTTTTGCTGACATAATATTTCCTCCGAATTGGTTCTGAATATTACTGAAATATATTACAACAACATAATTATCGTCCATTAGATGACATTTTTCAATAGACTAATGGCACACTATTCGAACACTTTCATACATCTATCTAGTATATTATTCATAAACGCTATTGCCGTTCCGTAATTCGTAATCGGAACGCCCGCCTCCTTAGCAACTTCAATTCTATGCTTCATCTCTTCTGCGTTAAGCGTACAGGCTCCGCAGTGTATTATCAATCGGAACTCCGATAGGTCAGAAGGGAACGTCCCCCCGCTGGTAAATGTGTATTCAACATCCGCCTTACTGAATTCGCGAACCCAATTGGGAATCTTAACCGTTCCTATGTCGTTACATTGTCTATGATGCGTACAGCCTTCTGAAACAAGAACCTTGTCTCCGTCTCTCAAGTTCGCTATTTCTCTTGCCCCTTCAACTTGCCAAGCCAAGTCGCCTTTATATCTTGCCATAAGGATCGAGAATGATGTGAGTCTTACATTCTCCGGAGTAAGCTTTGCAATTTTCTTGAACGCCTGACTGTCTGTTACTACAAGCAGATTCTTGGCACTGCTTAGAGACGATAGAATTTCTTCATATTCCGTATCCTTGCAAACGTGTATTAGCGCCCCCGCCTCTAATGCATCACGTATAACCTGCTGCTGAGGAAGAATAATTCTCCCCTTGGGAGCCGACTCGTCTATTGGAATAACAAGAAGGATGTCATCATATTTCCCAACCAAGTCGGATACAAGCGGTGTCTCTTTTTTCTTTGGAATAATATGTGCTATTCCTTCCTTTAACTCTTCTATTCCCATCTTATCAAGTGCCGACACAAGAAAGAGCTTCTCTTCCGGCACTCCCGTTCCGGAAGAGATATGTCCCTTTAATGGGACAATACTTTCTTTGTCAATTTTGTTAATTACGACTATATATGGAATAGACTTTGCTTCTATCTTCTCAAGAAGAGACTTGATGTTGGGATTACTCATTTCCGAGAACACATCACTGCAGTCTAATACAAGAACGGCTATGTCACATGTATTAAGGGCTTGCAGAGATTTTTCCACACGAAGAACGCCAAGTTCCCCTTCATCATCGAGACCGGGTGTATCGATAAGCACAACCGGTCCAAGCGGAAGTATCTCCATAGCTTTCTTAACAGGGTCCGTAGTTGTTCCCGCAACGTCTGATACGATTGCAAGATCTTGATTCGTAATTGCGTTAATGAGCGTTGATTTGCCCGCATTACGATTACCGAATATTCCTATATGAATTCGTTCCGAAGATGGTGTAGCGTTTAACGACATATTTCCCCCTATTATCAAAATCTGAAGTCACGTTGTCCTTCGTGAATGTTCTCAATATACTCTCTTGCTTTTTCCTTAACCTTAGGATTAGTGATTACTTCAAGTTCCTTCTTAATAAGCTCTTCTCCGATAGCCTTCGTCTCGGGAGAAGCATAGTCCTCCAGGTACTCCTTAAGAGTCATAAGAGCATTGGGATGACAGCAGTTAACAATCTGCTTACTCTTAAGAAGACTCATGAATCTGTCGCCCGTTCTTCCCGCGCGATAACAAGCTGTACAGAATGATGGAACATATCCGCCCTCCATAAGCCACTTTACAACTTCGTCGAGAGTACGATTATCATTTACATCGAATTGTTCTGTATTTTCTTCCTCCGGTTCGGGCTCTGCATATCCTCCCACAGAAGTACGTGAAGCTCCGGATATCTGAGAGATACCAAGCTCAAGAACCTTTTCTCTGCACTCCTTGGATTCTCTTGTGGAAATAATCATGCCTGTATATGGTACGGCAATTCTTATACATGCCACAATCTTCTGGAACATCTCGTCGGAGATACCGTTGTCGAATACCTCAGGATCGATATCCTCTGCCTTTCTTAAGCGAGGCACCGATATCGTATGGGGACCGACACCTTTGTAAGCTTCGAGATGCTCCGCATGCATAATTATTCCCGTAAAGTCATAGCGATAATTATTAAGGCCGAACAGAACTCCCAGTCCCACATCATCAATTCCGCCGTCCATTGCTCTGTCCATGGCCTCAGTATGATAAGCATAATCAGACTTAGGTCCCGACGGATGAAGCTTCTCATATGACTCTTTATTATATGTCTCCTGGAACAAAATGTATGTTCCGATTCCGGCGTCCTTAAGCATCCTATATTCTTCTACTGTTGTTGCGGCGATATTAACATTTACACGACGAATATCACCATTCTTGTGATGAATGCTATATATCGTATTAATACAATCTATGATATATTCAATAGGATTATTCTTCGGATCTTCTCCGGCTTCGAGCGCAAGACGCTTATGACCCATATCCTGAAGGGCAATTACCTCTTCTCTTATCTCTTCTTGCGAAAGCTTCTTTCTCTTAATCGTCCTATTCTTAACATGATAAGGACAATACTCGCAACCGTTAATACAATAATTGGAAAGATAAAGCGGTGCGAACATTACGATACGATTGCCGTAGAATTCCTGCTTAATCTCCCTTGCCAACTTGTAGATTTCATCATTAAGGTCTTCAAGCTCACAGTCGAGAAGAACAAGGGCCTCCTTATGAGACACGCCCTTCATATCTCTCGCTTTCTCTAGAATTCCTTCTATTAATTCTCTGTTGTTCTTGTTCTCTTCTGCGTATTTCAGACATTCCTTTATCTCCTCGTCAGAAATAAATTCTTCTGCCTTGGGGCTCATTACGTTATACATTTGACTTCCTCCTATTATATGGTAAATGTTCTATCATTTCACAACGTCGATTCTTTTTTTCCAATCACACTTTCGAATAAACTGCTTTAGCAGTAATACCATCGATATTACCAAGCTTTCCCGACAATGTGTTAATCACATCCTGCGGTGCATCTAGGGCAACGCTTATAAGTGAAATATTCTTCTTATCATATGGCACTCCCATACGACCGATAATATAATCACTATTTTCTGTAAGTAAATCATTGAGCAAAGGAACCTTACTTCTATCCTCAACTACTACAGCGATTATCGCTACTCTTGTTTCTTCCATCTTAAAAACCTCCCTCTTTTTAATTAAAAAAAGAGCCTAATAAAACAAAAAACTCTATCACAAGATAGAGTCTAATCCTTACATTACATTTACAATCTGCTCCGTCAGGTTTCCCTTCCGAATTAGACTCTTCTTTCATATTAATAAAAACTATCCAACCTCGACCCCGGACAAAAAAGACGTTACCTTAACAGTTAACTCAACCCAGGCTACCTCACGTCACTCGGAAAGTCAAACTTAGTGCTGCTTTGTTCCCAACCTGACACGATTCGTAAGCATCCAATGCGTAAGACCCAGATATCAACGCCACTTATCAAGGGCAGCTCCCGATGCCACAAGGCCTCAGAAGGATATCACCTCGGCTATAGCCACCGATTACAAGACGCCGCTAACGCCCCGGCTACGTTGTTCATTGTAGGGTATAAATGGCAAAATGTCAATGAATTATTTTTGTACTAAGAAGTCCGTCTCTGTAAGTAGGTTTTCCAATTCTTCAATGGATTCTACAAGGTTGACCCTTCCTCTGAAAGCTCCGGAATTGGGAAGGCCTGCCGTGTACCAGGCGGAGTGCTTACGCATTTCCCTGACACCTATATATTCGCCCTTATACTCAACAAGCATCCTTGCGTGCTTAATAATCATCTCACGTATCTCAGACCACTCCGGTTTATAGTCATTACCATCAGCCACAAAACAATCTGCCTCAAGAGATGTGTCCCATTTATCGGACACCTCTCCGGTGTCGATTTCATTCTCTCTAAGTACACCTTCAAAGAGCCATGGATTGCCTCTTACAGCGCGCCCAATCATATAGCCGTCAACGCCGGTCTTATTATACATTTCCACAATATCACGGTAACAAGATATATCGCCGTTCCCGATTACCGGAATATTAACCTTCGATTTAACCTCGCCTATTACATCCCAATTAGCTTCTCCGCTGTAATACTGAGACCTGGTTCTACCGTGAACCATTACCGCACTCGCTCCCGATTCTTCAAGGACATGCGCCATCTCCACTGCGTTGATGCTATCCATATCGAACCCTATTCTTATCTTAGCGGTTACAGGCCTCCCGGTCACATTTACAATCTCTTCAACAATTCTTCCTGCTAAGGCAGGATTCTTAAGAAGCGCCGAGCCCTCACCGTTATTAACAACCTTGGGAACGGGACATCCCATGTTGATGTCAAGGATATCGTACCTTATCCCTTCATCTTCAAGCCTCCTTGCCATATCTGCCATAAGGGGCGGTTCATTACCGAACAACTGAAGTGATACTATAGGCTCACTGTCATCAGTTCTCATAAGGTCATAGGTGTTCTTATTATTATAGAAGATGGCCTTGGCGCTTATCATCTCGGTACATGTCATGGCGGCTCCAAAAGACGCACATAGTACACGAAATGGCAGGTCGGTTATCCCTGCCATCGGTGCTAATATAATATTATTCTTTAATTCAACATTTCCGATACGAAGTGAATGAATCGCTTCCATATACTGCTCTTATCTTCTCCTCTTCTGTCTCTCAAATACTATTCTCATACCGTGAAGTGTAAGCTCCTGATCGTACACTTCAAGCACATCCGTCTCTGGATAAATAATCTTACCCAGGCCTCCTGTTGATACAACCTTGACGTTACTATAACCCGACTCTTTAATCATATTCTTAACGATGTATTCTGTCTGACCTATCTGTCCGAATACAAGGCCTGACTGCATAGAAGAAACTGTCTCGTTGGCCAGGATTGTCTTCGGCTTCTTAATCTCTATCTCGGGAAGCTTGGCAGCTCCGTTCCAGAGTGCATTGGCAGAAAGCCTTATTCCCGGCGCCGTGACACCCGATATGTACGCACCCTTATCATCGACAAGGTCATACGTCGTCGCTGTTCCGAAGTCTACAACGAGAACAGGTCCGCCCTCTCCGTACATTTCATATGCGCCGATACAATCAACGATTCTGTCGGCTCCGATTTGCTCCGGGAAAGGTGTTGCAATCCGCATACCCGTCTTCGTGCCCGGCCCAATTACAATAGGATTAATCGAGAAATATTTAATAAGCCCGCTGGTAAGGGAATACATGCCCTTGGGAACAACGGATGCGATTATCGCCTTCTTAACTCCGGCAGGGTTGATACCGTTATATTCAAGAATCTGCTTAATAGTCGTTCCGTATTCATCACTTGTTCTGTCAATTTGGGTTGTTAGTCTGAATGTTCCCTTGAGTGTCTCCTTTGAGAATACGCCAAGGGTTATATTGGTATTTCCTACATCTATACAAAGTAGCATTTTGCTTCCTCCAATCGCCTTAAATTATGTCCCATTATTCGGACACGTATCGCGCCGTACCGCTGCGCATTCATCTTTCGTCTACGAAGGATCTATCATGACCTTATAGAATGTCTCCAATGATTCAAAGAGTTCCTTCTTCTCTCGTTGCATCTCCTTAACCTTAAGTGCGCTTCCGATTTCATCATAGAGAATATCGTCTTCTTCCTTATCCACTACAATCTCAAGGTTGCCGTTCTCATCATAGACAAGTTGAATCGTTCCGCCCACGTCCTCTGTGAACAGAACACACATTATCTTAAGTTCATCCTTGACCGCTTTCGGAACGATCTCAAAGTCTTCATTAAAATAGAATTTCTTGGTATATGAGCTTGCACCGCAGAGCACAAGGTCTTCATCATAATACATTGTACAGTCCTCTCACAGATACTTCACCGCACCTGACACTTTGCTTACCTTTACCTGTGGAGATTATCAGTTCCCCGTCGTCGTTGATTCCGAGAGCAACTCCCTTAATCTCTCCCATCACATCGTCCGTCTTAACGACTCTTCCCACGTTAATAAGGCACTCGTTGTATTCATCGGAAAGTCCCGCCATGTTGCCGGTCTTAACGAAGATATCATAATACTCATTGAAGGCATCCCATATATAATAGAGAAGCTCGGTATTATCTTTCTCCATAAGCTTCTTAATTACGTCATCATTGTAGCTTTCGTCATTGTCGCCCTTTAAGACTTTGCTCATCTCTTCCTTCTCGCGGACAACTTCTATCCATACGGATGTGGCAATATCTTCTAACTCCTCCGAAAATGTCTCGTTCTTAACATTGACTCCGATGCCGAGAATTACCGCACTTTTACCGTCAATAAAAATTCGTTCCGTAAGAATTCCGCAGATCTTCTTGCCGGAAATCGTTATGTCGTTAGGCCACTTAATCTTACATTCAAGTCCTGCGAATCTCTTAATGGCAAGTCTGACACTTAATGCGGCAACAAGCGTTATACAAGAAATCGCCTCATCGGAAAGTGTCGGATAGAGCACAAGGGATGTGGAGATTGTCTCTCCCTTCTTCGATTCCCACACTCTTCCCGATCGACCTCTTCCGTCCGTCTGTTCGTCGGCAAATATTATTGTGCCCTCCGGACAATATTCATTAATAAGATTCTTGGCAATGTCGTTAGTAGATGCCACGCTTTCGTAGTGTTTATATATATAATCTATCATTTATTGTCCCTTTAATGTTGTATACATAATTGCCTTAATGGAGTGCATTCTGTTCTCTGCTTCGTCGAACACAACAGACTGTTCTCCCTCAAATACTTCCTCTGTAACTTCCAGTTCATCATACCCGAACTTCTCACTAACTGCTTTACTAATCTCTGTCTCCAGGTTATGAAATGCAGGAAGACAGTGCATAAATATACAGCTGTCCTTGGCATAAGACATAGCCTTGGCATTAACCTGATATGGCATAAGGTCGTCGATCCTCGCCTTCCACACATTAGTGGGTTCACCCATTGACACCCACACATCTGTATAGATTATGTCAGCATCCTTACAGCCCTCTTCAACAGATTCCGTGAAGTTAATTGTAGCTCCTGTCTTCTTCGCCACATCTTTACAATAATTAACAAGCTCCTCCGACGGGAAATATCTCTTGTTGGTACAAGCGCAGAAATCCATTCCAAGCTTAGCACATGTAACCATAAGTGAATTACCCATATTGTAACGGGCGTCACCCATGTAGACAAACTTAAGGCCTTTTGTTCGACCGAACTTCTCCTGAACAGTAAGCATATCCGCTATCATCTGTGTGGGATGGAATTCGTTGGTAAGTCCGTTCCACACAACAACTCCCGAATACTCGGCAAGGGCTTCCACCCTTGACTGTTCGAATCCGCGGTATTCTATTCCGTCGAACATTCTGCCAAGCACTCTTGCGGTGTCTCTTATTGATTCCTTCTTTCCTATCTGCGAACTGTCGGGATCTAGGTATGTGGTATGCATGCCGAGATCGTGTGCCGCCACCTCGAAGGAACACCTTGTCCTCGTTGAAGTCTTCTCGAATATAAGTGCAATATTCTTACCCTTAAGACAGTCGTCATGAGGGATTCCTTTTTTCTTTTCTTCCTTAAGCTTTGCTGCTGTGTCAATTAAGTATTGTATTTCCTCCGGCTCGAAATCCACCAGCTTAAGAAAATGTCTGCCTGATAAATCCATATAGTCTTGCCTCCTGCATATTAATAATGTGTCCCATTAATCGGACATATTTTTATTCATTTTATTCTATCATTTGTAATCCCCCACAACAAAACACCTTTATATTTTATCATATTTTAAAGTTCGATACACTATATAATTATGATTAACGAACGCTTTCAAACCAATACAAAAAGCCCATCGCTCTGCTCTTGTCGCATTGCGATGGGTTCCTTGTTCGTATACGGTGTGATTCTTATCTTAGAAGAATACGTTATCTCCGATAACTGTTCCTGAATGACCGGTAGATGTACTTCTAAAGCTTACCTTGCCGCCTACAATATCTTCACCTGCAAGAGCCGCCTCAGCAGCACGAATCGCTGTCGAGCTTGGTCCTCTTGATATAATTCTGGATAAACCTGCTATACCACCGGTAAATTGTCCCTTCTGATCTATAACACCTTCTATGGTATTAGGATAAGAAGAAGAACGAACTCTATTCATAATTACAGATCCAACTGCAAGCATACCTTGGTATCCGCTTCCACCTGCTTCTTTCTCTATTATTGCAGCCAGAAGTGTTACTTCATCGGTAGTTGCTCCATAACTTTCTTTTTGTGTAGATGAGCTTCCGCCTGAGCTTTGGCTTGATGAAGATGCTTTAGCCGCAGCTTCTTTTCTTGCTGCCTCTTCAAATGCTGCCTTGAATGCCGCTGCCTGCTCTGCCTCTTCCTGAAGAGTGATTCCTACGCTTCCGTTATAGCCGATTGCCGTAGCAAATTCCTTACAGCTCTGTCCTGTTAAGCTTATCTCTTGCTTAATATATCCCGTAAGATTTCCTGATGTAATCTTGTAAAATCCGTTATCTGTAAGAGACTCGACTCTTGCCATATCGCCTCTTCTGAGCTTTCCTACTATCTGTGAACCTTCATTAGGCTCTGTATATACATTGGCGTAGTCTTCAACATTTGCCATAAGACTTAAGATCCATGTTGCCGAATCTGAGTCAAGTCCTACGCTCGTAACGTTGGCGCCCGATACTGAAAGAAGCGCTTCGTCATCTCCGTAGAGGCTTGCAATTATTCCTGACACGCCGCTTGTGTTCTTGTCCTCTGAGCTTGCATAGCCGTTGATTGCTGCTGCACCTAGCATTGTTGTAAGTGCAAGTGTTACGGCTCCTGCCTGTACCAATCTCTTGGTAGGTACTTTATTGTTATTCTTAGTAAGTTTCTTATTTAGGTTCATCCTCTTCCTTCCCCCCGTTTTCGCAAATGTTAAATAATCTTTTCAAATTGTTGCGAAACTTTTAATTTGTTACAAAATTGTTACGGTTAAAATGATACCATCTTGGCTACTCAATGTCAACGTTTGTGCAACATTTCCACTTTTTCTATTAAATAAAGGGGGCATTTACGGATTTTCTATACAAAGTATACAAAAAGACCGCCGAAGCGGTCTTCATATATTTGTAATATTTGTTATTATTGCGTTTTCTTACTAATCGCGGAATCATTATTCTGCCAACTGCTCTATCAATCCCACTATCTCTCCGATAGGATCACTCATAGAACTCTCGCTCATCTTCTTAATATACGCTTCGCGATTATCATATACCTTCATTATATTATCAACCAATGTCTCCTTCGTTAAGTTTTCTTCCTCCAATACTTCCGAGAAGCCCTGCCTCTTGAATGAGTTGGCATTAAGTATCTGGTCGCCTCTGCTTGCCGCGGCACTAAGGGGTATAAGAAGATGGGGCTTCTTAAGAGCAAGAAGCTCACATATGGCATTGGCGCCGGCGCGGGATACCACAACGTCCGCCACTGCGAAAATGTCCTTAAGTTCATCGGATATATATTCATACTGCTTATATCCCGGTGTACCCACATACTCTTCGTTCAATTTTTCTTTACCGCAGAGATGAACGATATCAAATGTCTCTGTAAGCTCGGGAAGTGCTGATTGTATTCCCTCATTAACCGCTTTTGCTCCGGTGCTTCCGCCAACAACCATAAGGACGGGCTTCTTACCGTCGAAGCCCAAGAACTCAAGTCCTCTGTTCCTGTCTCCTTCATAAAGCTCTTGTCTGATGGGGCAGCCCGTAAGACGCGACTTCCCTTCCGGAAGATACTTGGCCGTCTCGGGGAAATTATGACACACATATGTAGCTCTCGGAATCGCCAGCTTATTGGCGAGACCGGGGGTTAAGTCGGACTCATGTATTATAACGGGAAGACATGATTTCTTCGCCGCAAACACCACGGGAACCGTCACAAAGCCTCCCTTTGAAAATACAACATCGGGCTTTATTTTATTAAGTATCTTACGCGCTTCTCTATATCCTTTCATTACGCGGAAAGGATCCGTAAAGTTCTTAAGCGCAAAATATCTGCGAAGCTTTCCCGAAGAAATCCCATAGTATTCTATTCCCTCTTTCTCTATAAGATTCTTCTCAATTCCGTTGTAGGATCCTATGTAGTATATCTCATATCCCGCTTCCTTCAGCGCCGGAAAGAGCGCAATATTAGGTGTTACATGGCCGGCTGTTCCGCCACCTGTCATAACTATTCTCTTCATAATATCTCCTTATTGTTCTTCGTAGACTCCCTTATACTACTGCTTAAGACTCTCGCATATCTTCTTCATCTCTTCATCGGAGAACTCTTCATGTCCCCATGTAAGTATCTTGTCTTTTCCTTCGTATCTCGGGATAAGATGCATATGAAAATGGAATACGGTCTGTCCCGCAACCTCTTTGTTATTCTGCAGAACATTGAAGCCATCGGCACCTAATGCTTCCGTCATTGGTGTAATCATTTTCTTGGCAAGTCCGAACGCTTTAGCCGCCACATTTTCATCAATCTCATAGAGATCCTTATAATGCTCCTTCGGGATAATAAGTGCGTGACCTTTCGTTGCCGGTGCGGCATCAAGTATTATCCTGAAATCCTCGTCTTCGAATATAGTATTACTGGGAATCTCTCCCGATGCTATCTTACAGAAAATGCAATTGTCGTCTCTCATAATGACCTCCTTATAATGTGTTATATGTCCCATTAATGGGACACATTATTCTCCGAATACAAATAGCTTATCAAGAAGCGTAAGGTTCTCGGTCTGTCCCCTCATACTCATATCACCGAGTGTGAACGCTCCCTGAAATGTCTTCCTGCCGATTATTATCTGATCTAATACATTTGGCGAAAGTGTTCCTGTAAAGTCTGCCTTCTCATCTCCGTAGTGACAGTCAATATTGCTTCCGTTAACACCGATATAAAGCGGCTTATCTATTCCATCAATAATAAGGGAATACGTTACCGTAACATTCGCCGGTCTGAAGCTGTTCGTAAAATCTCTTATATAGTCGTCGTGTCCCGAGATGTCAGCTGTTCCGCCCATTTGCTTAGAATAGATTGACGCAAGCTCCATGACATCCTCTTTTTGCTGTCTTACGAAGATGTCGTCAGATACATACTCGGATAACTGTTCTCCTTCTTCCGGAGTTAGATCCAATTGCTGTGGTCTCTGAACGGCTCTCGATACTGCCTGGTTACTTGTGGGAAGACCTTTCATCTTATGGGAAATGGTACGATACAGATTCTCCGTCATCTTCTCTATAATATGAGAATACTCCTTATTATTCTCAAAAGAGCTAATATCTTCAACGTAACCACACAGTCCGTCACAAGGTATTCCGCCGAGTATCTCCCATGCCTTCTTAAGTTCAAGTGCCCCTTCCTTCTCTCCGTAGGTTGTGGACATTACAACAGGCTGCATATAGATCGAACTGAATTTCTCTTTGTCACCGTATAGCCAACATGCGTCGAGGAACTGCGTCATATATCCGCCGATTCCAAGCCACTCCACTGTTGTTGCAAGAATTACTCCGTCAACGTTCTTAAGTGTTATGGGCAGTGTTGATATCTGATTCTTCTGCTCATATATATTGTACCTATGAAGCTCAACCTTAAGATCGTCAGCCAAGACCTTTTCAATTTTCTTAAGGGTGTATAATGTCGGGTCGTCAAGATTGCCTCGCCCTCCATAATAAATGTTGATTCTCATGTCTTACCTTTCTTTCACAAAAAGATTTCGTTTCATTAAATGAAACGAAATCTCTTAATAACCGAATACAATGTGTCAGTTAGTTGTATCATCCTTTCTAAGCCTCAGGATTCTCTTCTCCTCCGGCATCGATAACCGTGGCATCAACCTTGAATTCGGCAATGATTCTCTCAAGATTCTCTGCCGAACGGCTTACGCTTCCACCGTTCTCCGCAAGCATCTCAACATTATCATTAACCTTATCCGTTGTGGCATTAAGCTCTTGCGCCGTAGCAGCATTCTGCTCTGATATCTCGGCAAGCTTCTGAATAAGTACAGAGATATTATTAACACCTTCGCCAAGTCCCTTGTTAGCTTCGTGGAGTTCGTCAACCGACTCATTAATCGTCTTGATTCCGCCGGCGATATTCTCAAAGCTCTGAGCCGTCTCATCAACGGCTTCCTTCTGACGGTTAACGTATTCTCTTACGTTGTCACTCTGGCGAGCCGCGTTATCCGTATTATGCTGAAGGTCAGCAAGCATCTCGTTAATGATGTTAACCGAATCTGCTGACTGCTCTGACAAGTTACGAATCTCATCGGCAACAACAGCGAATCCTTTACCGGCTTCTCCCGCACGAGCTGCCTCGATAGATGCGTTAAGAGACAACAGGTTCGTCTGGTCGGCAATTGAAGAAATAAGATCTGATGCCTCGGATATCTTACTTGTTGACTTACCGATTCCATCGATAACTTCGAATATCTTCTCGAAAGCCTCAACACTGTGCTCTGTAATATCTTTAAGTCCGTTGACATGATCCATACCTTCACTTGTCACTTGCCTAATCTCTTCATTTGCAGATGCAAGTGCATCGGTGTTCTCGGTACTTGTTGCCATCATCTCATCAACATTTGCCATGTATTCAGAGATATCCTCTATATCAGATGCCTGTCCTGTTGCTGCGGTTGCCAGCTCTTCAGCGGCATTATTGATATGCTCAATCGATCCGGATGTATCCTTGGTGGAATTATCCATCTCTCTACTGCTGTCGGCAAGGGCAACCGATGAACCCTTGAGGGATGCTATTACATCTCTAAGGTGTGACTGCATGTCTCTTGCAGCCTTATTAAGGGCTCCTATCTCGTCCTTATTCTCAAGGGGCTTAATCTCATCCGACAAGTCATTATGAGCAATCTTATCGAACTTCTCAGCTACATAACTTAAGTTGCTCCTGATATATCTTATTACGAATACCGTATATATAACCGTTATAATCATTATAACCGCTACAATGACAAGAATGATTATGATCTTCGTCATAGTGCTTGAAGAAATCGCAGCTCTCTTCTCTTCAGCATACTGTTTAACGATCTGACCCATCTTGTTAATGGGCTCACTTACAGTGGGGAAAGTCGCATTAGCCTTCTCGTGATTGGCAACAACATTTGCCTTAGAAGGATCGGCTAATGCTTTCCATGCTTGGAACTCAGATTCGAAGTCGTCAATGCATTTATTGATGTCGACACCATCCACCTTGTACTCTCCAAGCTCAGGATAATTAACCATTATCTTCTCAATAGACTTAACTGCACTGTATGCCTCTCCCGTTGCTGTAGCGAATTCGTCGGATTTTGCCTTGGTATAATCCTTAGACGGAGATCCCGCCGATGCCGTATCTACATATTCCTGACTGGCAATCGACGCCATATACATATCCCTGTCTGCGGTAAGAGCATGTTCGGTAACCGAATACAGCTCTTCATAATATATAGCATTAATCTCTTCCGTTGTGCTGACCATGTTGACGGTAAGCAGTATAAGTCCGATTATACCGGCAAAGATTATGGAAAACGCTGCCGTAAGCAGCTTAACTAAAATACTCGCATTCTTCATTACCCGTTACCTCCTAGTAAGTTCCTTTGTAATAATTGCCGTTACAATACTCGGTAATGTCATAATCCTTCTCTAGCTTACCGATCTTAACTAGGAAGTCAATGGTATCATTTAAGGAATCTATATCTTCCTGTTGTATCTCAACCGTGAACTTGTATTTCGGAAGCATTGACTTAACCTGCGCTACATCAAGTCCCAAATATTTTGCAACATACTGCCACGTCTCATCAGATGTGGAATCTATATTATCTGCTACTCTCTTATACTCCTTAAGAACCGTCTCTACAACCTTAGGGTTGGCCTGGCAATATTCCTTACGTCCGATTATGGTATTGGTTCCCGCAAGTCCCACGTCAGTACCTTGAGCTAATATACGACAATCTCCCGCATCTATAAGCTTGGTTACACTGGGCTCCCAAAGTGATATTGCATCAACCTGGTGATTGCGAAGCATATAAGGCATATCAGCGGGCGTAGCACTAACGAGCTCCACGTCATTAAGTGTAAGTCCGCCTGACGTCATATATTTATCAACCATATTATGGCCGGTACTTCCCGCGTTGTTACCAACCTTATGACCTGCTAAGGCTTGGGGAGAATTAATGGGTGAATCCTTAAGCACAACCATGGCATATGAGTCTGCTGCCTGGGCTGTAATTCCGACTACTTCTCGCTCACAGCCATCGTTAATGGCTGAAACCGTAGGCACATCACCATAGAGGCAGAGGTCAGTCTCTCCCTTACCTATAGACTTGTTCATCGGCGGACCCGATTCAAAGTCATACCATATAACGCTGACTCCCTGTTCCTTCAGCGCCGCTTCAAGTGACCCCGTCTGTCTTGCAATCATCATCGGAATAAACGCAGCTGACGGCTGAATCGCTATACACACCATATTGGACTTGCCGTTTTTGTTATCCGAAGAACCGCATCCCGTAAGGAGTCCAACTGCCATTACGGCAACCAGTAATAACGCAAAAATCCTCTTCTTCATAGTCTTCTCCTTTTTGTAAACTCGAATGTATCTAATGTAACAATTATATAATAGTTGTTGTTGACTTTCAACAAAAAAGAGAGCGATTTTTCCATATTTTGTGACTTTTTTTACATCTTTTTATACAACTTTATACCGTTCGTCGGCGAACATGATTTCGTCATTTCGGCTGAGCAGCACCTTATCACTGTAACCGATTAGCTTGCCATTAACACTGGTACCGTTGGTGGAGTTCAAGTCCTGAAGATAAATGGACTTGCCTTCACGTATTATCTTAGCGTGAAAACGGCTGATGACAGGCGAATCAATTATGCTGTCGTTACCTTCTCTAGCTGATCCTAAGAGCAATTCATCCTTATTGATTCTTATATTCTCATTCTTGTTGTTACCCATATATTGAAGAACGTATGATGTGTTGGCACTGTCGTCTTCTATGGACTTTAGAAGTACCGTCGGTTCATACAACTCTTGATCAGGCTCGAATATAAAATCTTCCAGGTCTTCTGCTCTTTGTCTGTCCTTCTTGTTGTTTCCTCCGAATAGTGTAAAGGACTTTGAGAATAGTCCTCCTTTTTTATTGTCTTTGTTATTTTTGTTGTCTTTTCCATAGGGTTTTTCAATTGTGTCAACCGGCTTTTCTTTCTTGTTATCAAAGTAATTCGCGAAATAGTTTTTAATTTTATCAGTTAGAGAAAATGCGTCAGGGTCTCCCATTTCCAAGATTTCATTAAATGCTCTTTCCTCTTCCGGTGATCTCTCTTCAGGGAATATGTCTTCGCTTTCGTTTTCATTTTCCTCACAAAACGACTCCTGCTCTATCCTTCTTGCCACCGGTTCGTCATCAAACACCCTGTCCTCTTCATCGATAATCCTTATAAGACCATCTATGTTGGTTCCGTCTTCTACTGCATCATATAGCTTAAAGCAAGTATCCATTAATTCTTTATCGCAGTTATTCATAAAGAATTCCATAACACTTTTCAGACTCGCCTCAGTGTCACCGTTGGGATAATAGATAAACATAAGCTTCCATTCATTCTTATCCTTAACCACATATACCGTGTCCACATCAAGAAGAAGATGGTTAATATCAATAAGATATCTCTCCACCTCGCTTATCGCTATCTTAAAATACAAGAGTATTTTCCTTATAAGCTTAAGGTCGATTTCTTGACGACTGAGATAATCCTTAAGAGACACAAGTCCCGTGATGTCATACCACACCTGTGTAACATTATTGATGTCAACGGTATGAAACGGAACGAGCACGTCAATATCATTATTACGAAGAACATCCTTTTCGTATCCCATCTTGTCGAAGCCACTGTCAATTATCATAAAGCTGTTTTTAAGATCTCTCTTGAATCTGTATTCCATTAGTTACCTCCCAAAGCCCTCAAGGCTTGTGCAAATCGAAATGCTTTAACACTATCAAATGTATAATCCTTCATCTTGTCCGCTATAAATTCCACATTTTCATGATATACGGTAAACATAAGAAGAAACAAAGCAAGAAGAACACCCATTACTATTATCATAATAAATGAAGCCTCAACGGTAAGACTTGCCCTAAAGCATCCCATGTCATCTCTGTCTTCTATCTTCTTCATAGCGTCCCTCCGTTAAAGATCAGCGATACAACGTAAACACCGAGTATGAACGGCACCAGCGGTATCTCCGATTCTTTTTTCTTCTTTTTAAATGCCATCAAAATAAGACCGTATATACCCGCAGCTGTTGTCGAAAGCCATAGCAGAATCAAATTGTTCCAAAATCCCAGGTATATTCCCGTCGCCATAAAAAGGAGACCGTCACCGTAGCCTATTTTCTCTTTACTGAGATATCCGATAAGAAGAAGTATAAGACCTATCGACATACCGCCGAGCATATCGAGCCATGAGAGCCGTTCATATATAAGATGATATATTACTCCCACTATGGCAAATATATTAATAACCACAAGTCTTATTTTCTTAATCTTAATATCTTCAAACCCGCATACTCCCAGGAGTCCGAGTAAAGTCGCCGCTTCCATATTTTCCTCTTTTCTTCATAATGAGTCTTGCCCATTTGGGTTCCGACCTCGTCGAAACACAGCCTATGCACATTTACCGCAAGGGTGATAACTGCCCGCATCTTCAATCTTAATCCTCTTAACACTTCTCTTCAGCGCACTGCAATTAAGACTGCTGTGATATACATCTCCATAGTCTGTTATATATACTGTTCCGCCGTTTTTCTTTCCCTTGCAAAGGGGACAGGAAGTGTATTTGCCGCCGCCGATGCTTCTGGCATCCCCTACACCATCGGCACTTATGCTGTGAACCGAAGGCTTAAGATATGGACAGCTTAAACTCCTATGATATGCCGTTCCGTATTTTGTGACATAGACATACTCCCCCGCTTCCTGTCCTTCCAATGGGTCATATCCAACCCATTTTCTGCTTACGGCGGTGCTTGTTAGACTTATATATTTTCTCCCGAAAAATGTAATGGGATCTTTCAGCTTATATTTACAGGTTATGTCGATATAGTTCTTATCAAACTCACTCTCCGTATAATCAAGACCGATAATTCCACCGACTATTTCCGAGCTCACCCTGTCCATTGATGCTATGGTTGCGCTGCTCTGAGCTACCGCTATAATACCGTCATTGGTGTCAGCATCGGTTATAAGCGGTGCATGCTCTCTTCCCACCTTATTAATCGTATAGTCTACTCCCCATTGTACATAGAGCACACGAAAAAAGAATAAGAAAAAAATGACCATCATTAGACTTATTGGTATAATAAAAGCAGCTTCCACCGTATATGATGCCTTGAGACGGAGGTTGCATAACGGTGCCTCTTTAGAAGTATGATTATATGTATATGCCAAAATCCGATATATAAATGAATTGTAATGAACAGAAACTCTACACGGTAGAAATGGATGTAACTTCTCGCGGTTTGAATTGTTTATAGAAAGAGACACCGTTATACAACCTCCTTTCTCTACAAATAACTCCTATACGCCTTCTTCTTAAGGCGGTAGAAATCAACAAATGTCGTCTCCAGTGTTATTAGGCTGAAGAACATAGGATCCGCTTCATACGTGACCGTCATATCCATGTCACATATAAGGTGATCCATCTTAATATTTTCATAATACGGAATGGCATTCATGGAAGTCTCTATCATATCAAGAGCCCTCATGCTCTCATCCCTTGACGATTCGATTACGAGAAATGTCAGAAGATAATCTTCGTAACTCATTCCCGTACCGAAATCCCTGGCAGTGTAGCTTGCATCCATACAGCTTGCGAGATTATAAAGATCACTTGTCCACTCGGCGCTTGTCTTCATTAAAGGCACCTTGCCACCCGAAAGAAGCAAGCGAACATCAAGCACAGCCTCCATATATGCCCATGCCGCCATAATAGCGTAATGAACCAACTCAATAATTGCGGGGTTAAGCGTCCACCCGGATATTGCAACGGCAAGCTCCAAGGCCTCCCCATTTCTTACGACGTCATTATAAAGTGTCACAAAGTCCGCAACCTGCCTTATGGCCAGAATTCTTCCCACAACACCCTTAAGATTATCTGTATCATTATCAGCTCCGACGATAATATATTCCGTCTCATACTTTAGTCCGGAATGATTAAGATCCTTCGTAAAGTTCTGAAAGCGATCCTTAAGATATAGGGAAAAAATGATCTTATCTACAGAGGTTGCCTTAGAAGAATTCCTGCTGTTACCTGACTCAAGGCTCCTATGAGAAACACTGCCGGAAAGATTGATGGTCTTACCGGATACTTCCTTATTGCTTGGTATAACCTGGTCTAGGATGCCCCTGTTCTTGAATCCGTTAACATCATCAATAAGTGTCTCGCCCTTCCTCACCTGTTCGTCGGTGAGGTTGGTCTTGGGAACTTCCGTAAGCTTGTTGTTTTCTTCAACGGGAATACTCGATGGATCCTTCATCGGCTTACTGCCATCCGTAATTAATCTGTCCACATTTGAAGAAAGACTTTCTTTACTTCCTGCATCGCTTGACGCCGCCCCGATAAAATCAATGGCTTCTGTTCCTATATTATCCTTATAATAGGTCGCCGCTTCGTGAATAAATGCCGCCCCGTCATTATCCGTAAGAAGCATATAATCATCGATATCTGCTTCCACCGGATTAAGCGCGAAATAATCACTCTCACCGTCACATTGCATATTGGCAAAATCCAAGATTCTCTCACGAAGCAAGCCATCGCCTTCGTCGGCTGTTCCATGAGCCCTGTCGATTGCAAGAATTCCGTATTGCTCCCAGAGCGGTCTTATATATTCCGAAAATGTATTATCTGCCACAGTCTCGGTTACAAAATCCGCCTTTCTGTCAATTCCCACAAAACGACTTACTTCCATGAGAGAGAATCCCAAGGATGTAATCATCATAATTGTCATGCACATGAACAATGTGATTGAGCCCTTTTCTCGCATTATACGGTTCCCGCTCTGTCTGTAATTGTGCTGAATATATCGTTAACGATTTGTGTGAGTTGCTTCTTGAATATTAGTACGAGGCCGATAAGTACCACGACTATCAAAATAATCTCTACAACTCCGATTCCGTCTTCTTCCATTACAAAACTCTTTATAAGTCTTTTTATCTTCATTACTTTTTCCTCCTGCTTTCATTTTTCTTATTCACAGCCCCGCCACCCATTCTAACCTATATAGTATTCATATTAAATATAGACGGTGCAATAATTATAATCAGTACTATCCCCAGAAGACCTATCATCGGGAATAGCATCTTGGTGGATGCCTCCTCCCCGGCGATCTTGACGTATTGACGCTCCATCTCAAATGCCTCCTCTTCTTCCTCTTCGAGCTGCTCTATAAGCCCTTTTGTCCCTTTACGAAGGTTGTTCGTAAGGAGGCTTGAGAGACGCCGGTATTCTCTTGTCGGACAGTAGTCGGGGAGCGATTCGTAAGCATTAATCTCGCTTCGTCCTTCCTCTATCTCACGACACATCTTAAGTATCCCTTCGAATCCGGGCTCCTTCTTTCTACTCCGCCTACGGGCGTACTCCTTTCCCAGTCGATACATAGCATTCTTAACGCTGAGTCCCGCACCCACATATAGCGCAAGTCCTTCAACTATCTTGGGATAATCCCTCTTAAGACTCTTAATGTACTTATCATGACGATTCTTCTCTTCTCTCATTTGGCCAATTATCATTCCCACCGCTGCAAGAACTCCCAGTAGTGCGATTTTCAGACCAAGGAACGTATACTTTTTACTCCATGTGACTTCATTTTGTCCCACTTTATCGGGAAGAGTGATCTTCTGCTCATCCGTCTTGAACAAATCTCTTATGGCCTTCTTAATATAGTAATCAAGTCCCATGGTTGACGACTCCGAGAAGGGAACTACTTGAAATGAAAAGCTGTACACATCACTCATATCTTCACATGTAAGTGTTACGTTCGCCTCTATCACAGTGTCGCTTTCTAAATTGTCATAATTAATCTCGCCTTCAGCTCCGATTATCTTATAATTATTTAGCTGCCACTCCGCCTTAACCATTCCTTCAACATAGCTTTCCTTCATAACGACATCTTGATTTATACAGTCGAGATCCTCGTTGTCTCCGAGAAATGTGCTATCTATCTCTTCTTTTGCTTTCTCTATATACTCTTCCTTCTCTTCAGAAGAATGAAGGGCTGCCGGTACATCAAGGGTGATGTCCGTCTTATTACCGTCTGCTTCGTACTGTAATTCTTCCGTCGTGTCTTTTTCTCCCGGAAGCGGTCTCTCGATCGTATTATCAAAGAACATATTGTTAACCATATACTCGCCAAGAGACGCAATTATCCCCACTATTTCAATAATAATTACAATCTTCTTAACCTTAGGCGTAAAAAGAGGTCCGATTTTCTTCGTCTTCGATAATATTATTGTCACAATAAGAAGTACTGCTGCAACCAAGTGATATTTCCTCCGCTTGTAAATCTTAGTAAAATTAGTACTCTATCGTCACTATGCGTTTCGCTATATAGAGACAAAGAGCGTATAAAATGAGACTCCCCGTCATAATCATCACACCCATAAAATTATGGTAGAGCGGTTCGATAAATTCATACGAAGTAAAGCCAATGTATAGAAGAATCAGAAGAGGCATTACGCCCATAATCTTCATCTCGAACTGCTTCTCCGCAAGCTGAGTTCTGATATCCTGCTTCATTTCAAGACGCTTTTCGATTTTCTCTGCGGTATTCGAAATGTTCTTAATATAATTACCGCCCAGCCTCTTGGCATAGCTTATGGTATAAGCGAAATTCCTGATTTCTTCATAATCGTATACGTTGGAAAAATCAGTAATTGCTTGCTCCACCGGCTTCTGTAAATCAAGCTTTTTCTTCATAACCTTGATTCCCGGCAGTATTACCGCTTTCTCTCCGCTTACATTAATTATTTCCCTGTCGAGGATCATTACAGCATTCTCCAACGAATGACCGCTTCGAAGCTCACTGCATATAATTCTCAGCATTTCCCGAAATTCAGTAAGAACCTTTTCTCGTCTCTTCTCGCTGTTAACCTCATAGAAGTAATACACACAGCAAAAGAGTATAACGGGATAAATAATAATTGCCACAAAGGATCTGTAGAAAAGCCATGCTATAAGTGCCATAATAAGAATCGATACACCTATTACTTTAGGATCCTTGAGAGTTTCTCTGTATTTTGCAAGTCCGATCTTTTTAACCATCTGCTACCTTTGCCTTTACTTTCATAATCAAATTCATAGAGTTTATTAAGCTTAATATCTTCGCCTTTCATTCCAATAACCTCTGATATTTCCAGAAGCTTTCTCTCTCCGGTGGGAAGTCTTCCCAGGTGAATAAAAATATCTATAGCCGATGCTATCTGCTTCCTTATAGCCATAACCGGAATCTCCATTCCTTGTAATACCATGGTCTCAAGACGCGATATCATATCTACGGACGAATTAGCGTGACCGGTACTTAAGCTTCCGTCATGCCCTGTGTTACATGCCTGAAGGACCTCAATAGCTTCCGCACCTCTGCACTCGCCGACAATAATTCTGTTAGGTCTCATTCTAAGAGAGGTTCTGACTAGGTCCCGTATTGTTACTTCTAGGTCGCCTTCGATATTCTCTCTTCTCGCTTCTAACCTGACGAGATTATTAATGCCGATTACCTGCAGTTCTGCTGCATCCTCTATTGTTATTACTCGTTCATCCGATGGTATATGTTCCGTCAAGGCATTTAAGAAGGTTGTCTTGCCCGAGCCTGTTCCGCCGGAAATGAAAATGTTATATTTAGCTCTTATAAGTTGCCCCAAGAAATCTTTTATCTCTTCATCAATAGAATTAAGCTCGATTAATCTTTTTAACGTAATGGGCTCTTTAGAGAATCTTCTTATAGACATTACGCTGCCGTCGATGGCAATTGGCGGAAGGACGATATTAACTCTCGATCCGTCAGATAGTCTGGTGTCCACAATCGGGTTTGTCTCGTTAATAACCTGGTTGTTGGCACCAACTATCTGCTGTATGACATCATCAAGTTTTTCTCTGGAGCTAAATGTCTTCTCGGTCTTAACCACCTTTCCCCACTTTTCTATAAATATGTGGTCATGTCCGTTAATCATTATCTCCGTAATATCGTCATCCTCCAGAAGCTCGGACAGCACATCGTATTTCCTAAGAGAATTAAAAAGCTCTCTCTGAAGCCTTATTCTATCGTCTACATCTAAAGGCGCGTCTCTCGCGTACAGACATATCTCCTCTTGGATTCTGTCCATTATTGCGTCGTCATCAATATCTATGCTTACATCTATGCTATCAAAAAGCCGCGATTCGATTGTGTGAAATGCACTTTCCAAATCCATATATTAATCCCCACTGAAATAGATTCCTCATCAGTAATTCTGCTTTCTTACATACCGTCCCAGATTACCTGTTAAAAGCTCTTCCAATTGATAGCAACCTTCCGTTAGATTATTGGCTGACATTAAAAGCTCAACAGCAGTCGCATCAGTCCCGATGCTCCTAATATATTTCTGCATATTAGCCTGCTTAGACTTATAATAATCACCTTTCTTATTGATAAGAACGCAGTTATCCACATACTCCATAATGCTTCGAAAGCCTTGGTTAATCTCGTCTAACAGGAATACATACGTCTCGTAGTTAAGCGAATCGATATAGTCAATTAGCATATTCCATTCTTCTTTATTAACAGACGCCGTATCCGTAGGATTACAGACGAAAGGCAATACGTCTACGCCATCGTATTCTTCTATCAGCTCTCGAATCTCATCTGATTTGCCATTGCAAAGCTTATATATTACGTCAATAAAGCTTCCCCTTGGACCGTCTCTTATTAGCTTCTCAACCAACGGGCAATACATAGTATCGATTAACAGTACCTTCGAGCTCTCGCTAAGCATCTGACACATACTAAGTCCGTACATCTCTGTCAATTCATGATGAATTGGAGAATATATTGCGTACTTTTTCGCACCTGATGTTTTCCTCGATTTTTTCTTCATAATTCGATAGAGTCCATCCATGGGTCCGTACTTATATATGACCTGATACTCGTCCCTATTTCCTATATTATCTATTTTGGCGCTTAAGATTATGAGCTTACCGATGCTATTTTTCTTATCTTTCCACTTCTCGTAGAAATCTTCATCCATAACGGTGTAGTCATAGCCACCTTCGGATAATGACTCTTCATAATCTTCTAACGTTGTAAATGAAAAGAACTCTTCTTTTTCACATTTTCCATATAGATAAGTAAGGAGGCTATACAGGTACTTGTCGTCAAAATCGCAGATTGCAATTCTCACAGTAACACCTCCATTCCGATACTGGTGATAAAACCGATAAGCATGTATATGGAAAAGCAGATATAGCTACTCTCACCCTTGGGCCTATACATTGTTATCTCGCCTGTCTCCACACAGTGCTTAACATGGTTAATAACACCCATTATCTTAATATGTAATTCTTTACTTATAATGAACTTGAGGATTCCCCAAATTGCGGCTATTACAAATGAAAAAATAATAAATCGTATCAAAACTTCAGTGGGGATGAATATTGATATTACGGAAAATAATTTAATATCTCCCGCTCCGAGCGCCCTTAGATAATAGAAAATAAACAGTGCCGGAATCGGCCACAGGGCGCGAATAATGTAGATATAGAATTCGTCTGTTCCGTTAAGAAAGAACATTGTTGTAAATGCGATTATATATCCACATATTATAATTAAGTTGGGAATCTTCTTCGTTACTAGATCACAGGCCGCTGCGACGGTAAGTATGCTAACCGCCACGATGTATGCCTGCATAAGCATCACCTCTTTTCGTGTCGCCGAACCCGTTTCGTTCGGAGTGGTTATCATTATAAGACCGTTTCCCCAAAATGTCACTAGGCGTTTAATGGAAATTTTTTTGTCGGTACATTTTCACAAAGATAAAAAAGTTTTTTGTGGAGGTTACATAAAGAAACGTGCCATATACTCTGATTAACCCTCGTAGTACAATTATATGATAGAATATTACCAAACATTTCTATGGGAGACGCGACAATACTTGTTGAAATACAAGGATATGAAAAATATACTTACAATTAAGAAGGTGCTTCTTTCCCTCCGATAATCTTCCACTTAAAAACAGAAAGGGAGAATTCCTTCTTCTCTTCAGAACTAAGTAGAAGCTTGATACAGACAATGATAGCTGCGCCTACGTATGTAATAACAACAGCAAGCCTGTAACCTACGAACGGACTTACCAGAGCAGCGAGTACAAACGTAACCATCGTCTTATAGTAATCCGGCTTGATTACGAGTATAACTGAGAATACGATAAATGTTATCGCAAGAAGAAGCACCGGTCGGAAATCCAATAAGTATCCGGCCAGCGTACCGAAGGTTACCGCTATGCCTTTACCGCCCTTGAACTTATAGAAGATAGGTAGCATATGTCCGATAATGGGAGACAGCATAACAATACCCATTAAGATTTCATTATGATAATTGACGTCTACAAGATGAAGACATAGGAATACCGGGACTAGGCCCTTTGATACATCACATAGAACCGTCAACGTTCCACACCAGAATCCTCCCTTGGCAAATGCGTTGAAGGTACCGGGGTTACCGTCCGGTGTATCTTTCGTTATGTCTCCTTTTTTTAACACATTTCCCCATAGCCTTGCAAATAATATTGAGCCCAGGAAATATCCGGCTATTGCAAAAACCATGTATTGTAGGATGTAGTTCATAACTCTCCCCCCGACACAGATTCGATAAAGTCGCACCATTCGTTTCGGGCACGGTCGTTTATTGATTCTTCTTGGCTTCGAAGCATCTTGCGGCGGTTCTCCGGCTTAAGGAGCGCGGTGATTGCCGATGCCAAGTCCTTCCGAAGATTCTTAACGTATATACTCATACCTCTTGCTTCGAAGTATCTGACATTGAAGGTCTCGCAACCGGGAATAGGTGAAATGTGTATTAGCGGCACCTTTGCCACAGCTACCTCGGTAGAGGATAGTCCGCCGGGCTTGGATATTACAATGTCGCAAGACTTTATATAAGAAGACAAGCTGTCGGTTTGCCTAAGAACTGTCGTATAAGGCATCTTCTTATGGCTTAGCTTCTTATACAGTTTCTCGTTTTTACCACAGATTACGATTGCGTGAAGCTTTCTTGACTTAATTATGCCTTCGTCCACCTTCTTATTGAATTCCTTAATGTATCCCGACAGAATCTTAACGGCCAGACCCACATTTCCCGCACCGATACTTCCTCCTATAAGAAGAATATGTCTCATATCCGAAGAAAGACACGCCTCTTCTAAGGCTTTTTGGCTCTCTCTCGAAAGCCCTGATGTGTCGAACCCCTCGCTTACAGGAATACCATAAGGCTTAATCTTCTCGATTGGTATTCCACGAGAAGTGAATGGTTCTATCGCGTCCTCTCCCGGAACACAATAATAATCGCAATCCGTCTCCGCCGTAAACGGAATGCATGTATAATCCGTTGCTATATAGAATGTTGGCGGAAGCTCTTCTTTATGGTGCTTAAGTCTCGTTATCATTTCCGCAGGATAAATATGGGACATTATTATCCCATCGTATTTATTCTCACGAAGGAAATCACGCATACGATGCGCTACACCTATGTTCGCAAAATAAACCGGTGACTTAACGGGAATCTTGCTGAATACTTCACCCAGAAAATAGACCGAGCCGAATACCTTCGGCGAAGTCTGAACCAGTTTTATATATGCATTGCCCACACCCTCGCTAACCTTCTTGTCAACGAGATCGTATGGGTCTAAAAAATCTACTTCATGCCCTCTCTTAATAAGTTCCTGTTCCACAGCATGAGCGGCTGAGTTATGACCTCCGCCGGTACTGCACGACATTACAAGATATCTCATAACTAATTATTAACTTGCCCCTTCTTGTCTCTTCTTATAAAGTATATAATCCAGATAATTCCCGCAATTACCATTCCGATACTTATCCACTGAGATGTATAAAGCGAGAAGAATTTACCTCGGTATTCATCATACCTATAATATTCTAACACAAATCGCACAATTCCGTAAAATATAAAATATATTGGAAGCACGTAGTCAGCTTTCCTAAACCAATAGAATAGGAAAAGGATTATTGAAATAATGAATAGACAGCATGCCTCAATAAGCTGTACCGGGAACATGGGGATTCCGCTCGGTGCAATCAGTGACTCCTCCGGATATACAACGGCAATCGGTCCGTCGTACGGTATACCGTAGCAACATCCCGCAAGGAAGCATCCTATCCGCCCGAATCCATGAGCCAAGGGGATTGCAAATGCGTAATTACTAAGGTAGTCCCATGTGTCGATTTTATTACATTTACCACCTATAAATACAAATACTACCGCAAGAATTAAGCCTCCGTAGAATACGAATCCTCCGCTTACTAAGGTAGCAAGTACCTCCGGCTCCGAAATCCTATCCCAAGGAATATCGTTAAAGCTTACAATAATATAGAGAAGCTTCGAACCTATAACTCCGCCGAGAAGACCGAATCCCTCTAAGATTACAAAGTCCCATATCTCCTTCTTATCTCTCTTAAGGATAAGAAGAACAACAATAATATTGGCAATTATTCCCCCCAGCGCTATCATGGTTCCGTATCCCGGAATCTTGAATAGGCCGAAGTCAAGATACATACTCATAATAAACCTCTACAATCAAACACCTCTGCCGAATATCGGCAGAGGCGATATGCTTACAATAATATCTTAATAGTAGTAGCTATAGCAAGCTGCGCAACCACCGGCTACGGCAACAATTAAAGCTCCAACCATACTTATGATACCGAATATTAATCCGATAATACCGCAGATTCTTCCTGCCTTAACCTGCGAGTTCTCTATACCGGGGTTAGCATCCAAGAATTTCTTACCCCAACTCATTGCAAGGGCACCGAATACAATTGCAAGAATTCCGAACACGAATGTCCATCCGAAAATAAATCCTCCTGCAAGTGAAACAATACCGAATACCATAATCTGTGTGGGACTATGTCCTGTATCTACATAATTAACATAAGGCTGTTGATATGTCTGATACTGCTGATATTGCTGTTGTCCCTGGTACTGTTGCTGTCCCTGATACTGCTGTTGTCCTTGGAACTGCTGATTCTGCTGTCCCTGGAATTGCTGTTGCTGGAACTGCTGTGCGTCCTGATTGGGAGCGGCATTCTGGAACTGTCCGGCACCTTGATCCGGAGCGCCACCCTGGTTCATATCCTGACCCTGATTATTATTAGGATCGCCTTCATAATATGCCATAATGATTTCCTCCTTTATAAATTAGGCTTAGGATAAATCTCCTAAGCCTATCGCTCTTAATCCAATAATAGATTATCCATCTTACTGCGTCTGCGACTGATTAGCTGCATTCTCAAGTTCTTGAGCTGCCTGATTAATCTGTTGCTCTAACTGAGCTTTCTCTTCAGGTGTCATATTGTTATATTCCTGCTCAATCTGCTTTCCTGCTTCGTTAACTGCAGTTCCTACACATGCAACACAAGCTACACATGCAATAAGACTAATAACTGCATATACGATTGCGATAATAGATGTAACAAGACCGCCGACACCGAATCCCTTCTTCTCAGGGAACTGCTTCATTGTCTTAGCGCCAAGGATGATACCTACGATACCACCGATAATAGCGATAACAAGAAGTACAATTGCCGCTACGAAAGATCCGCCCGGCACTGCTCCACCGACTAATGCGGCTACTAATGAACAAATACCCACTATTAAAGCTGCTATTGGCATAATAATTTCCTCCTTAATGTTCTACACTTTATACGAAATTAATTTTACTTTATATCGATTAGCGTGTCAAGGACATTTCCACAAGGATTACTCCTCGTCGCCATCCGAATTCATAAGGTCTTTGATAAGCGCTGCTGCTAATGCATCATCTGCACCGTCTTCACCCTCCGGAGCATCAACATCCGCTTCAGATACGCCTTCTTCCGGAGCATCTGTCAAAGCAACATCCTCTGCTTCAACACCCTCTAAAGCCTCTGCTTCTTCAGTCGCCTTAGCCGCTTCTTCTTCCGCTGCTACGGCTTCAAGCTCAGCCTGGGCAAGTCTCTCGGCTTCTTCCTTGGCCTTATTAATCTGTCTTGCCATCTCGTTATCGTATGTTGTGTTAATTCTGATACTGCTGTATCTCTTCATTCCGGTTCCGGCAGGGATAAGCTTACCGAGGATTACGCTTTCCTTAAGTCCCATAAGAGGGTCAACCTTACCCTTAATTGCAGCACCTGTAAGAACCTTGGTAGTCTCCTGGAATGATGCGGCTGATAAGAATGAGTCGGTAGCAAGAGATGCTTTGGTAATTCCGAGAAGGATTCTCTCACCCTCTGCCGGAAGCTTGCCTTCCTCTTCAAGCTTCTTATTCATAGCCTCATATTCAAGTACATCAACCTGTGTTCCCGGGAGATATCCCGAATCACCTGACTGGTCGATTCTTACCTTCTTAAGCATCTGGTGAACGATAACCTCGATATGCTTATCGTTGATATCAACACCCTGGAGACGATATACTCTCTGTACTTCACGGAGCATATAATCCTGAACGGCTCTTACGCCCTTAATATCAATAATGTCATGAGGGTTAACAGAACCTTCCGTAAGCTCGTCACCCTTCTCAATTGTCTGTCCGTCGATTACCTTGATACGAGAACCGTAAGGGATAAGGTATGCCTTCTCCTCACCATCGTCGCCTCTTACAACGACTTCTCTCTTCTTCTTAGTATCTCTAATCTCAATAGTTCCGGCAATCTCAGATATAATGGCAAGTCCCTTAGGCTTTCTTGCCTCGAAGATTTCCTCCACACGAGGAAGACCTTGAGTGATATCGTTACCTGCCACACCACCTGTATGGAATGTACGCATTGTAAGCTGTGTACCCGGCTCACCGATTGACTGAGCGGCGATAATACCGATTGCTTCACCAACCTGTACGGCGTTACCTGTTGCCATGTTGGCACCGTAACATTTTGCACAGACACCGTAACGTGACTTACATGTAAGAATTGTACGAATCTTAATCTGAGCCTTCTCCTTAACTGAAGGATCGTCCTTCTCAGCCTGGATTAAGTCTCTGAATAATTTACCGTCTTCGTTGACACCCTTCGTAACTATATCTTCAGCACGCTTAGGTGTAATCATATGGTTGGCTTTAACTATAACATTTCCATCCTTATCGGAAATGGTCTCGCAAGAGAACCTACCTGTGATACGCTCCTGAAGAGACTCAATCTCTTCTCTTCCTTCCATAAATGCGCGTACATACATACCGGGCATCTCTTCGTCCGTATCCATTACACAGTCTCTCTCTCTTACGATAAGCTGCTGTGATACGTCAACGAGACGTCTTGTAAGATATCCGGAATCGGCTGTACGAAGAGCTGTATCCGACAGTCCCTTTCTTGCACCGTGAGCCGACATGAAGTACTCGAGTACGTCAAGACCTTCACGGAAGTTAGACTTAATTGGAAGCTCGATTGTACGACCTGTTGTATCCGCCATAAGACCACGCATACCGGCAAGCTGCTTAATCTGCTTATCGGAACCACGGGCTCCGGAATCCGCCATCATATAAATGTTATTGTATTGATCGAGTCCGTCGAGAAGCTCCTTGGTTATGGCTCTATCGGTATCCTCCCATACCTTGACAACGTCTCTGTAACGCTCTTCCTCAGTAACCCAACCACGATTATATTTCTTGGAAATGTCACTAACAGTCTTCTCGGCTTCTTCAATAAGCTCTGCTTTACCTGCGGGAACGGTCATATCAGAGATTGATACGGTCATTGCCGCCTGTGTTGAGTACTTATAACCCATAGCCTTGATATCATCAAGAACTTCGGCTGTCTTAGTTGCGCCGTGGTTGTTAATAACCTTTTCAAGAATCTTCTTAAGCTGCTTCTTACCTACCAGTTCATCAATCTCGGGCTTAAGCTCGTTACCTTCAATCGATCTGTCAACGAAGCCTAAGTCTTGCGGAATTATCTCATTGAAAATGAGTCTTCCGACGGTAGACTCGATTATACCCGAGATAACCTCGCCACTTGCAGTCTCCTTAGTCTTACGAACCTTAACACGCTCATGAAGACTTACTGCCTTATTCTCGTAAGCTAGAATTGCTTCGCTTACGCTCTTATATATCTTCTTCTCGTCAGGATTGTATTTCTCCTGTGTAAGATAATAGATACCGAGTACCATATCCTGAGACGGTACGGCAACAGGGCCACCGTCTGAAGGCTTAAGCAGGTTGTTGGGTGACAGGAGCATAAATCTACACTCTGCCTGTGCTTCAGCCGTAAGCGGAAGGTGAACAGCCATCTGGTCACCGTCGAAGTCGGCATTGTAAGCCGTACATACGAGGGGATGAAGCTTAATGGCTTTACCTTCAACAAGGATCGGCTCGAATGCCTGGATACCGAGTCTGTGAAGTGTGGGGGCACGGTTAAGCATAACCGGATGCTCCTTAATTACGTCTTCTAAGACATCCCATACTTTAGGATCAAGCTTCTCTACCATCTTCTTGGCGCTCTTAATATTATGAGCCTGGCCTGTCTCAACAAGTACCTTCATAACGAAGGGCTTGAATAACTCAATTGCCATTTCCTTGGGAAGACCACACTGGTATATCTTAAGCTCAGGTCCTACCACGATAACGGAACGTCCTGAATAGTCAACACGTTTACCAAGTAAGTTCTGACGGAAACGTCCTGACTTACCCTTAAGCATATCGGAAAGCGACTTAAGCGCTCTGTTACCCGGTCCCGTTACGGCACGACCACGACGACCGTTGTCGATAAGTCCGTCAACGGCTTCCTGAAGCATACGCTTCTCGTTACGAACAACGATCTCAGGTGCGTTAATATCAAGAAGCTTCCTAAGACGATTGTTACGGTTAACTATTCTACGATATAAATCATTTAAGTCAGATGTGGCGAATCTTCCGCCGTCAAGCTGAACCATGGGGCGAAGATCCGGAGGAATTACGGGGATAACGTTAAGTATCATCCATTCCGGTTTGTTACCTGACTCTCTGAATGCCTCGATTACTTCCAGTCTCTTAATAATTCTTGCTCTCTTCTGACCTGTTGCAGTCTCAAGCTCTTCCTTAAGCTCCTCCGCATCGGCATCAAGGTCGATTGCTGCAAGAAGCTCCTGAATTGACTCTGCTCCCATTCCTACGCGAAAGGCGTCAGATCCGTATGTCTCTACGGCTGTCGTGTACTCGTCCTGAGTAAGAATGCCCTTGTATTCAAGATCCGTCTCACCGGGATCTAATACAATATAACTGTGGAAATATAATACTCTGTCAAGTACTCTCGGAGAAAGGTCGAGAAGAAGACCCATTCTTGACGGAATACCTTTAAAATACCATATGTGCGATACAGGGCATGCGAGCTCGATGTGACCCATACGCTCTCTTCGAACAGCGGCTTTGGTTACCTCAACACCACATTTATCGCAGACAACACCCTTATATCTAATCTTCTTATACTTACCGCAATGACACTCCCAGTCTTTGCTCGGTCCGAATATCTTCTCGCAGAACAGACCATCCTTCTCGGGCTTAAGTGTTCTGTAGTTAATTGTCTCGGGCTTCTTTACTTCACCGTAAGACCACTCTCTGATCTTCTCAGGTGATGCCAGACCAATCTGAAGTGCGTCGAATTCAATCGGTTGATTCTTTTTATCTCTGTTATATGTTCCAGGCATGTATGAAACTCCCTTCTATACTAATGTAAAATGCAGCTGCTTGCAGGTTGTTAAATCAACATTTAACAAATTATTCTTCGCCGTCCGAAACCGCTTCGCAGCAAATGCTTCCGCTCCAAGGTCTGCAAAATCTTCAGACTCTAAGTCGCTCTCTTCGTCGACGCTGTGTTCAGTAAATCCTCTTGCCGAGAAATCAACATTTTCCTCAAATGCAAAATTCTTATTGGCATCGGCCATTACCGCATTGTAATCGGTATTGCCGTATTCGCTTGTCTCAATTAACTGAACTTCGCCCCTGTTCTCGTCAAGAACCTTGACATCGAGTCCAAGTGACTGTAATTCCTTAAGAAGTACCTTGAATGACTCGGGTATACCGGGTTCAGGGATGTTCTCACCCTTAATAATTGCTTCATATGTCTTAACACGACCGACTACATCGTCGGACTTCATTGTTAAGATCTCCTGTAATGTGTAGCTTGCGCCATATGCCTCGAGGGCCCACACTTCCATTTCTCCGAAACGCTGTCCACCGAACTGTGCCTTACCACCGAGCGGCTGCTGCGTTACAAGAGAGTAAGGACCGGTTGAACGAGCGTGAATCTTATCGTCAACCAAATGGTGAAGCTTCAGATAATGCATGTGACCGATTGTTACCGGAGAGTCGAACTCTTCTCCCGTTCTTCCGTCACGAAGCTGAACCTTACCGTCTCTTCCAAGCTCAACGCCCTCCCACAGCGCTCTGTGGTCGCGGTTGTCGCTTAAGTACTGCATTACGTCTTTATTAAGCGTGTCTTTATATTTATCTTGGAAATTCTCATTCTTATCAGCCCATTTTTCGAGCTTAGCCTCCTCCTTATCAAAAGGAAGGTTAACATAATCGTTGGCAAGCTCTAATGTGTCCTGGATATCAATCTCTTTAGCGCCGTCGAATACGGGTGTCTCGATATCGAAGCCCAGTGCCTTAGCGGCAAGTGACAAGTGAATCTCAAGTACCTGTCCGATATTCATACGAGAAGGCACACCAAGAGGATTAAGCACAATATCAAGCGGTCTTCCGTTAGGAAGGTACGGCATATCCTCAACAGGAAGTATACGTGATACTACACCCTTATTACCGTGACGACCGGCCATCTTATCACCTACTGATATCTTACGTTTCTGGGCAATATAGATTCTTACCGACTTATTAACGCCGGGTGGTAATTCGTCTCCGTTTTCTCTGGTAAATACTTTAGCATCAACCACAACGCCGTATTCACCATGAGGCACCTTAAGAGATGTATCTCTTACTTCCTTGGCTTTATCTCCGAAAATTGCACGAAGAAGCTTCTCCTCGGCTGAGGCTTCCGTCTCACCCTTAGGAGTAACCTTTCCAACAAGAATATCACCGGCACGAACCTCTGCACCGATTCTTATAATTCCGTCTTCATCGAGATTAGCTCTGGCATCATCGCCGACACCCGAGATATCTCTTGTTATCTCTTCCGCGCCAAGCTTAGTATCTCTGGCCTCTGTCTCATATTCTTCTATATGGATAGATGTATATACATCGTCCTTAACAAGTCGTTCTGAAAGGAGAACCGCATCCTCGTAGTTGTAACCTTCCCAGGTCATGAATCCGATAAGCGGATTCTTACCGAGAGCAATCTCACCATTGGATGTAGAAGGTCCGTCGGCAATGACTTCTCCCTTCTCAACCTTATCGCCTTTATATACGATAGGACGTTGGTTATAGCAGTTACTCTGGTTACTTCTTGCGAATTTACCAAGCTTATACTCCTGCTTACCTGCATCGCCCTTAATGATAATCTTAGTTGCGTCAACGAATTCTACCGTTCCCGCTTCCTTCGCCGTTACGCAGACGCCGGAATCCACAGCACTCTTAGGCTCCATTCCGGTTCCTACAACAGGTGCTTCCGTTGTAATAAGAGGCACTGCCTGACGCTGCATGTTAGAACCCATAAGGGCACGGTTAGCATCGTCGTTCTGGAGGAACGGGATAAGGGCTGTAGCCACGGAGAATACCATTTTCGGTGACACATCCATGTAATCTATAAGAGTCTTATCGTATTCCGATGTCTCTTCACGGAAACGACCTGCAACACTGTTACGTACGAAATGACCTTCCTCGTCAAGACGCTCGTTAGCCTGTGCTACGTGATAATTATCCTCTTCGTCGGCTGTCATGTATACAACTTCATCTGTAACCCTGGGGTTCTCAGGATCAGTCTTATCAATCTTACGATAAGGAGCCTCGATAAATCCGTATTCATTAATTCTCGCATAACTTGCAAGAGAGTTAATAAGTCCGATGTTAGGTCCCTCAGGTGTCTCAATAGGACACATTCTTCCGTAGTGAGAGTAGTGTACGTCACGAACCTCGAATCCGGCTCTGTCTCTTGAGAGGCCTCCGGGACCGAGAGCTGAGAGACGTCTCTTATGTGTAAGCTCACCAAGGGGGTTATTCTGATCCATGAACTGTGACAGCTGTGAAGATCCGAAGAACTCCTTAACAGCTGAAGTTACAGGCTTAATGTTAATCAGGCTCTGAGGGGAAATGGCATCGAGATCCTGGGATGTCATTCTCTCTCTTACAACTCTCTCCATTCTTGAGAGTCCGATTCTATATTGATTCTGAAGAAGCTCTCCAACCGCACGGATACGACGATTACCCAAGTGGTCGATATCGTCATCCTTACCGATACCGTACTCGAGATGCATATTATAATTAATAGAAGCAAATATATCATCTCTCGTTACATGCTTGGGGATAAGGTCACCGATGTTACGTTTTACCGCTTCGGCAAGCTCTTCTCCGTCTTCATATTCATTCATTAATTCTTCGAGAACAGGATAATATACCTTCTCTGTAACGCCGAGATCCTTGGGGTCACAATCAAGACCGACGAAGAAATCAAAGTCTACCATCATATTAGACAGTACCTTAACATTTCTATCTTCAGCCTGAATCATTACATAAGGTATAGCGTTATTCTGAATCTCGTCAGCAAGCTCTCTTGATACGAGAGTTCCCGCCTCAGCAATGACTTCTCCCGTAAGTTGACTTACAACATCCTCTGCAAGAGTCTGATTGTAAATTCTATGTCTGAAAGACAATTTCTTATTGAACTTATAACGTCCAACCTTAGCTAAGTCATATCTTCTGGGGTCGAAGAACATAGCATTAATAAGGCTCTCCGCACTTTCTACCTGAAGGGGCTCGCCGGGACGAATCTTCTTATATAATTCGAGAAGACCTCTCTCATAGCTTCCTTCGGGGAATCTCTCGGGATCTTTTGAAGGATCCTTCTCCAGGGACGCCATGATCTTCGGCTCATCACCGAATAATTCAATAATCTCCTTGTCTGTGCCTACGCCGAGAGCACGAATAAGCACCGTAATGGGTACCTTTCTTGTCCTGTCTACACGAACGTAGAATACGTCGTTAGAGTCAGTCTCGTACTCAAGCCATGCACCACGATTGGGGATAACGGTACAAGAATAGAGCTTCTTACCGATTTTATCATGATCGATTGCATAGTAAATGCCCGGAGAACGTACCAATTGACTTACAATTACACGCTCCGCACCATTAATAACGAAAGTACCCGTCTCAGTCATTAGGGGCATGTCCCCCATGAAAATTTCCTGAGTGATAATTTCGTCAGTATCTTTATTAAGGAGGCTTACAACGACCTTTAAAGGAGCCGCGTATGTAGCGTCCCTCTCTTTACACTCTTCGATAGTGTACTTTTTCTCGTCCTCACATAGTGTAAAGTCAACAAAATTAAGACTTAATTTGTTGCTGTAGTCACTAATGGGCGAGATATCGTTAAAGACTTCCTTAAGCCCGTCTTCCAAGAACCAGCCGTAAGAGTTCTTCTGAATTTCAATAAAGTCTGGCATTTCCAGAACTTCTTTTTGTCTGGAATAACTCATACGTATGTTCTTACCGGATTTAACGGGACGCATTCTGTTTTTCTCCATTGGACGCTCCACCTCTTCATCTTAATATATAGTTTGTTTTTATTGCACACACCTAATGGGGAATTAAAAATAGGCATAATATCCCCACTATCACACAATAAAGCACTCTACATAATACACCAAATCAAGTTGAGGTGTCAAGGAAATTTTTTAGAAAGTTTTTCGAATGTGTCACAAAGAATAAATTAGGGCGCCGAACCGGCGCCCGATTATAGTTTCTGCTGGTTAAACAAAAGCCTTAACTTGCTTATAAATGCCTTTCGAATCCAGCTCGTATTTCTCGAGAAGCTTAAGCGCCGGACCGGACTCGCCGAACTTGTCCTTAATTCCGATTCGAAGCTGAATCGTCGGATGATTCTCCGATAGGACTTCGGCTACGGCTGAGCCGAGACCTCCTATTATAGAATGTTCCTCGATTGTTACCACCTTGCCTGTCTTCCTGGCTGATGCAACAACCGTGTCCACATCAAGGGGCTTAATCGTATGAACATTAATAACTTCCGCATCTATTCCGTCCTTTGCAAGCTCGTCCGCTGCCTGCAAGGCTTCTATAACTTCAAGTCCCGTTGCGAATAAGGTTACGTCCTTTCCTTCGCGAAGTACCGGGGCTTCGTATAAGTTGAACTTATAACTGCCGGGCTCGTTATATGCGGGAACCGCAAGTCTTCCGAGCCTTACGTAACAGGGGCCCTCCACGTCCATAAGCGCTTTAATGCACTCTTTTGTCTCAAGGTCGTCCGCCGGACAGAATATTTTCATGCCCGGTATATTACGCATAAGGGATATGTCCTCTACGCACTGGTGTGTTGCGCCGTCCTCGCCTACCGATATTCCGGCGTGGCTTGCGCAGATTCTTACATTAAGATGAGGATAACCCACGCTGTTTCTTATCTGCTCATAGGCTCTTCCCGTTGCGAACATTGCGAAGCTTGAACAGAAGGGTACCTTACCGCAGCTTGCAAGTCCTGCTGCCATACTTATCATATTGGCTTCCGCAATACCGCAGTCAATGAATCTGTCGGGGAATTTCTTGCCGAATATGGCAGTCTTGGTTGACTCCGCAAGGTCGGCATCGAGAACAACTATCCTGTCGTCCTTCTCTCCGATTTCAGCTAAGGCCTCGCCGTAACTTTGTCTTGTTGCAATTCTCTTTAATTCTGACATAGTTCCTCCTTGACCTTATTAAGCTCATTAAGCGCCTTCTCTGCTTCGTCGTCTTTTGGTGCGACTCCGTGCCAACCTACAACATTTTCCATAAAAGACACACCCTTGCCCTTAACTGTCTTAAGGATGATAACAGTTGGCTTGCCCTTACAATTCCTTGCATTCTCGAATGCTCCTCGAAGCTTGTCGAAATCGTGACCGTCGTCAAGCTCAACCACGTTAAAGTTAAAGGCTTCGAACTTCGCTCCGATTGGATAGGGCGAGTTGATCTCATCAATTGCACCGTCTATCTGAAGGTTATTATTATCTATAATCCAGCAAAGGTTATCCAGATTATGGCTTCCTGCGAACATTGCAGCCTCCCACACCTGTCCTTCCTGAATCTCTCCGTCTCCGAGAAGCGCGTATGTACGATAGTCCTTATTATCAATTCTTGCCGCCATCGCCATTCCAAGTGACGCTGACGCTCCCTGACCGAGAGAACCGCTTGACATATCAATACCCGGGGTCATACCGAGAACCGGATGGCCTTGTAGGTGGGAGCCGATATGGCGAAGTGTTAATATATCTTCTCTTGGGAAAAAGCCTCTTAGTGCAAGCGCAGAATAAAGGCCCGGAGCCGAATGCCCCTTAGATAGTACGAATCTGTCCCTGTTAGGATCCTTAGGATTCTTGGGATCTACATTCATTTCTTCATTATAAAGAAATGCGAATACTTCCGCTGCTGATAGTGCGCCGCCCGGGTGCCCTGCCTTAGCGGCATGGGTACCTCTTATGATATCAATTCTTATCTCAACGGCGACTTTTTTTAATTCAAGATTAGTCATTTCTTTTCCTTTTTATTAAAAACAACACACAACATCTAGTATAATACTACAAAGTCACCACATCATCAAGTGTTATTAGCATAATATTTTTAATTGCTCCCGCAACCGTAAGTGTGTTCTCATGAAATCCGCTCTTAGAGAACACTATATAGAAGACGTCACCCTCTGCTTTTACGTGCTTCGTCATCTCAATTAAGTCCTTCAAGGTCGCCATTTCTATGGGCTCCCCGGAATAGTAGCATCTTGCGAATACGGTGCAGGGCTTCTCATTACATTTACCAAGGGAAACTATATCGAAGCCGGCAGTGGTTCGCTTCTCCTCATCGTTCTCCCACCAGTTACCGACCTCATCCACGGTAAATGGCATCTTACCGGCATCGGCCTTCTTCCTTATATATTCCTTGCAAATATTGATAAATACAATCTTCATGAAGTCGGAAAGCTCCGGCGCGATGAGTTCCTCGTAAGAATCCTTAAGCTTGCCGTTATAGTACATATCGATGTTGGGGGCGATATAGCGGTACCAGAACAGGTGATTAGTGTTGACAATTCCGTACCTCGTCTTCTTACGGTTGTTCTTCTCCGTAATGGCATTGTTCTTCTCCACAACGTCGATTGCCATAAGTGCCTTAAGATAAGGAACAATCACGTCCTTCGGCTTATTAACAACAGCCGACAACTGGATTACCCTGTTATTACCCTGGGCCACCGCAATAAGCATCCTGTTATAATTAGCCGGCTCTCTGACGTCAATACTCATTGTATCTTCAGGCATAGCTGTCGAAGGGTTGTCGCCATCCAGGAACAAGGAACTTACCGTGTCCTTTACATTTTCTCCCACATTTTGTAAATGTGCGGGGATGCCACCTGTTATACCGTATAGAAATGCCTTTTCTTCGGCAGTTTTATCGGGATAGAACTCTGATGCTTCATAGAAGCCCATGGCCTTAAGGTGAATCTCGGTAACCTTGTCGTTTTTCCAGATCGATTTCTTCGAAAGGACGTACTTATCCATGGCAAGGAAAGAATCACCGCATACGATTAGCTTTATATTATTGTTCTCGGGGTTTTCCATGAGAAATTCGTGAAGTGTCTTCTCGTAGGATGAATCAGCCTTGACGAAATCATAGTACTGATCGATTATTAGAAGAACCTTGTCGCCCTCGGCCGTTCTCTTAATGTCAGAAAGAAGCTCGCTTAGAGAATATGCTTCGCTATACTCCTTCTTAAGCTTATCTAAGTTGGATGTATTGGCGAAGTCGACTGTGCCTGTGAACTCCTCCACGCTACGTGAGAAGAGCATCATCTGACCGGCGTCAGTCGTAGGATATGATATATGGAAAATGTGCTTTTTATCCTTTGCAAATTCTTTTAAAAGGGTGGTCTTACCCATGCCCTTTTGTCCTGTAACGCACAGAATTCCGGCGTCAGTATCGTTATAGAAATCCGAAAGGATCTCTAATTCTTTCTTTCGTCCGATAAACATAACTTTTCCCTCTTCACAAAAAACTACCGCGCACACCATTCGCAGTAGTTTTATTGTAATATGTTTCAACTAGAATCGCAATAGTTAATTTCATTTTTGTCTGCTGACTTTAATCCTACTCCTACATCTCATCACCAAGTACCTGCACGCTCATACGAAAGTCGTATGCGCACCCCGAACGGGGTGTGCCGGTAACTTAGCAGGTCTTGGCTGATTCGATGTTTGCCTAGAGTCTCTATATGTGTAGATTATCAAGGTCGAGGCCGTCCGGGCCGTCTGCGTGCTGGAATCCGGCGAGTTCCGGGTGTTCCCTCTTTTCCTTCGTGTAGTTCACGTAAGACTTGTGCACGTGGGACTCGGCGTTCCAGATCTTGTCAGCTACGGGTGCCCAGTCGGCTGCATACTGCTTACATTTTGCACAGAGTTGGTCGACTGTCTCTTCACACTCGGCGTTGGTACCCTTGGCTCCCGTCTTATCAACCATTTCCTTAAGAAGCTCGGGGTTCTCAAGCATAGGACAAGGGCGAAGCATGTTCCTGTTGAATGGCTGCCCCTCATGATATGCCTTGAAAAGCGGACTCTGAAGCATCTCAAGTATTGAATGAGTCTTGATATTACTGTCTGAGAAATGTATGAACACGCAAGGCTCCGCATCACCCTGTGCGTTAATATGGAAGTAGTTTCGTCCACCTGCGATACATCCGCCTACGAATTCACCGTCATTCTGGAAATCCATAGGGAAGAAAGGTATATCATTGTCGCCATGACGAATCTCCCTTATCCTGTTAATTGTATCGATTCTCTGCTCATTGGTTGGCATAAGCTCCGGAGCGGCATTGGCACCGATCGGCATATAGTGGAAATAGAAGCCGTACCTTGCACCCTTCTCGGCAAGGAACCTTATGAACTTCTCATCAGTGACCGCATCATTATTATTCCTCGTGTAACAGATAGATGTTCCGAATATGATACCGTATTTCCTAAAGAGGTCCATTGCGTTCATTGCCGCCGCATAGTGACCTTCACCTCGACGCTCGTCGTTGGTCTCCTCCGAGCCTTCAACAGAGAGAAGGAATGAGATGTTACCGAGACGAACAACTTCCTTACAGAGTTCATCGTCGATAAGAGTTGAGTTACTGAACAATGCAAAATAGCACTCGTTATGCTTCTCAGCAAGTTTCAGTATGTCATTTTTTCTAACGGTTGGCTCACCGCCGGTCATCATATAGAAATACGTTCCAAGCTCTTTACCCTGTGTGACAATCTTATCCATTTCCTCGTATGTCAGGTTGTTCTTGTGACCGTATGTGCCTGACCAACAGCCTGTACAGTGAAGATTACAAGCATCCGTCGGATCGAATAAGATAAGCCACGGGATGTTACAATTATATTTCTCACGGTTTTTACGAATCATCTTCGTTCCGCGAAGGAATCCCTCGTATCCAAGGTTAACAACAAGTGTCTTAAAGCAGTTCGGGTTAGTCTCATCAATAATCCTGTTAAGGAACTTAACCCACCTGTTATCAGGGTCTTCAAAGTAGCCTCTTACCTTTCTGAAAGAGTCCATATTGGTCTTATCTTCACCCCAGAACTTAACCGTAGAGTCAACTATCTTAAGGTACGTCTTCATCCTCTCTTCTTCGTCCTCCTTACTGCTTATTGAGTGAAGAAGCTTATCAACGATTGAAGCGTAGATCTTTCTCTCAGCTTTATGATATATATTTCCCCAGATTGTAGCCATAATCTGCCTCCTTAATTCAAAACGGATAGTATTATAACGTATTTCAACTAAATATTCTAGTGAAAAATTATATATATTTTGTGAACTATTGGGGTTCTTTGTGGTATAATGTTTCTATTCGGAGCCGAGGCAATTTGTTAAGAAATACTTTGAATGCTTGCATTCAAGACAGTATTTCTTAACAAATTTCTTTGGCGAGAAGCCACAGGTCCGGAAAAAGTGGTCTTTACTTTTTCCGGAGCTTGGCTCCGAATAGATATCTTAGTTTCAGGAGGATAATACTATGCCGGGCTTTAGATCACATTATTTATTCGGACGTAATGCTCTTACAACATTTACACCCAATAATCACGAACAATTCTTAATAAGATATCCCCAGAGCTACCATATGGGACTCCAGGGACCTGACGTGTTCTTCTATTACATTCCGGCGTATGTGTTCTATGATAAGAATATTGGAAATGTGATTCATAAGAATGACTCTAACCTCTTCTTCAAGTGCTTAATCGACGTAAGAAACAGCATGCTTAAGAAGAGTCACAGACAGATATGCGATGCGTATATTGCAGGATTTATGGGGCATTATACATTAGATTGCATGGTTCATCCGTACATTTACTACAGAACCAATTATATGGATCACGATGACAAGAAAATGTATGATTTCGGTACTCACGTATTCTTGGAGACCGACATCGATAACGCCCTGCTTCGTCACTACCTGCATCTTAAGTCCAGCGAATTCAAGATGGGCGACACTATTAAGCTGTCTGTTACTGAGCACATGGTTATCTCTGTGCTGTTATACAGGGCTATCGCTAAAGCATTTCCGGAAAGCAAGGTGCCCTTCTGCTTCGTTAGACAAGCTCTTCCTTGCATGTCCTTTGTTACGAATCTTCTGAATGACGGATCCGGCAACAAGAAGTTCGGCGTAAGATACTTAGAGAGGTGCGCAACGGGATTCGCCGTGATATCACCCATGATTCCCAATGATGACGTGGTTGTCTTCGAGGATCCCTGTAACCTCAGGAAAAAGGAATGGGTTAATCCGTGGGACGAAAATGCCAAGTCAACCGACAGCGTATATGACCTTATCGACAAAGCAACGCCTATCCTTACGGACAGGATACACTACTATGCCACGGCCCATACCCTGTCAAGGAACGTAACGGACAAGGAGAAGATGGAGAACTTAAATAAGCTCTTCGCTTCGCTGGGGGATTGTTCTTATGATAGTGGGTTGCCGTACTAGTAACCATTAAAACCCCTCAAAAGAGGGGTTTTTCCGTATCCGGGGTGGGCTTAAAGTGGCTAATCTATCTCTTTTATCTCCCCACTCCTATAACAGTGCAAGAGTTCTTCTAAGTCTTCTATGTCTTCAAGTATACCCTTACCTATATCCGTATCGCGTACCATTACGCGGCTCTTCTCCACTTCCACGGTGGACGACTCAGACTGAATGTCGTCGTTGTTACGGAGGGCCTGCTCCACGCTTGTAAATGGGTTATGAGACATAAGCCTAAGCCCGTGGGAATTGTATATAAGGGTGTAGCCCGCGTGGCCCGTAGACTTGTGATAGGCTTTCGAGAAGCCACCGTCAATTACGTACAGTCGGCCGTTGGCGCGGACGGGCACTTCGCCTTTTCCAAGCTTAACAGGCGTATGTCCGTTAATTATATGGGAAATGTCCGAGTACAAGCCGAATTCATTAAGAATCATTCGAACATATCGCTCCTCATAATGGTACTTATAGTACGGGTTCTGAGGCTCTTCCCAGGTCTTCTTATCTTCTATATACGTCCTCTCAAAGGTCTTAACAATACGTCCGCACATAGGCGACTTCGGTCCGCCCCATAGATACCACATGAAGTCGAGATCCTTATCGTGTATAGTCTTATCGCGTGACTTAATGAGGTCATCTTTATTACGAGAATAAAAGGCTCTTCTTGCCACCTTCTCCGCAACATCAAAGTACTCCTTACCGGAATACGCCGTTCCCTCTACCATTACCGTGTCGAAATTGCCGTTTTCATCGAGGGGAACACAGCCGTGATAAATTAAATTCTGATTATATACTTTGTATACTCCTCCCTTATCGTAGAGAAAGTCCACGTGCCTATTGATTCTGTCACCGCTTGTAAAGTCCACCACAAGGTCGTCCATTATCTTCTTTTCTTCCGGAGAAAGGACGTATGGATTGTCAGGATCCACCGTCGGGAAGTCATGGGTGTTAAGCTCATAGGTCTCGCCGTCAATCTCTATTGTATAATCATCCCAATTAACCCTGTGAAGAAGCCGTCTTCCGTCCATTTCAAATTCGGGATTAGCGGCGATCGTAGCTCCCTCCACCTTCTGTAAGATTACAGACATAGCCTTATAAGCGGCTTTAATCGGATCCTTCTCATCGTACCGGTCCAGTGCATACAGCACCAGATTCCTAAGGGAAATACCATATCCGTTCTCCAATATCTCGATATTCTTGTATTTTAAGTTGTTACGCACCAGATTGGCGATGCAGGCGGGGGAACCGGCTGCGGCGCCCATCCAAAGCACATCATGATTACCCCATTCTATATCGATTGAATGGTGGTTGATAAGTAAGTCAACTATCTTGTCCGCATTGGCGCCTCTGTCAAATATATCACCCACAATATGAAGATGATCCACGGCAAGCCTCTTAATAAGCCCCGCAAGCGCAACGATAAATTCATCACCGTTATTTAGGTCTAAGATAGTCTCCAGAATCTTCTTATGGTACAGATCCTGGTTATCATCCTCGTCCTTTTGCACATGAATAAGCTCATCTATAATGTACGAAAAGTCCTCGGGCATAGCCTTTCTAACCTTAGAACGGGTGTATTTCGACGACAGATTTCTTGCAATCTGAATAAGCTGGTTAAGCGTCATCTTGTACCACTCGTCCGTCAGCTCGAACTCCTTATGAAGCATCTTAAGTTTTTCACGTGGGTAGTAAATGAGCGTGCAGATCTCACATTTCTCATGAGGAAGAAGGTCGTCGCCAAAGGCAAGATCCACCTTCTCCTTAACGACACCGGAACAATTGTTGATGATATGCAGAAAAGCCTCGTACTCCCCGTGGAGGTCACTCATAAAATGCTCCGTTCCCTTAGGCAGGTTAAGAATCGCATTAAGATTGATAATCTCACGACAAACCGCCTGTTTCGTAGGGTATTCCTTCGCCAATAAATCCAGATATTTCCTATTACTCTCTCCCATAAAAGCCCTCTCCCTTTCAGACAAATCCTATGCTATAATTATAACGCAGAAGCGCAAAATGTCTATAAGGAGATTGATATGAAATGCAATTTGGAAAAGATCAAATATTACACCATCGGAAACGATAAATTGAAGGCCAAAATCATGAATTACGGATGCACTCTTCTTAGCCTCTATGTCACAACCGCAAGTGGCGAAACCCTCGATGTTGTGCTGGGTTATGAAGAAATAAAAAACTACTTTAACAATCCGCCATGCTTTGGAAGCTGTGTTCTTCCGAACGCCAACAGGATCGAGAATGCCGAGTTTTCTCTTAACGGGGAAATGTATCATCTTGACAAAAACGACAACAAGAACAATCTTCACAGCGGATTCGAGCCTCTTCATAAGAGACTTTGGGATACTGTCTCTGTAGATGAAACGTCTATCAACTTCTCTATTCAATGTGATGATATGGATATGGGCTTTCCGGGGAATCAAACGTTCGATGTCAGATACAGTATAGAAGATAATAAGCTTAAGATAGAATATGAAGGAACAAGCGACAAGGATACGCTCTTCAATCCCACTAATCATAGCTACTTTAATCTATTGGGGCATGGGAAATGCGATATATTAACTCACGAATTAATTATTAACGCAGATACATTTACACCGTCAGATAATGCCAGCATCTGCCACGGCGAAATCGTTACTGTTGCCGATACTCCTATGGATTTCCGTGAATCTGTACAAATCGGAAGCCGTATTAATGTAGATTATGACCAACTGGTCTGGGGTAACGGGTATGACCATAACTATGTAATTAATGAAAGTGCTACGAAGCCAAGTGAACTTAGAGTGCCAAAAAGCGACCGTAATATAACAGGGCATGGTGCTGTACCAAGCGTGATTCCCTCCGCCACCCTTACAGCGCCGGATAAGTCGCTTACTCTTAACATTTACACGGATGCACCCTGTATCCAGCTATACACAGGTAATTACCTCTCTTGGCAGGATATAGGCAAGGGTAACGTAAAGTACGGTCCAAGATACGGCGTGGCCTTAGAGACGCAATATGCGCCAAACGCCATCAACGTAGATACCTTCAAGAAGCCCATACTGAGAAAGGGTGAGACGGCACATAGCACAACGGTATACGAATTCACTTAAAGCACATAACGACGAACTCTTAAGTGCAGTAATCTCAATCACACAAGAATATTTCCCATAACAAGAAAGATGCAAGCATATCGGAGGGCATTCCGATAATGCTTGCACCTTATAAGTTTCATATAATGCCGTATTATAGCGACATTTTCTTAGCTTAACGCTTTCTTAATCATCGATGTTATTGTATCCATATCGAAGGGCTTCGGCACGAAACCAACAATTCCGAGGTCCTCTGCCTTATGTTGAATCGCATTGGACTGCTGAGCCGATTCGATAATAACCTTGGCATCAGGATGCTTCTCTATAAGCTCTTTTGTCGCCGTAATACCGTCTACATTGGGCATTACCACGTCAATCATCACAACATCGGGATTATGCTCCTCATACAGCGATATAAGCTCTGCACCGTCGTCTGCGCCGATTACTTCGTGTCCTTCCGGTACAATCATTGCCTGCAACATCTGTCTTGTATATGCATTGTCGTCTACAACGAGTATCTTAGCCATTTCTCCCACCTCACACACCATTATACAATAGAATTCTATCATATAATGATGCTATTGGCAATAGTTTATAACCACCGTTGGGATATTTTGTGTATTATTATTTATTATTCGCGACCGTAATCTATGTATTATTTCTTATTCTTGAGGTATCTGGTCTTACGAATTCTCGTATATACCAAGGTTCCGGCTCCTGCTAGGAATACGCCGAGACACAGGAAATATACGGGGTTAACGCCGTCCGCCGTACCGGGTGTGTTATCCTTGGTATGGCTCGAACCTGTTCTTCCGGTTCCGACTCTTACTATACGACCTGTTGCCGCTTCCACTACCGTTCCGTCAGCTCTTGTTATTGTGCCGTCGGGATTAACCACGTCCCCTTCTCCCGGTGTTACAGGTCCCGTCTCAGGGTCGGGTGTAGGTGTAGGGGATGGCTCAGGAGACGGTTCGGGTGATGGCCCCGGTCCTATTACAATGAACGGAATTCCGTTATTCTTGGCAAATGTCTCAGCCGCGCTGTCTGCATATCCGTATATTACACTGGGATGCCAGCCGGGCTGATCCTCGATCGTTGTTATACTTGCGGGAATCGTAACTTCCGTAACGTAGTATGCGTCACTGAATGCTCCCGAACCTATGGTACTGCAGGTATCGGCGAACTGTACCGACTCCTTACCGCCGGGAACAAGGAGAAGTCTTGAACCGGCTGCATTATATAGGCAACCGTCATAGCTTGAATAATTGGAATTACCCGAGCTTACTGATATCTGGCTTAAATTATCACATCCGTCGAAGGCTGACAAGGCAATGCTTGTCACGCTTGAAGGGATTGAGATTGATGATAGAGACGCACAGCCGTAAAACGCATTTTCCCCAATAGAGGAAACACTCGGCAATGATATAGATACAAGTCCGGAGCATTCCCTGAAGGCATTGGCGGGAATACTGCTTAAGCTACTACTGAGAGATACTGATTGTAATTGTCCGCATCCGGATGCGAAACCGCTTCCCAGAGATGATACGCTACTTGGCATATCTATAGAATAGATACTATTATTATTCATGAAGATTCCGTCGCTTATGGTCGTTACACCATCGGGAATCGATACCGCTCCTCCGGGTCCCACATACTGAAGGGCAACTGTTCCGTCGTCACTTACTATGAAGCCATTTTCTTCCCGGTCAGCGTGGACGCTTCCGGCCACAATAACAGTCACAGATATTATTATGGATAGCGCAATAAGTACCAGTCCGATTTTCGTAGCTTTATTCATCTCTTTACAATCTCCACCTAAAATGTTATTTATCTACATCTAGTATATTATACACCTATTTTATCCGTTTGGCTACTATAAATAGTCTACCATCATCAGTATAATTGTTACAGGTAGATAATGTCAACACTTTATCTGTTTTTTGTATGTCAATATTCTTCCCATAGACGGAAAGTGTCTTGACAGTCTGGAGAAATGCCTCATATTCGGCATCGTTGTCCGCATTTATAAAGTTATAATACCTGAATTTATTGTCGTCCTGGTACTGAACCTCGGACAAGCAGACAGCCACCACCTCATATTGCCTGTGCTCATAGAGGGTGTCCATGCTTATAACTTTGTGAGAATTGTAGAAATTCTCATCGAGATATTTGTTAAGTTCGCCGAACATCGATCCGTTATTCATATTATGACCGTAGAGAATCGTATTCGTCGTAGGGTTGACGTAGTCGCACCTATAATCCATAAAGGGTATTCCGGCAGAGTCCTCCTTACCGTCGAATCCGTGATTCAGATAGTATTCATTATTATTAGTCTGCATTATGGGATAGTTCACTTGTGTGTCGGGAACAATTATCCAGCCCACGAAGTCCTTATTCTGTCTCAAGTATGATTGATATTCCGGAAGCACCGTAAGAGTAGAAGGATCCACTACTCTTGAATTAATAGTTGCAATCTCATTATTGGTTACGCTGTCCTTAACGGCGCTGTCATCAGTCTTCGTGTAGTTCTTCTGAGCCTGAAGCTCCGCCATCTTATTGGTGGAAATGTACTCATTTATCTCCGTTACCCCGAAATACGCAAAAAAGATAATTGCAAGCCCCGCAAGGCCAAAACCAATTATCTTAGAATATTTCACTTTGTCTTCTGCTTCATCCACAGCATCGCTTGTCTCAATCAGACCAACTGATTTATCGGCAACGATGTCTGCGATATGAGCATAGAATTTGTCACCTATGGGACTCTTGAAGACGATCTCCCCGGTGCGGATCATATTATAGAGCCGCACCGCTACTTTGGGATCGTGTATGTCGAGTTCCTTATTAATGCATTCTATCTTCTTCAAATCTTCCTGTCCGTCCCGATACTCGTGAAATGTATCGAATGTGAACTCTCCGATTCGAAATTTGTTATCTGTCTGTTCCATTATGAAACACCTTACTTAACAACTACTGACTTAACATCAGAGAAATGTCCGTATACAAATGCGTTCTCGCCGGTCTTCTGGTATGCTCTTACCTTATAGTAATAGGTCTGACCGCTTGTAAGTCCGGAATCACTGTATCCTCCGCTTGTTGTAGGCATAACGGCAATCTTACTGAAGTTACCGTCCGGTGAAGTACCTCTGTATATCTCATAGCCTGATACATTAGTCTGCGGGCTCCAGTTAAGCGTTGCCCTCTTCCTAGCGTAAGAGGTAATTGTTACTACCGGTTTCGCAAGACCTGTGTATACCGTTACTTCTGAGAATTCTCCGTCAGTTCTCTTGCCGTTAACCGTCACATATGTTCTAACCTTGAATACCGTTTCATTTCCGGCCTTAGATGCCGGTATGTTAAATGAGTTGGCGGTAGTTGAACCGTATTTCTTCGAACCATCCTGTGAGTAAATGTCATATCCTGATACGTGTGCATTCTTAAGCCAGCTTAGTGTTACGCTGGAATCACTGCCTACCGTACCTGTAAGTCCAAGTACCTTCGGAGCTATAATGTAGAATGGCTCACTCCTCTGACCTTCATATTCGCCCTTACCTGTTATTATAACAGTTCCGACTCCCGGATTGGTGTTGTTAGAATATGAAAGTGTATAATCAACACCCTCGGTAAGCTGTGTGTTGCCGTCCTTAATGTAAACAGGAGGTGTAAGTGCCTTACCGGTGTATACGTTATCCGCTAAACGAGCAACCGTAACCGAAGCGTTGTTAACGTTCTTACTTACGATGCTGTATACAGCCTTAAGTACTGCTGTCTTGTGGTTCTCAGGCGTACCTATTGTTACAGGTATTGAAGCTGTAATTGTTCCTATGGAAGTGGTGTCGCCTGCACCCGTACTTGAGTTCATGTATGTAACAGCGTTCTTGTCGTACGGTATAATCGTGCCATCCGGTGCCTGTACTACGAAGTCAGGTCTTATGGAACCACCCGTGTAAGTATATGTCGGGTTGTAGTTCGTTACCGTAAGCAGCGACGGATCGAAGACGATGTTATACTTAATTTCCTTCGAGCCTGAGTAATAAGGCGAGTTCGTATCTATCTTGGCAACTCCGGATGTCTGGTAGTCATCATCCGATCTATAGCTTACGTTGTAATCTACTCCCTCAACAAGCGTATTTCCTCCGCATGTTACCGTGAACTTGGGCTTTACGGGCTCTCCCGTAAAGAGCTGGTCAGGTATTGGCGCTACCGCGTCGGACATCTGTGCCTGTATAGTAAAATCAAGAGTAACGGTTCCGGAGTAATTATTAAGACCCTTCACTGTCACATAACCTGTTCCGGCCTTAACATTATCAGTATATGATAAGACATAATCTGTGCCTTCTGTTAAATAAATATCTTGATTTACATCCCTTACAGATACCTTAGGCTTGATAACATCACCCGTGTACGCATATATCTTCGACTGTCCCGGAGTCTCATCAACTATTGTTGCTTCGAAGTCACCGGGCTTAACCTCTTTCGCTTTAATCTCAAACTCAGTGGTATATGCATCAGAGCCCGTTGTATAATTAGACTTGGTTCCGCGATCCTTCCAGTTCACATAGATCTTAGCATAATTACCGGATTTGGTCATATCCTTATGATTAGCATACGTTACTTCATAATTTTCTGGATTTACCGGTATTGTACTCGATATCTCATCGTCATAAACGGTTACTGATGGTTCTATGTAATCTCCCGTATATGTTGCATAATAATGACCGCTCTCGTATCCTAGGTTTTTCGGAACCACACGAATCTTGCTTGCGTCAGCTGTCTTAGCTTTTACTTTGTATTCTTTCGTTTTATAATTACCGGTATAATTATTGATTCCGGTAACTATTGCTACCTTTGTACCGGCATTACCGTCAAGCTCACTATATGATCCGTCATCGTTCACATTCTTATATTGTACTGAGTAGTCTTTGTCTTTTTCAAGGGTCACACCGTCTTGCGTAACTATAGTATCAGGTTGATGTAAACTGTTCGGTCCATCATAGTAGAACTCTTCCTTATCAAGCGATACATCGGCGTTGAATACGTGACCAATAGTAAAGTTAGTATTCTTATAGCCGTAATAATTGCCATGACCTGTTATCTCAACAGTCCCGACACCTGCCTCAGTGTTGTCGTAGGTGTAAACTGTGTAGTCAGCATCTTCTCCTTCAGTCAAGTATTCTCCTCGTGAACTATCATATACTGTTACAGTCGGATTCACCGGGACTTCTTCGTATTCCCATTGATATTTATTAAGGGTAACTACTATATCGTCTTGGTCTATATATTTCTCATTAACAGTATAATAGTACTTCGTGGGATCTGACACAGTCCCGGTATAATTACTTCCCGGTACAGCAATAATCTTAACACTGTACTGTCCATGATTGGTCATTTCACCACCATCTCCGAATTGCAGAGTATAGTGTGTACCGTACGTAAGAGGAACAAAATTGCCTCCTCCCGCGTCAATCTTAACCACCATATTGTTTTCGGCGGTGCTTGTTAAATCGGATCCTGTATATTCATGCCAGTTATCCTCAAGTTCTATCGTGGTATCGTTTAAGTTGGCTGCAACAATGTTATATGTCTTCGTAATGATGGGTGTTTCCGCAAAATTGCCTTTTCCCTTTAGTTTAATTGTTGCCGTTCCTACGCCCCAATTTGGTGTATCACTCGTATTACTTACAATCTCAAGATCGGTGTCCGGGTTAATCTCCTTGCCATTAAATGTTCCTGTTATCGTAGGTGTTACTGCGTATCCACCGGCATAAATGGCATCGGATACCTGAATCTCGTCTGCATTAAGTGTTCCTTTTTTGACATTGTAAGTTGCTGTAACAGAACCTCTGTAGTTAGCGAGACCGTCGGTTGTTGCATTAATTGTTATTACTTTATTTCCAGCACTTATTCTGTCCTCGGGATATGCAACCGTATAATCTGATCCAAGCTTTAGTGTCTTGTCGGTTACACCAAGTTCAGTGCATTCCACTGTAACTACCGGCTTAATCTCCTTGCCGGTATAATCCCAATCCGTTTGGTCAAGTGTTATATTGGTATTATTATTTGTTAGCGTACGGGGATTAATTGTATATTCCGCTGTCGCAATTCCTGTCAATGTTGATCCTGTACCGGTAACTGTTACTGTTTTCTTACCGCTATTAGTTGTATCCGCACTATAGGACACCGTGTATTCAGATTCAGGAACCGTGTTGGCTCCTACTTTAACACTTGTTACCTCCGGTTTTTGCTCCGTACCGTCATACGTGGTTGTCCAATAAGATAATGTGACATCTGCTTTGCCAAGGTCATAGGACACCGTATAATCAATCGGCCCATAATAGCCCGTATAATAGTCCGAATTCGGGCGAAGATACAACTTATGCGATCCAACACTTGTATGATCGTCGTCATATGTCACTTTATATGCGCTTGAACCTGTTAAATCTACATTGTTGTATTTTACCAATGTAGGAACGGGCTCTACGGGATAACCCGTGTAAGGCTGATTCGTATTTACTTCAACAGTTGATAGGTCAGCTAAGCTTCCGTGAAGTTCCACTTCCTTTGCACAATCTCCCGTAAGCAGGCTATTACTACTTGTAACCATTGCTGTTCGCTTACCGGGGGCTATAGTTGAGGGCTGTGTCAACGTACATTCGCTATGAGGACTCACCACTGTTCCCTTGTGCGCACTGTCGGCATACTGTATATTATAAGCACTGCCGAAATCAACACTGTAGCCGGATACGGACTTGTTAATCGTATAGTATTTCTGATCAACTGCTTGTCCGTCTAATTCTCCGACTTGGAAATATTCTGAGTCATTAAGATTACCTGTAATCCTGAATCCCTTTGTTGTCTCTCCCGAATACTTTCCTATTCCTTTAATTGTCACCCTGGGACCTGAAGTCGCATTTCCTTCTCCAACTAACACGTTACTTTCGTCATTAGTATTTAGGTCTTGAGGGCATATAAGTTCATAATCCACGGTTTCTCGTAAATAATATGTCTCGGATCCAATCGTTGATACAAGCTCAACATATGGCTTTTGTTCTTCTCCGTTATATGTCTTCTTGTCCTCAACTCTTATGGTAATTGTATCATCTAAGATACTTCTCTTCTCTATTGTAAATGTTTTAACACAAGCATCTTTATAGTTTCCTTTTCCGGATATACTTACTGTTCCGGAAGTATTAACGTTCTCACCATAAGTTACATCATAGTCCGTTCCCTTTGTAAGCTTAATCCACTTACTTCTGTCGGTCTCACCGTTAGTAAGGTATATCGTAGGTTCCGGTGTGATCTGTGAACCTGTATAATATTCCTTAGCATTAAGACCTTCTATCTCAATATAATCGTCATTTATAGAACGCTGGTTTATTCCGTATCCGGAGCTTGTTACTGTTCCCGTTGTTACTGTTCCCGTGTAGTTGTTTTGTCCTTCAACTGTGGCCGTGATGGTGTCATCACCAGTAACATCGGCTCCTATACTGTTCGGGTCTGTGGTATAATCAGCGTTGCTACCCTTCGTTAAGTTAACAATTATGTCCTGCTTTCCCGAACCCGAGGGGGCTCTGTATACAAAGTATTTTATTGCCGGAGCTATATCGTATGTCTTGCCGTCATATACTTTGGTCGTTCCGCCTGACACTACGATGTCAGCCGTTCCTTCCGGATCGGTTGTTGTAGATAAATTCTTCGGGATTATCTTATACTTTGTTTCTACTGTGCCATAATAGTCACCCATACCTTCAATGGTAACGGTATTGGTACCCTTATTAGCATCATATATCAAGGAGCTTGGCCAATTAATATGGAAATCTGTCTCTTCTGTAAGCGCTTTTCCATCTATTACATGAATATCCGGGTGATTCTGTCCGATATATGTAACCTCATATACTTTTGTAGATTCGTCCTTTTCTACTACCCCTCCATTGGGGAGAAGTATACTTACTGAAGCACCGGCGATGTTCTTACCTGCATTATAAGTAACCGTTACATCTCCGCCTTCAACATCATAGTTGTTAACACCCTTGATCGTTGCAGTAAGGTTCTCTCCAACTGCTGTAGCAGTTGATTCTATGATATAGTCGCCTACATACTTTCCGCCGACCATCTTATATGTTCCGTCAGCGTTGCGTTCTGCTTCCGTAAGCGCTTTTCCTGTTGTCTTATCTGTAACTGTAACAGACGGGAACACATACTTAGTTCCGCTTATTTCCCTCCACTCGTAACTCGGAGTTTTCAAATTAACGTCGGCATCGTTTTTAATAGACTTCTTAACAATCTCAAACTTAACAGAGGTTCTTGGTTCTGATTCACTTCCGGCATATTTGCCTTGTCCGTATACGAATATGTTGCCCCATCCTGCGTTAATATTGTTATTATAATCAAAAATATAGTCAACATCCGGCTGTAACGTGTAGTCGCCGTCTTTAATTACAAGTTCCGGTTGTACTTCAGAACCTGTATATCCCATCTTAGTATTAGATTTATAAGTATAATTATTCTCCTTTGTACATATGGCTCCATCTACATAATAATCCAGCCCAACAAGACTCATCGGATCAATTGTAAATGAGTCTTCTCGTGTACCTGTAAGGTTTGTCTGTCCATGCAATATTGCCGTTGCTTCACCGGGTCCTACGCTATTTTTCCCTTTGGTAAAGTAATAATTAGACGGATCAATTATAACATCGCCTAACTTAACGATGGCTGACGACGTATCCGGAATTACATCGCTACCCGTGTAGTCTTGATTATCAATAGTTACTGTAAGATCTTTGACAGGACGCGCTTGTATGGTGAATTGCTTGCTAACTGTTCCTGTATAGTTTCCATCATCTCTTCCTGTGAAGTTTATTGTTGCCTTTCCTACATTAGTATTATCAATATAAGATACGTCGAAGTCTCCTCCGTCGCCTTCGGCTAGAGTAATTGTTCCATCCTTAACAGAATATGCTGTTGTTACCTCTTCTCCCGAGTATTTCTGGCTTTGAGTGTATGTAATGGTGCAACTATTGAGGGATCTCTTGTTAATAATAAAATATGCTGTTATATCTAAGCCGTCTAAGTCTGTTCCGGATTTTCCTATTAGATGCACTTTAGCGGGTCCATCGTTAGGCTTTTCATTATCTTCGTATGTACATGTAAAATCATATACCTGATATCTTGTCTCGTCACCCGGATCACTTGAATTATTGCCCATAAAAAGCTTTACATTAGGTGTCCATTTCGTACCCGGTTGATATGTTGCTCCGTTGTAAGGAGATAACCAGCCATCCCTTGCAGTTGTTGGAGAACCTTCTATTGACACTGTTGCATCATTCTCAAAATCCGGAAGAATTGTGAAATGATCTTCTACGTAATCACTGTAATTACCGTTAGTCTTACCGGTTATCTTAACAGTTGCCGTTCCTATATTGACATTGTCCGAATACTTAACCTCTACATCACCACTGGCAACAAGATCTGTTGATTCAGATGTACCGTTATAATATGTAACGGTAACTTTCGGCGTGTGGGCTGATTTATCGTGAGTGTATGTCTTTGTTTCTACATTAACATTTATTCTTTGGTTTTCCCCGGGCTTCATTAATGATCTCGGTTTAATTGTATAATGAAGATAGATCTCTCCCGTATATCCTGTCTGTTTTCCTGTGGAATCCGTTGCGGTTTTTCCTTCCAGCTTAATTGTCTTGGTTCCTACATTCTTTCGATCCGAATCCTGTGTTATCGGTTTGAAGATTTGATTAAACTGCGTCTCGTTAAGTGTAACTACTTCTCCGTCCTTATTAACGAATGTTATATCGCTGTATCCGATATCAATATCCTCGTTCAAAAAAGTGCGTTCATCGATAGTTATCTTCGTTGCATCCGCATCAAAAATGGAATTAATGTCAATCGTTGTTGAGCCCGGTGCGAATGATTTGTTTATTACGATTGGAGTAGATGGATCTGTGTAGTTATTAATTCCCGTAAACGTGATTGAATAATATATGCCTGTAGTTGAATATGATGTTCTATCAACATCAACATTGTAATCAGTCAAGTAATCTAAGGTCTTATCCCCATCTGTAACGGTTGCAGATACGAAACTATTGTTTGTTGTGTCAATAACTATCGAATCTACATTAATCATGCTCTCTGCAAGCGCTTTCTCTGTTACCTGGAACTCTAAAGAACCGCTTTCATATCCGGCATAATCTCCTACTCCCTCAACTACAACAGAGTGATATCCTACATCGAGGCTGGTGCCGGCGATTGATTCATCATTGTCATATACGAGCTTATAATCAGTTCCCTTGGTTAAGTTCGTATCACATTTAACTGTAATGTCCGGCTCTTCTCCATATGTGCATGAATATGTCTCCTCGGTTGTGTTGAATCTCGATTCAACCACTTTAATATCCTTTGTTTTTTCGTTGCTTCCACATGTAGCTGTCAATGTTGCCGTTCCGGGTTTCGCTCCTGTAGCAGTGCTTCCGTTAACTGTTATTTTCTTATCAATGCCAGAACCATCAGAATAATATGTAACAGTTCTCTTATAAGCAGGTGTTATTGTGGTGCTTAGAGAAAGTGACTCTCCCACATCGATAACATCCTTATCGGGGTCAACATTAAATGTTGCTATCGCAGCATCATCCGGATCACTATCATAGTCTTTTGTCTCAACCTTAATAATGTTATTTCTTTCTAACCACGTTAAAGAAGAAGCGTTAAGTTTTCTGAATCCTTTGCCTGTGCCCTCTGTTGTTTCATAATATGATACCTTATTATCTGCCCCTCCGGTTGTAAATTTAACGCTAACGCCAAGCGTCTCACCATCTGTAAGGACTATTGGATTACCGTCGTTGCCTGTGCTAATATCAACATTATAGTCTTGACTTTCGCCAATTATTACTTCTTTCTCTCCACTACCCGTTCCTATCGGAAGGTTAAAGGATTTTCTCAAAACACCGTCTGTCGGGTTTTTAGATGGATTTTCATATATCTCAACATATACATTATAGTCATAACCTTCATCCTGAGATATCATGAAGCTTAATTTGTTTAGCTGCTGATTCTTAGTCTGACCGGTATTTGTTACCAACTCACCAAGGGATCCACCAACATTTATCGAATTATTTGCTGTGCCACCATCTCCCCCATATGTCGCCGCCAGCACCTGCATATCAATAGAACTTGTGGTTAAGACTGTGGCCACCGCAAGCAATACCGCGAGTATTTTCTTTCCGTATTTTCTTCCTTGATCTTTGTACTTTGCCATAAAGTACTCCTTTCCCCCTGGAGTCGGTCGATATATCCTTTATCTTGTATTAAAATCAATCTTATATCTATACATTCGCATATATAGTCATTATAGCATGAGGTATGCGGTAAAATAAACATTTTCTTGTGAAAATGTACTAAAAATCCACATACTCCACCCATAAAAAAACTATTTCTGTAATTTTATCGGCAATTGTTGTGGATAACTTTATGATTTTTTCTGAATTTTTGGAAAAATTTATGGGGTAATTGGTTGGTATATAATTCAACCAAGCTATCTGCCTTGAGAGTTTCCATAATAATTTTAGTTGTTTTTCGATTCAACCAAATTCGCGACGATCCTAATAATTCTTTTTGAAGATTTCTTGACGTGTTCTTCCTACGAATTCTCCTTTTAAGGGATGGTCATCGTACTTCTTGTCTAGAGGTTCACCGTTGAGAAGTCTACACTTCGTGTGAGTCCCTCCTTACGACTAGGCGTTAACAACCTTCCCCGTATACAACTGGTAGTACTTGCCTTGCTCTTCCATAAGCTCCTCATGAGAGCCACGCTCTATGATTCTACCCTTCTCGAGCACCATAATACAGTCGGAATTACGGATTGTTGAGAGCCTATGGGCTATTACGAATGTCGTCCTGCCATGCATTAGGTTATCCATTCCCGCTTGAATCTTCTTTTCTGTTCTCGTATCGATAGAGCTTGTTGCTTCATCTAAGATAAGAGCCGGAGGATCTGCGACTGCCGCCCTTGCAATGGCAAGAAGCTGACGCTGTCCCTGGCTTAGGTTTGCTCCGTCTCCCGCTATTACGGTATCATACCCCTGTGGAAGCCTCTTTATAAAGGAATGAGCATTAGATAATTTCGCCGCAGCAATGACTTCTTCGTCCGTAGCATCGAGTTTACCATAGCGTATGTTCTCAGCAATGGACCCTGTGAAGAGGTGGGTATCCTGAAGAACGATACCAAGGGAGCGCCTTAAGTCTTCCTTCTTAATCTTATTGACGTTAATTCCGTCGTAACGAATCTTACCGTCATCAATATCATAGAACCTGTTAATAAGGTTAATAATCGTAGTCTTACCGGCGCCTGTAGCGCCGACGAATGCTATCTTTTGGCCCGGATTGGCGTAGAGCTTGATATTGTGAAGCACGAGATTATCTTCTTTATAGCCGAAGTCTACGTCATTAAATGTAATATCGCCCTGCTGCCGCACGTATGTAACGGAGCCGTCTGCCTGATGTGTATGCTTCCAGGCCCAGATTCCTGTACGTTCTTCAGTCTCTATTAATTCCCCGTTTTCTTCCTTCGCATTTACCAGGGTAACATAACCATCGTTAACCTCGGACTCTTCGTCAAGCACATCGAAGTAGCGCTTAGCACCGGCAGCCGCCATAACAATGAAGCTAAACTGCTGGGACACCATGGAGATCGGCATATTGATACTCTTATTAAGGGAAAGGAAGCTTGCAAGGCCTCCCAGGGTAAATCCTGTGAGCCCCGACATTGCAAGGATTCCGCCCACAACCGCAATTATTACGTAGCTTAAGTTACCAATCTGGGCATTGGCGGGAGCCAGCATATTGGAATACTTATTCGCCTTGTAAGAACTCTCGAAGAGTTCACTGTTGAGCTCTGTAAAGTCTTTGATTGACTCTTCTTCGTGGTTAAATACCTTAACAACCTTCTGGCCTGTCATCATTTCTTCGATATGACCGTTGACGATTCCGATGTTCTTCTGCTGAGCGGTAAAATGCTTACCGGAATTACCCGCCAGCTTCTTCGTAACAAGGAACATAATGAATATCATAGCGAGAGTAATAAGGGTAAGAACCCAGTTAAGTACGAACATTGACGCAATTACAGCCACTATTGTAATGGCACTGTTAATGAATTGGGGAAGGGACTCACTTATAACCTGCCTCATTGTATCGATATCGTTGGTGTATACCGACATGATATCGCCGTGGGCGTGGGTGTCGAAATAGCTTATGGGTAGCTCTTCCATATGGCAGAAGAGTTCACGCCTGAGTTTATCCAGGGTGCCCTGGGTTACGAACACCATAATCATCCTATAGACAAGAGTTGCCAAAATACCGATGGCGTAGTAGAGGCCCACCTTCACAATTGCTTCCCAAAGGGGTGTGAAATCGTGGCTTCCGGTCTTAAGCATAGGTGTAATATAGTCATCAATAAGGTTCTGCATGAACAGCATTCCCTGAACAGAAGCGAATATAGACAGAAGTATGCAGATAAGCACTACTATAAGCTGAAAGCCGTAGTTTTTGAACAGGAACTTGAAAAGCCTGCCCAACGCTTTCGAATTCTTCTTAAAATCTTCCTTATTTATATGTCCCTTCGGTCTTGGCATATTACTCCGCCTCCTCTATAGTGTCTCGCCGCACTTCGCCGTTATTCCAACGCGATACATCGCGGTTAGTCATTATTCCTCGCTACCTGCCTCATCAAAGTCGCCCGATCCCGCTCCGGTCTGGGACTCGTAGACATCCTTATATATATCATTATTAATAAGAAGCTCTTCGTGTGTTCCGATTCCCGTAATGGCTCCGTCGTCCATAACGATTATCCTGTCGGCATCCTGCACGGATGATACACGCTGTGCGATAATAATCTTCGTTGTTCCGGGTATTTCCTCACGAAATGCCTTTCTTATCTTGGCATCTGTTGAAGTGTCCACTGCTGAGGTGGAATCGTCAAGGATAAGCACCTTAGGCTTCCTTAGAAGCGCCCTGGCAATACAGAGTCTCTGCCTCTGACCGCCGGATACATTGGTTCCGCCCTGCTCTATCTTCGTATTATAGCCCTCCGGCATCCTTTCTATGAATTCGTCGGCGCAGGCAAGCTTACACATTTTCTCACATTCTTCGTCAGTGGCGTCCACATCACCCCAACGGAGGTTCTCATATATCGTGCCTGAGAACAGCACATTTGCCTGGAGGACATGGGATACTTCCTTACGAAGAACCGCAAGGTCGTAATTCTTAACATTTACCCCACCGACAAGAACCTCACCGCTGTTAACGTCGTAAAGTCTCGAGATAAGGTTAACAAGTGTCGTCTTACCGCTTCCCGTACCGCCGATAATACCGATTGTCTCACCCTTATTAATGTGAAGGGACACATTCTCAAGAACTTTACCGCTTCCATCTTGGTTGTAACTAAAGTCAACTTCCCTGAAATCTATTGATCCATCGGGAACTTCCTCTATAGGATTCTCGGGATTCACAATATCCGCTTCTTCCGTAAGCACCTCGCTTACACGCTTCATAGATGCCGTGGATATTGCAATCATAAGGAATATAACGGAGAGCATCATAAGACTTATAAGGATGTTCATGCAATAGGCGAGCATACTCACAAGTTCACCCGTTGTAAGGGTCTCCGACACAATCATATTGGCACCAAGCCAACTTATAACGAGGATACAGCCATATATGGCGAACATCATTACCGGTGCGGTAAATGCGATTATACCCTCGCCCTTCTTGAACTGACGGGCAAGTCTCATGGAAGCCTCGGAGAACTTACTCTTCTCGTGCTCTTCCCTTACATATGCCTTAACTACGCGCATTCCCGTGATGTTTTCCTGGACGCTGTTGTTAAGCTTATCGTAGCGCTCGAACAGTACCGAGAATATCTTACGAACCGAAAGAAGCCCGATTGTCAGGATAATTCCAAGTACAATAACAGCCACAAGATAGACGCTGGCAAGCTCGGGGCTTATTATAAATGACATAATCATTGCCACTATAAGGCTTGCAGGCGCACGTGCACCGAGTCGAAGCACCATCTGATAGGCATTCTGGATGTTGGTTACATCCGTTGTAAGCCTTGTAATCAGGCTGGCCGATGAGAATTTATCGATATTACTGAATGAAAATGTCTGGATTCTTTCGAACATAGTCTGTCTAAGGTTCTTCGCCAGTCCCGCCGACGCTCTCGCACCGGTATCACCTCCGCGAAGTCCCGCAAAGAGGCCGATTCCCGCCATAACAAGCATAAGGGCTCCCGTCGTATAGATTACGCTCATATCGCCTTTATTCACACCTTCGTCGATAATATTAGCCATAAGAAGCGGAATTACCATCTCCATTGCCACTTCAAGCAGCATGTAGAGTGGCGTCTTAATGGAATCCGCCGTATAATCTTTTACTTCTTTTAGGATTGTCTTAACCATTTTGTTTAATAACCCCTTGTATATTTTGTCAACTCATTGTATAATCTGTATCATAATACTCATTTCGAAATCAATGTAAATTATATCACACAGTGTATGACATGATGTGTCACACCTATATGTCACCTGGCGGAAAGGAGCACTATTATGGAAGAAGTACGCGTCGATCTTCGAACAAGAAGAACCATTAAAGCCATTAAGGGAGCATTCTCACAGCTTGTTCTTGAGAAGAACTACAGCGATATCTCAATTACCGAGCTTGCGAAGAGAGCCGAGATTAACAGGAAGACCTTCTATCTTCACTACTCTTCACTTGACGACCTCGTTAACGATATTGAGCGTGAGATCGTTGAGACCTTCCTTAAATCCATCGAAAAGGAACTGTCCGAACTGGATGTGGCCGGCTGTATATCTAAGTTCTATCACTATCTTAATGACTGTGACGATGTACAAAAGAAGCTCCTGTGCGACACGGATTACACGTTTTTCTATGATAATGTAACCACTATGCTTCTCGAGTCTAAGCCATTCAAGGCCTTCTACGAGAATAAGCGTCATCCTTACGTTGTTAAGGCTTATTGCGTGACAATTACTTCTATATATAAGAGCTGGCTTGTTAACGGAAGGCCGACTCCTATTGACGAGCTTATCGACTACACCTGTGACCTTATACTTCATGGTTATGACGGCGCTAATCTGTAGCTTCACTCTAATAACAACTCCGGTGTATGTTCGCCCGGGAAATGTGTTATGATCCGGCAAAGTCGTAATCACCGAATAAGATAAAACGCTCCGTACATTCCTGCCTTGTCGCCTAATGTGGCAAGGCAGAGTTTTGTTTCTCCGTCTATGTATACTGTCCCTTTATCAAAACTAGGTTTAATTTTATCTATCAGGAAATCCCCCGCTTTTGCGACGCCACCGCTGATAATTACCGCTTCGGGGTTGATTACGTGGCAGATATTCGATAGCGTTGTGCCCAGAATATTCATAGAATAATCCACGGCTTTTAATGCAATCTTATCATTATTCTTAGCCTCCGAGAAAATGTCCTTCGTTGTGACATCATCTCCCAGGCTCCTAAGTGTACTGTCTTCATCCGACTCTTCCAGATACTTAAGCGCAAGATTCCTTATTCCCGTTGCGGAAGCGTACTGCTCTAAGCAGCCGCATTTCCCACAATTACAAGATTCCGTCTCACCGGGATTAACGGTTATATGGCCAATCTCACCGCCGTAACCACAGTGACCTGATATGATATTACCATCAATTATTATGCCACCGCCGACGCCTGTTCCCAGTGTAACAAGGACGATGCTGTGATAGAACCTGCCGGAACCGGCTTCGTATTCGCCGAGAGCCGCAACGTTAGCATCATTCCCCGAGAAAACCTCCAAGCCACAGAGGGTTCCGAGCTCCTTTTTCACATCCACTTCGCCCCAACCCAAGTTGATACATTTGTCGACCACTCCATTAGATACCGCTCCGGGGATTCCGATACCGAGACCTTCAACCTGCTTCTTATCTATTCCCTTCACCGCAAGCTTTACAGATACCGATTTCGCAATATCTATAAGAATATTCTCGCCACCCTTTGAAGTATCAGTGGGGATACTCCAATTGTCAATAAGTTCTCCGTTAGATGTAAAAAGCCCCATCTTAACTGCAGTTCCGCCAAGATCAACACCTACACCGTATCTCATAGTTCCTTCTCCTTCATTGATATATTAATCATAGACTATATATTCTTCGTAGTATTCCTCTTCGGGCTCTTCGTTGTTATTGTTGTTGGCATTGTCATTACCGTTGTTATTAACATTTCCATTGGTATTAACTTCCCCGATAAACGAAGTCTGTCCCAGGAATTCCTTTCGTTCCAGGCCGTTATGGATTCTATTCATGAAGCTCTGCCATATCTGACCGGGATAAGTAGAACCCGAAAGACCGGGAAGCTTCTTCGGCATGTCGTAGCCGACCCACACTGCCGTGGTGTAATAGGGCGTGTACCCGCAGAACCAACCGTCCTTGTTGTCGTTAGTGGTTCCGGTCTTGCCGGCAGAGGGCTGACCTGCCACGCCGAGACCTGCTGCCGTACCGCCCGTCATAACAGACTCTAATATGTCAGTCATGGCTCTGGCCGCATTTTCCTTATATATCTCCTTCTCCTGCTGATCGCTCTGGTAAATGGTATTACCTTCGAAGTCGGTTATCTTCTTAATACAAGTCGCATTCCGATACATGCCGTCGTTGGCGAGGGTTCCGTAGCCCTTAGCCATCTCGAGAGCCGACACACCCAATGTGAATCCACCGAGAGACGCCGCCAAGGTCTCGTCTCTTTCGTCAAGCCCGGTGAACTCCATGTTTCTAAGGTATGTAATTCCTGCTTTGGGGCCGATTCGCTCGAACATTTGCCATGCAACGGTATTCTTCGATAGCTGAACCGCGCGCCTAAGTGTCATCTGTCCGCTGTAGGACTTATCCGCGTTGGCGGGACCTCCCTGAATCGGCTTATCTTCTACTGTAGAGTCGGCGGTAAAGCCCTTCTCCAGAAGGGGCGTGTATACAATAAGTGGCTTAATCGCACTACCGGGCTGCCTGTAACTCTGGTACGCCCTGTTCAAGGTGTATCCGCTTATATCCTGGGTTCTTCCGCCCACAATCGCCTTGACATAGCCGTTATCGTTATCAATACAGACGGCTGAGCCCTGAAGCTCGTAGATTCCGGCTTCGTCCACTTCTCCGAATGCGCCGAGCCCCTCGTCAAGACTCTCCTGCATGATTTTCTGCATTCTGCTATCAAGGGACGTATATATGCGGTATCCGCCGTTATAGAGCTGCTTATTGTAGCGGTCGTAGGCTTCATTATATTCCTTCTCGTACTTCTGCTTATCGGCGTCGCTCTTGAACGTGTACTTGAACTTAAAGCCGTTAACCTCCATAAGAGCGCGGGTTGCACAGTAGAATGTGAAGGTCTCCTGATAATTATTATGAACAGACTCCGGCTTACTAAGGGTAATCTCCTCCGCCATTGCCGTATCATAGGAATTCTTGGATATAACCCTGTCCTCAAGCATTCCGTTAAGCACAATATTCCGCCTTGCTATGGCTTTATCAAGGTGCTGGAACGGATCGTACTCCGTGGGACTGTTGGGAAGTCCGGCAAGAAGCGCAATCTCCGACAGAGTCAAGTCCTTAACGTTCTTATTAAAATATCCCTTTGACGCCGCCTCTATTCCGTAGAAGCCGTTGCCGTAATAGATATTATTAACGTAGAACTCCATTATCTGATCTTTTGTATATTTTTCTTCGAGGTAAGATGCTATGAACATCTCCTCGATCTTTCTCTCATATGTAACATCCTGGGTTAGGAACATGTTCCTGGCGAGCTGTTGGGTAATTGTACTTCCGCCGCCTGTAATCTTACCGTTGGTAATTCTACCCCACAGTGCTCTTGCAATTCCCCTATAGTCGAGGCCGTGATGTTCTTCGAACCTCTTGTCCTCTGTACTGATAAATGCTTGTTCCACATAGGGCGGCATATCTGACAGCGGAACGTAATAGGAATTACGATCTCCCTTTAATATAGAAATAATATTCCCGTCGGTATCGTATCCGATACTGGTCTGACTCTGTTTAAACGTCTCAGCAGTGGACTTTGACACAAATGATTGGGCTTCCTTCTTCATTGCTGAGATCTTCGTTGCATATCCGCTGAAATAATAGAACCCGATAGCTCCGAGAAGCAGTAGAAGCAGAATAATATTAACTCTGACAAGTCTTCGTATTTTCTTTTGCTTTTTCGTCTTCTTTGATTTCTTTTTGTTCTTCGCCATCTATCTTATAATTCCTGTCGTCCTTCAAGGGCTCGAAGCAAAGTCACCTCATCAATGCACTCTAGGTCTCCGCCAACCGGTACACCGCTGGCAATTCGGGTAACTTTGATACCACTGGGCTTAATTAACTTGGTAATGTACATAGCCGTAGCCTCGCCCTCTGTAGTGGAATTCGTCGCAATAATGACCTCTTCCACCTCTTCTTTTTGCAGTCGTTCGAATAATTCCTTGATACGAATGTCGTTAGGACCGATTCCCTGCATGGGGTTCATTGTGCCGTTAAGGACATGGTACACGCCCTCGTATTTACCTACCTTCTCGTAGGCCACAAGATCCCTTGTATCCTCCACAACCATGATCTGTCTCTTGTTTCTTTTGGCGCTTTGGCAGATCGGGCACACGTCTCTGTCCGTGAGTGTGAAGCATTCTTTGCAGAATTTCACATTCTCACGGGCGTCTATTATGGATTTTGCAAGACTGTTGGCCCGGTCGCGGGGCATATTAAGTATGTAAAATGCGAGTCTCTGGGCGGACTTACTTCCCACACCCGGGAGGGTCGTAAGCTCTCCTATAAGGTCGCTAATCTGTTTACTGTAATATTGCATAAGTTTTTCTCTCTAGAGGGAAGGCATGCCCGGTCCCATTCCGCCGGTAATCTTAGACATCTCTGCCTGAGACTTCTCTTCCATCTTACGAAGGGCTTCGTTGGCTGCTGCCATAACAAGATCTTCAAGCATCTCGATATCGTCGGGATCTACCACTTCTTCCGATAACTTAATCTTGGTTATCTCCTTCTTACCTGATACCGTTACTTCAACGGCACCGCCTCCTGCAGTGGCGCTAACCTCTGATTCTTCCAATTCTTTGGTGGCTTCCTCCATCTGACGCTGCATCTTCTGCGCCTGCTTCATCAGATTGTTCATATTCATTCCACCGCCACCGCCGGGGAATCCGCCTCCTCGTCTACCCATTTTTGTTTCCTCCTGTTATTGTTCTCTTTGATGAACTCTTGTTCAGTCTGTCATCTATCGTTGAACCACGATTTTTCGCGGTTTGTCGCTACTCTTCATCCATTTCAAAATTCATTTGCTCTGTCACGTTCGATTTAAAGTCTTTTCTCGGGTCAAGTACATATGGTGAACCGGCACCTCTCTGTTCCTTAACAATTATTGTAACCCTCTTTCCGATTTTCTTCTCAATAGTGGATTCTAATACCTTTTTTACATCCACACCCGTTGAATCTGTGTTGGAGTCATTTAAAAGCTTGATGGCATATTTCTCGTCCTTTCCGGATCTGATTTCGTCCAGCAGAATTACGAGATTACCATTCTCTTCCGTTATGTTAAGCTTCGCACGAAGGAACGCTGTCCTGATAGCGTTCGCTTCTATTGAGTCTACTATTGACTTCCAGTTCTCTACCACATTTCTTATATCTTCGGGAAGAGCGGGTGGTTTTTCTGCGGGAGAGTTCATTCCTGCGCTAACATTTCCCATATTATTGGGGGTCAAACCGCTGCCTGTGCCAAAACCACTCGAAGCATCGGCACTTACTACCACACCATTCTCAATCTTCTCTTCCAATTCCTCGAGACGTTCTTCTATACCCGATACATCCGGCTCGATTGCGCTCTTACATAGCTTAATAAGCGCAATCTCCACAAGAACTCGCTTATTATTAACTCTACGGAGTTCACTGCCAAGCTCCGACATGATGTGAATGTCACGAATCAGCGCCTCGTCACTGATAAGCTTTGCTTCTTCCTGCAGAAGCTTAAGGTTCTCGGATGAAACGTCTATTACATCAGCCATCTCGGCAGAGCTTCGTATAAGCACGATATTACGAAGATACCAGGTAAAGTCGTTAACGAACTGCCCGACTTCCTTGCCGTCCCTAAGTACTTCGTCGACGACGTCGAGACAGCCCGCCACATTCTTATCGATTACATATCGAAGGAGCCTTGAGAATATCTCAGTATCCACGGCTCCGAGACATTTTAACACATTATCGAAAGTGAGCTCCTCCCCGAGATAGAAGGCCACACACTGATCCAGCAGGCTTAAGGCATCACGCATAGAGCCGTCCGCCACCTTGGCGATATAGTTAATTGCCTTGTCTTCCGCCTTAATATCTTCTTTCACGCATAGCTCACGAAGCCTCATGGCAATCGTATCTATGGTAATCCTGTGGAAATCATACCTTTGACAACGGGAAAGTATTGTAATCGGAATCTTACTTACTTCCGTAGTTGCCAGGATGAATATCACGTATTCCGGGGGTTCTTCCAAGGTCTTGAGGAGCGCATTGAAGGCTCCGGTACTAAGCATATGCACCTCATCAATGATGTATACCTTATATCTTCCCTCTGTTGGGGGATACGCAACCTCTTCTATAATCTGCCTTATACTGTCGACGCCGTTATTGCTGGCAGCATCGAGCTCCCGCACATTTACAGAAGAGCCTGAATTGATGTTCCGGCACACGTCGCATTCGTTACAGGGGTTACCGTCCGTAAGATTATCGCAGTTAACTGCCTTAGCCATAATCTTCGCAACGGTAGTCTTACCCGTTCCCCGGGTACCCGTGAATAGGTAAGCGTGACCGATACGACCTGTCTTAATCTGATTCCGAAGCGTCGTTACTATATGATCTTGTCCCTTTACCTCGCTAAATTCAGTAGGTCTGAACTTACGATACAGCGCTACATAAGACACTTTTTTCTCTCCCTAGAATTCCAGCTCTTTCTTCTTGAATATTTGTATTGCTTCAATCTTTCCTAAAAGAGCCGAGCTCTTCGCTCGGCTCACAACTTGTCGCTATTTACAATATTTGTCTTTAAGCTCAATTAACGGACAATAGCAGTGATCCTTCGGGATCTTCGGTGCCTTACCTGTCTTAAAGTATTCCACGATAGCCTTCCAATGAATACCAATCAGAATTCCTATGCCGATAAGTACACATAATTTGATGAGCTTACAGAAGCGTTTCCACCTCTTCTTTCTTCTTTCCTTCTGTCTTGCGCGTCTCTCTAACTCAATCTGTCCGATGAATTCAGCCTTCACGGCTTGTTTTGCCTCTTCTTTGAGTCTCTCCTCCATATCGTCTTTGTCCCACATAATTTATTGCACCCCCTTTTAGATTTGGACTTTTAATGTCTATGTCCTATAGTATAACATATTTTTCTACTTTGTCACTTGATAATATGGGAAATGTTTTTGTTTTCGCCTGTATTCTGCTTCGCTGTTATTTCTTATATGAATAGTATTGCATAGTGAGGAAGCATTTTCGTTACACCGTCTGTCTCGTTTCTGTCGCCCGTAAGCTTGTAGGCTACGCTTGGTTTGAAGCCGTCTATGTAGCTTTGGAGAGAGACACTTACGGTCCTCCCGGTCTTTACTTCTATTGGAAATGTGTCATCTTCCTTCTCTAACACGAACTCTACCTCATGGTTGTCATCAGGCTTATAGTAGTATATGCCGTATCCGCTACCTACAAGACACTGTGCTATTCCGTTCTCGTATACCGCCGTTCTCGTGTGACCTTTTACCGTGTCGTTAAGGATGTCCCTCTTTGTACTGAAGCCGTACATACAGCTTAGAAGACCTGTGTCGTTTAAGTAGAGCTTGAATTGGTTTTCCTTACTGTGTTGCCTTAAGGGGGTTCCCGGCTCCTTTATGTTATAGCAGGGGTAAGCGAAGCCGCCTTTCGTAAGATAATCCACGCTTTTACCGTATTTTCTCTTAGTCTGTCCCTTCTCAACACGTGAGTATTTGAACTTCTTAAGTTCACTGCTAAGTTGCTTCGGTATGGAGTCGTAGCACTTCTTAACAAGCTTTTTCTGCTTTCCTTTTGCCTTTTCTTCTATGTCACCGTAGTACCGGTCTATTATCTTCTCTTGTAAATGTGTTACCCTGGCGTAGTCCTTGTAATTAGTAAAATCATTAACTACTTCCGGCATTCCCCCCACAACCAGGTACTCTCTGAAAAGATTCTCGTACTTCCTGTGAAGACCTTGGGGGATAAGCTCGCCGGAATCCATGTATTCCTTTAAGCTTTGAAGTGATTTCTCGTCGAACCCGCTTGCCCACAGGAATTCTTCGAAGTCTAGGGGATAGAGGGTGATTTCTTTAATGTAATCTTCTCCGGTGTGTACTCTGCCAATGATTCTTCCGTCGAATTCATCTACGTCGGAGGTCGTTAACTCGGCGGTTTTTTCCTTTAGTTCGCTAATCGCCACGAGATCCCCCGTCGCTACCACATCGAACCTTAAGTCTGTCGCTAAGAACTTAAGCGATTTAAGCGCATTTTCACAAAGGTCTATCTCATCTATGAATATTAGAGTCTTACCGGGGATTAATCTGACATTCGGCATATATGCCGTAATCCTTTTTATTACGTCTTCCGAGGACGAATCGAAGATCGCCTTAAGCGGCGGTTGCTTTTTTAGATTTATATTAACGAATGATTCGTATTCACGAGTTCCGAATTCTTTAACAATATATGTCTTTCCTACTTGACATTGTCCCTTAATGAGTATACAATTACGGCAGAGTTCATTTTTACGCTCTTTTTTCCAATTAAGCAGTTCTTGGTAAGCTTTTCTTTTAAGCATTATCGTTAACCTCGTATTATTTAAGCTTTATATATAATACAGGTTATATCTTAAGACTGTCAATCCCGATTGCATAAAAACAGAAGATAGGAACCGAAAATATTGCATAAAATCGTATATGCAATTTTTTAATTTTTACATAAAATCGTAGGTCTTTTTTCTATAATGACAGTTTATCCGAACATTTTATAAGTTATCCACAATTATTCCGTGGATATCTGCCACTCTTTTATATCTTTACGTTAGAACTTTCTACCGTTTTTTATGAAATCAATGATATTCCTTTGTTTTATGCCATTTCTCTTACGAAGGATTTTATCAAGTGTCATTACATATCTGGGATAAAAGTCGCGAATCTTCTCAAGAGGGATGTATTCTCTCTCTTCTTCCTTTGTCCTTCCGTTCTCGTCGAATTCGCCGTTATCTATATAATCCGTAACCTGAACGTAGATATAATCCATATCCTCGTCTTCCAAGACAAAGTCTATGTTCTGGTGCCCTGATCTGCAGAGCGCCGTGGCGTAATCCAGGCTTCTTGCGTAATTATGTATCACATTTTCAAGAGAAGGCTCATAGTTAAGGGTATTGTATAAATCTTCCGCATAGTAAAAGCTTAGATCCGGAAGGTAATACTTCTCCTTGCCGTGAAGTACCTGCTTCGAATCCATATCGAACCTTGCACACTTATATACAATCCTGGAATCCTCCAGAATTCCCAGGTAATTATACAAGGTTTCCTTCCTGACATTGGTATTTAACGTCTCGGATATGTACTCTATAAGGTCTTTTGCGACGATTTTCTTACCGAAATTGTTGATAATATAGCTCTTAATGCAGTCGAACATAGCCGGATTCTTTATTCTTTTATGATGTCTTATATCATTTTCGATTATTTCCGACAGAATATCCTTGGCGTACTGCTGCTTGGCGTCGTGTATATCGTTACTTACGGTGTACGGGAAGCCGCCTTCTATCATGTATTTCGTGAATTCCTCTTCCGTATTGGGCGACACTGCGTAGCCGTAATACTCCCTCATATCGAGATATTCCTCGAATGTAAGGGTAAATATCTCGTAATTTATGTAGAACATGGTAAGCTTCCCGAGATGCTTCTGTTTTAGGATATAACCGTTACTTGACGTAACAAATATGGAGAAATCGGACATTTCACATATATGGTTAAGGGCATTCTCGTAGTCCTCCACGTTATGAATCTCGTCAATGAAGAGATATTTTACGCCGATTACCCCTTCAGACTTCTCAGTAACTGTTTCTATCAGCTTCTTAGCGCTTCTGACACCCTTGTAAGGACGCTTCTCAAGGTTAATCTTAATGATTTTCTCGTCCTTAATCGACCTTTCCTTTAGTTCATCCATAATAAGTTCGAGAAGTGTCGACTTACCGCATCCTCTTACCCCGGTAAATATCTTAACTATATTCATGTCGTCGTAGTAAGGACGAATTTTCTCTAAATATTTCTCTCTCTTATATAAATCAGCCATTTTTCCACCTTAGATGTTATTCTCTTTTCTTACTTCCTCGAAAAAGTCGCTTAGAATTGTTGAGCATTTCTCCTGCATAAGTCCCTTTTCAATCTCAACAGCATGGTTAAAGCCTGCTGTTTGAAGGAGATTGATAACAGAGCCGGCACAGCCCGCCTTGGAATTCATCGCCCCGATAAAGACCTTCTTCATACGGGCCTGAAGGATTGCTCCGGCACACATGGGGCAGGGCTCTAATGTAACGAACATCACGCAATCTTCAAGCCTCCAGTCACCCATTTTCTTACATGCCTGCTGAATCGCGATAATTTCGGCATGACTTGTGGTGTTACCGTCCCGATTTCGCCTGTTATACGCTTTACTTATGACCTTTCCGTCGAAGTCCACTATAACACAGCCAATTGGAACGTCACCTTCTTCAAAGGCTCTCTCCGCCTCTTTATAGGCCATCTCCATATATTTTAGCTTATCTTCCTCCGTCCAGTCGAGATAGGACGTGTAATCCTCGTGATTTTCCTTAAGTCCGTCAAATAACGCCATTGGATTTCCCCCTTGTAAAGTGATATAATATCAGTTGTTTATGTCGGTGCTTTGGGATTTGCCCGACGTATAATAGGATGGCACATTTTAACGAAAATATCAAGAAAGAAGAAGACATTATGAGAATAGTCGGGCTGATGAAGACAACACTTTTAGATTATCCGGGCAGGGTTGCCAGCACAATATTTACGGGGGGCTGTAATTTCCGCTGTCCCTATTGCCATAACGGCGATCTGGTTCTTCACCATACGACTATGGAAGAGTACACTCTTGAGGAAATATTTAACCACCTTAACAAGCGCAAAAAAACCCTGGGCGGCGTATGTATAACAGGCGGCGAACCCACATTACAGGCGGATCTTCCGGAATTTATTAAGGATATAAAGCACCTCGGGCTTTCCGTTAAGCTTGATACTAACGGCACGAACCCCGATATGCTTGGTCAATTGATAGATGAGCACTTGGTTGATTATGTGGCCATGGATATAAAGCATAAGAAATCTTCTTATAATGATGTGGCTTGTATGAAGGATTTCGACATCGAGCCTATAGAAACGTCGGTTAAGCTTCTTATGGACGGAAGTATCGACTATGAATTCAGGACAACCGTCGCTAAGGAGATTCATAAGATAGATGATTTTGAAGAAATTGGTAATTGGATAAACGGTGCTAAAGCGTACTTTTTACAGCCATATAAGGAATCTGAGCAGGTTATCAAAAAGGGATACAGCACTTATACGGCAGAAGAATTCGATAGAATCCTGTCTATCCTTAACTCCTTCGATATCGGTAGAGTTGAGGTTAGGGCACTTGACTAAGAGGAACATTTGGGAATGAAGTTTGTATATGAGACAGAACGTCTGATACTTAGAATATGCGGAGAAGAAATAGCCGAAGATACGCTTATCTTCGACCTTCATAATGCCAAGGAATTCGAGGCGGTAGAGCCTATCGACGTAGATAACTTCTATACCATCGAGCACCACCGTAATATCCTAAATTACGAGTATAAGAAGATGCTTCAGCTCTCGGTTGTACGTTTCTGGCTTTTCTTAAAGGACGATCCCAATACCATTATCGGCACAATATCCTTTAGAAATATCGCAAAACCAATCTATTCTTCCTGCCAGGTGGGCTACAAGATGGATAAAGCCTACACGGGCTTCGGCTACTGCACGGAAGCCCTCAGAGCAGGCATCAACATCATGTTCCACGACCTTGAGCTTCACCGTATAGAAGCTATGGTTCTCCCGGACAACATCCCCTCTATAGCCATCTTAGAAGGCTTAGGCTTCAAGAGAGAGGGCGTCCTCCGGGATAAGCTAATGATACAAGGCAAGTGGCGCGACCACTACCTGTATGGACTGCTGAAGGGGGAATATAAAGGGTAACGCAAAAGAGCCGGCAATCGCCGGCTCTTTACTATATATTTCCTATCTTATCCCTGTTCCAACGCTAATGTCTTCGTTGTGATATCACACACAGACGAAGGTCCATAGTACTGGATTGCTCCGGGGTATGTATAGCATGTCTCAACTGCCCATTTCTCTCTGTTCTCTTCGAAGTACTTGAATGGCTTACCATCAAGCTCTACAAGAGCCTTTCTAATAACGGGCTTATCTTCACCGTTACGTCTCTCAATATTCATCATCTTGGTAATCGGCATACCTCCTGCAACCCACTCTTCTGCGGGGGCTGCGAGGTTAGATACCTTAGAGAGATATCCTGTGTAACCGTACTGGATAAGCATACATGCGTTATAACCCAGCGAGTAACAGTAATCCGCATCGAAGTTAGAAGGGAATGCACATCTTCCTTCATATCCGAAGAAATGATGAAGAGGTGAGAACTTACCGGTGTAAGTTCCGTGCTTCTTTCTTCTTCTTAAGTTGTCGTATACAAGTGTAGAGATAAGCTTCTCCGACTCAATAAGTGACACTTGAACATTTCCATGAGGATCACGCTCAAGGAATAACTGCTTCTGTAACGGTTCCGGAAGAAGCGCGAATACCTTCATTGAATTCTGGCTAAGACCATCTTCTATGAAGTGCTCTTTTGAAGCCCAGTCAACAAGTTTATTGAATTCATCGGCATTTTCACCGGCGAGAAGTTCGTTAATCTCTGCAATAAGTGCCGAGAATTCAGGAACAAATTCAACGATTCCTTCGGGAACAAGTACAACACCGAAGTTGTCGCCTCTTGCAGCTCTCTTGGTTACGGAATCAGCAACATAGTCTGCGATATCGGAAAGCGACATTTTCTTAGCTGCCACCTCTTCACCGATAAGGCAAATGTTAGGCTGTGTCTCAAGCGCACATTCAAGCGCTACATGTGAAGCAGAACGTCCCATAACCTTGATAAAATGCCAATATTTCTTAGCGGAATTGGCATCTCTCTCAATATTACCGATCACTTCTGAGAATGTCTTGGTTGCCGTATCGAATCCGAATGAAGCCTCGATGTCTTCGTTCTTAAGGTCACCGTCGATAGTCTTGGGACAACCGATAACCTGAACGCCTGTCTTATGAGCTGCCATATATTCAGCGAGAACTGCTGCATTTGTATTGGAATCGTCACCGCCGATGATTACGATAGCATTAAGACCGTGCTTTGCGGCAACCTTCTCAACTATTTCGAACTGCTGTACAGTCTCAAGCTTGGTACGGCCGGAACCGATGATGTCGAATCCGCCTGTGTTACGGTACGCATCGATGATTTCGTCTGTAAATTCCACATAGTCGTTATCAATAAGACCGCTTGGACCACCCTTGAAGCCGAGAAGCACATTTTCAGGGTTAGTTGCCTTAAGGGCATCATATAGTCCGCATATTACATTATGACCGCCGGGTGCCTGACCACCTGACAGAATAACGCCAACTACCTGCTTTTTGTTCTCGGCAGTATTCTTTCCCTTCTCAAATGTGATTTCTTTCTTTCCATATGTATTGGGGAAAAGCTCTTTAATCTTGTCCTGATCTGCGACACTTGCAGTCTCTTTTCCTTCCTTAACACATATTTCGCCTACGCCGTTCTTAAGCATACCCGGAAGCTTCGGCTGATACTCATATCTGGCTTCTTGAAGTGATGATACTTGCATAATCTATCTCCTTTTTATAAAAATTGTCATTGGGTGCCGCCTATCCGACACACTTAGCACCTATTATACTATAAAAACCCAAGTGTGTCACGGACATTGGGACGTTTCTTTTGACACATTAGATTATAGCGAACGCCTGAGGAGCCAAGACCTGCTAAGTTACCGGCACACCCCTTTCGGGGTGCGCATACGACATTTCGTCATGAGCGTGCAGGTCTTGGTTCGAAGGCGGAAAATTATATTTTAAGGCTTTTATTTTTACACAGGTTTGTATATAATGGGGTTATGTAGACTATAAACAATATAATATATGGGAGGTATTTATTATGGCAAAATGGGTTTGTTCGGTATGCGGATATGTACATGAAGGCGATGAGCCACCTGCAGAGTGCCCCACATGTCACGTTGGACCGGAAAAATTCAAAAAGCAGGAAGATGATGAGATGACTTGGGCTGCAGAGCATGTTGTTGGTGTTGCCAAAGGTGTAAGCGATGACATTATCGCAGATCTTCGTTCTAATTTCGAAGGCGAGTGCTCAGAAGTTGGTATGTATCTTGCAATGGCAAGGGTTGCTCACAGAGAAGGCTATCCTGAAGTAGGACTCTATTATGAGAAGGCTGCTTTTGAAGAAGCTGAGCATGCGGCTAAGTTCGCAGAGTTACTGGGTGAGGTTGTTACGGATTCTACCAAGAAGAATCTTGAGCTTCGTGTTGCCGCAGAGAACGGCGCAACAGCAGGTAAGACAGACCTTGCTAAGCGTGCTAAAGCTGCTAATCTCGATGCAATTCATGACACTGTTCATGAGATGGCGAGAGACGAAGCTAGACACGGTAAGGCATTTAAGGGCTTACTGGATAGATATTTCGGATAGGAAATGTGTGATTTATTGGGAAAACGTCGGCATGTGTCGGCGTTTTCTTTATAAACAGGGATTATTGAAAAGAGGTTAGATATGAGAAGAACTAAAATTATATGTACATTGGGACCTTCCAGCGAATCGGAAGAAATGATTACTAAGCTATGTAACGCTGGAATGAACGTCGCAAGACTTAATTTCTCCCACGGAACACACGAGGAGCATAAGGTTAAGATTGACAGGATTAAGAAGGTTAGAAAAGAACTGGACTATCCTCTTGCTATAATGCTTGATACGAAGGGACCTGAATACAGAGTAGGCGTATTCGAGAACAAGAAGGCTCTAATTCCGGACGGCGCCGAATTCACATTTACCACGGAAGACATAACCGGAGATGAACATCGCGTATCCGTTAGCTACAAGAACCTTCCGAATGAAGTAAAAGTAGGAGATCAAATCCTTGTTAACGACGGACTTCTCATATTCAAGGTAAAGAAGATTACGGACACCGAGATAATCTGTGACACCGTAACCGGCGGTGTTCTGTCCGACAGGAAAAGCATGAATTTCCCGGAGCACGTATTGCAAGGCGATTACTTGAGTGAAAACGATAAAAGCGACCTTCTCTTCGGTATAGAGAATGATGTGGATCTCGTTGCTGCATCCTTCGTATCAACAAAGGATGACGTACAGTCACTTCGAGACTTCTTAGATAAGAATGGAGGCGAAGATATTGATATTATCGCCAAGATTGAGAATCAGTCGGGTGTCGATAATATCGACGGTATCTGTGAGGTTGCTGACGGCATAATGGTTGCGAGAGGTGATCTCGGCGTGGAAATACCGTATAAAGAGCTCACTGTTGTGCAGAAACAGTTAATCCATAAATGCCGTATGATAGGGAAGACGGTTATAACCGCAACGGAAATGCTTGAGTCGATGATTAATAATCCCCGTCCCACGAGAGCAGAGATATCTGATGTGTCGAATGCAGTCTATGACGGTTCCACAGCCATTATGCTTTCAGGCGAGACGGCAGCGGGTAAGTACCCTGTCCATGCGGTAGAAACCATGTCTGACATTGCCGAGTATACGGAAGATAATATCAATTACAAGAAGGATTTCATAGATGCGCATTATGTAATAAAGAACAGTGTAGATGCCTTGTCTCGCGAAACGTGTACCCTGGCGATGGACACAAGTTCTAAGGGAATTGTAATAAGCTCTATTACGGGTAAGACTATACGTTTTGTGAGCAGGTTCAGATGTCCGATACCTATTGTAGGTCTTACGGTTGATGAGAAGGCTTACAGGAAGTTAAGCCTCAACTGGGGTGTTATTCCTGTACAGTGTGAAGAATTCGACTCGGTTGATAAGATGATGAAGCACGCATCGAAAGTTGTAAAGGATATTCTCAATCTGAAGAAGGATGATAAGGTAATCCTCACCGGCGGCGAGATTGGAAAGAACGGTGGAAGTACCAATACTATTAGGTTGGAGGTTGTGGAGTAATCAAGGGGCTTTTGCATTTTCCTACCCTATAACATCCTGCTCTTCAATCTTACGTTCTATGAATTCCTCGAACCTCTTACCTTTCATTCCGATTAGGCCGATTAGGAAGCCGACTACGACGTAGACAAGAAGTCCCAGGATTGCCCATAGGTAATCATGCTTATACATTCCTCCTATACATTCTCGTATCGAGGTAAGACCGTATGCGAAGGGCATATATTTATACAGTATCTGGAAGATCTTCGGGCATACCTCCACAGGAAAGGTACCGCCGGAGCCCGCAACCTGTATAACCATTAGTATAACGCATACCGCCTCTCCAACCGAACCAAACGCATATACAAGCGAATAAAGTAAGAATGTAAACGAAAAACTTGTAATCGAGCACGCAACCCATAAAAGTATCGGATGGTGACATTGTATCTTAACATAGAACAGTGATCCAAGCACCGTTATAATCGTCTGAAGCTGTCCTATTAAGAAGAATACGATATATCTTCCGAAGAACTCCTGATACTTTCTTACATGCATAATTCCGACTATAGGCTGTACCTTGGTCTTCATAATGGCTACCAGAATGAGACTTCCGAACCATATTGAAAGCACTATATAGAATGCCGCCGTGGCATCACCGTTAGTCTTCATCTCGAAGATTGCCTGCTTATCAAGCGCTACCGGCTCTACTATAAAGTCGGCTATTATCCCGGGATCTGTCTCAATAAGCTTAACAAGAAGCTGATACTGTTCGTTAGACTCTAAGTCCTCCATATCTTTAATAAGATCTCGAAGACCTGTCTGCATCTTAACGACTTCCGCTCTTGTTGAGAGGAGATTACCTTTACCCTGACCCATCATATCCGGATAACTATGTAGTATGTTAGCCAGATTATTAATTGAGTTAGATGAATAGTTAAGCAAATTCTGCACTTCAAGTAGCGAATCCTGTACGGAATTAATTGTGCTCTTAAGCTGCGGCTTAACGCTGTAAGAATAGTTTCGTGACAAGCTGTCTAAGTTATTCTTACATGCATTGATATCATTTTGCAATGCAACCTTTATTACTTCAACATCATACTTCGTCTTAGCTGTTCCGCTCTTAATTGACTGAAGGTCTGCCGTCATTTTGTCGAAGTCACTGTCGACTCTGGCAGCGTCTCCGCTTACTACGGGATTAAGATCTCTTACCCTTTTTATTCCCACATCATAAGCTTCCTTAAGGGCTTCATTCGTGTTAATAAGCGAATCTACTTCCGCATCAACAACGGCTGTATCAAGTGATGTCGAGTTAATAAGCTCGTTAATCATATCACCTAATACGGTAAGCTTTCCCTTAGTCTGGTTGATAGTTGCGCTTGCCACATCAGATGTGGTATCGATTGTTGATTCCGCCGCGTTGGTCGTAGCTTCCGCGGCCTCCGTCATGGCTTTTCCCGAGCCCTTAAGGGAATCAAGTTCCGTTGTTATCTCCTTAGCCGCATCCATAACGGCATTTGCCGAATCGATGAGGCTTACGTATGAATCTATAATGGTAATAACCGTGGTAAGGTCGGAATCCATATCCCTTAGCTTAGATAGCGCCGTGTCGGTAAGGGACGAACCCTTCTGATCCGATATCATATATTCGCTGACTTCTAATATTACCTTCGCTAAGGTTGAGACAAATGCTTTATCTACCTCACCCTGCACCGTTGTCTTGACCTTGCCGGTGATCTTGGGGGCTATGGCATTCTTCTTCTCGTTTTCATAATAAGTTATCTTCGGGTGCGTTATGTCACCGCCGAGGAAGCTTATCATGTCCTCCGAGAAACGTTCGTTAACAACAAGCGCGGCATAATACTCGCCTGAGTATACACCGTTAACCGCTTCTTCCGAGGTATCGGTAAATACCCAATTTATTGATTTATTCTCTTTCAGATTGGCTATTATCTTATCCCCGATATTAAGAGCCGCGTCATCAATCTGTATTCCCATGTCGTCGGATGCCACTGCAACCTTAATGTTCTTAGTGGCGCTTTCCGAATAAGGATCCCAGTTAGACAAGGTGTTGAACCAAGCGTAGAGACAGGGGATAACAGATAATCCCATTATTATTACAACAGCCACTACGTTAGTGGAGAGACGCCTTGCATCGGTCATGAAGATTTTCAGGATATTTCGCATTAATTATCCCCCCTATTCTTATCACCGATACTCTTGATTTTTTCTATACGTTCACTTCTCACTGCTTCTCTTTCTTTTTTAAGTCTATATACTTTCTCATCGTGACTCTTCTTCTCTTCCTGTAATTTCTGCTCGATTTCGTCAAGCTTATCATCCACAGCCTGCTCCATCTGCTCTACGGAATTACCCATAAGATGAAATGAGGATACTTCGTCAAGCAGCCCGAATTCCAGGAGCTTCTCTCTCGTCTTATAGTCTCTGTACTCCACGTATATCAGGTAAAATGCGATTCCGAACAGCGATATTATCCAGAGCATAAGGAAGAAGAATCCACTGTCCGGAAATGCAAAACTGAGTAGCAAGAACACAAGCGGAAGGAAGATGTTAACCTTTATTCCGATCTGTATTTTGCGATAATTCTTAGCATGCTGATGTGCCTCGAATTCAAGCATTTTTGAATAAATTTCTTCATAATTCTTATCCATATTACATCACCTTCGTATCTTCCATTCGTTTCTCCATATATCTCTTAATAGAGTCGAATGGTCTTCGTATCCAGATTCCTATTACAAGAGCAAGGACTATGAATATCGATAGCTTAAGAAGATATATTACATAGTCCATCTCGTATAATCCCGCTACGCACTCGCGGAGCGCATTAATCGCATAGGGGAACGGGAAGAACAGGTATACATTCTGGAAGAATTCCGGCAGAAGCTCTACCGGATATGTTCCTGACGAACCCGCAATCTGAATCACAAGTATTACCACAGCTATTGCCTTACCCACATCCGCGAAGGCTACGACAAGTGCATATATAAGCAGTGTAAATGTAAGGCTCGTAAACGCTGCTGCAAAATAGAAAAGGAAAGGATGTAAACACTGTACCCCCAGGATCACAAAGTCACCCACGACGGTAATAAGCGCCTGAAGCTGTCCCAATATGAAGAATGTGGCATATCGTCCGAAGAAAACATCTATCTGACTCATGCTCGCATATTCATTTCTCTTGGGTATGGGCTTAACGATTGCCGCTAAGATAATAGCTCCTACCCATATAGCAAGTATGGTATAAAATGGCGCAACGGCAGAGCCGTAATTCTCAACGGGATATACTTCAACCGTCTCTATTTCAACAGGCTCCGAGAAGAATTCCCCGTAGAGATCCGGGTCACCCTTAAGAGTATCAAGGAGAACCTGAACCTTCTCATTATTGGCAGCTTTATTGACCTTATCTATAATCTTACCGAGTCGCTTATTAATCTCGCCTATTGCATCACTTGTCTTCTGCAGGCTCACATTTCCCGCATTCACAGCGGTGTTAAGGGATGAAAATACATTTCCCATACCGTTAATGGTAGAGCCCACTTGGCGCATTAACGTCGAAGCATCATCAAGAACAAGCTCTAAGTTTTGCATAGTGTCGTTAATCTGAGGAATAAGCTCCGCATTAATGGTGCCCTGGGTATCCATTATCTCGGCGTTACATTCATCCACCTTCGTCTTAATCTTCTGTTCATCCTTCTCGGTCTTATCGATAATGCCTTTTCCAACATTATCAACCTGTATCGAATCTATAATTGCGTCTACCTTGTCAACCCTCTTTTCAAGGTTATCAAGTGTAATAATCGTGGCTTCGGCTTCAATAATCTCGGAAGGCTTAAGTCCTCCTCCCTGAACGGCCTCGCGAAGTGCTACTCTAAGGGCATTGAGATCCGTTTTAATAAGTCGAATATCATCCTTTGACATGGTGACGCTGTTATCTATCGACTTCATGTCGTTCAGAATCACTGCTTCGTTAAGCCTATTGGAAATGTCCGTAAGGCTTCCCTCTACCGTCCACACAACGATATTTACCTGATTAGAGAAGTCGTTAAGGGTATCCTGAGTGGTTACAAGACTATCCTTTGAGCGCTCCAGTGCGTCTGCACTCTCGTATGACTTCTGCTCTATCTTCTTCGAATCCGAACTTGCTGAGTTAATTGCCGCTTTTAGTACGGCATTACCCTGAATTATTCCGTTAATTGTCTTTTGGTATCCGGCGATATCGTCGTTGACCTTCTGCATCTTCTGAATGAGACCATCTATTCCGCCTTCTTCTTCAATATCGTCCGACACCTCACTTACTTCCTTGAAGACAGCGGTTGTCATGACCTTGACGAACTTCTGATTAATCTTCGTCTGTATCTTCTCCACAACCGTGTCGGATATCTTATTGGCAACGGGATTCTTCTTCTGATTCTGATAGAAGATCATCTGGGGTTTATCCACATTTTCAGTGAAGACATTGTACATATTGTATGTAAAATCCTCGTTGATAACCACAGCCGCATAATAATCTCCGGCTTCAACACCCTCCTTCGCCTCCTCGGGAGAATCCACGAAATGCCATCTTACCGCATCGCTGGTCTTAAGATCATCGATAACCTCTTTACCCACGTTCCTGTAGACTCCGTCTTCGTCAACATATCCTTTGTCCGTAGAAATCGCCGCAAGATCAAGGTTACCGGTGTTACCGTAGGGATCCCAGTTAGAGTAAATGTTGAACCAGGCATAGAGCGCCGGCAGAATACATATTCCTATGGCAATAATAAGCGCAAAGAGGTTATGTGTAACAACCCTTATATCATCTTTAATTATTACTTTGATGTTACTCCACTTCATTTAACTATCCTTTTCATCTTGAAAATGTCCCATGTAAAGGGAATTTCTCGATACTTCCTTGGCAATGTATAAGTATTCGTCCGCTTTATTAAAGAAGTCTTCGAACTTGTCTCCTTCTTTTGGTTGTCCGAAGCAAATACCTTGAGAAATCGTAACTGTCTTACCGGCTTTTGAATATTCGTGCTTAATATTGGCTTCCTCTACCCTTTTCTTAAGGTCGCTTACCATCTTCTCAACTTCGGAGAACTCGAAGTCTTCATATATAATAACGAACTCATCTCCGCCGAATCTAGCGGTAAATACCTTGCCGTAATCCCTTTGTTTATTAATGATTTCGGCTACGGTTTTAATACATCTATCACCTTCACTATGTCCATAGTTATCATTATATTGTTTGAAATAGTCAATATCAAGTATTTCCACTATGTAGTTTTTATTATTCTCGATTGCCTTCTTAAACGATTTCTTGGCGTGACGGGACAGACCGAAGCGATTGGCCATCTTGGTCAATGCATCCGTCTCAGACTTCTTCTTAAGAGCTTTATTCTTCCGTCTGAATTCATTATTGATAGCACTTAGATCATCGTAATTACTACGAAGGTCAATCATGCTTGTAACCATATTGTGGTTCTCTATATCCATATATTCCGTAATCTCGAAATACTGGACAGCAGCTTTCGTATATTCTAATTGGTTGCCACTTTTCCTGTAATATTTGATCTTAAGTGATAATAATTTCCTCTCTAAGTTTTTAATGGCGGTGACTTTTGCAAGGCGTTCTATGATATCTAACGTCCTGAAAAAGTCGCGATAGTACTCTATTTCCTGAAGCATCAGAAGATACTCATATATATCATCAAAGTAATCCATGAGAGGAATATCGGAACCTATGATTTCATTCATATCCATTATAACAAGGTCACGCTTCCGTTCCATACGTTCCTCGTTGTAGAGCCGCGCCATAAATGAATATACAACGATTTTATCGGATTCGCTAAGATAATCCGTGCATTCATCCTTGATTTTTTCAAGGAATTCTTGTGCCTTGTCTAAGTCTTGAAGACCGAGGTAACATTTACCCATTCCCACATATATATCCGTAAGATTACGAATATAGTCATCCATATCCCTGTTAACGGACACATATTCATAGGCGCTCTCAATATAATTAAGTGCCTTCTCATACTCCTCAATATTGACGTAGAGTGCACCCATGTTCATATTGACGATCCACTCGAGATTGGTAAGATTGTTCCTCTGGCAAATGGAAAGGGCATTCAGATAATAATCCATGGCGTAGGGCGCATTGCCGCGATTTAATGACATTATGCCAAGCATATTATTGGCCATAACAACGTACTCCCACTCGCCGGCTTCCTCCATAATACGTTCTGAGCTTGTCATCTTCTTATAAAAATTGATAACGTCATTAAGAAGGTAATATGTCTCCCCTTCAGAGAATTCCGCGAAGCCGAGAAGGGCATCGTCACCCTTATAGTGTGCGATTTTGGCTAGTTCTTTGGAACTATCCGTAACCTTCTTCGGGTCCACGCCCCTGTTTTCTTGTATGGTCGATAATAAGTTCTGTACGTCTTCTTCGTATTTTGTAATGTCCAAATCAGTACCTCGTATGTTCTGCTTCGCCTTCTTATGTATTCGAGACATTTACATTTTATTTTTCGGTAAATGTGCTTACATTGTTCGAAAGTAATATAAAATCTTCGAGTGTCAAGGTCTCGCCCCTAACATCCGGTCGAAAGCCCGACATTTCTATGGCTTCCTTAATCTCTTCCTTACTGCAATTCAGCTTCGGATAGTTACTAAGTCCGTTAGCCAATGTCTTACGTCTCTGGTTAAATGACGCTCTTATTATATGGAAGAGCAATTCCTCGTCCTTAACATAGTAAGGCGGCTCCTCATTAACAATTAGCTTAATAACGGAAGAATCCACCTTGGGCTTCGGCATAAAGCAGTTCGGCGACACGGTACATATAATCTCAGGCGATGTGTAATACTGCACAGCAAGAGAAAGGGATCCGTAATCCCTGGTGCCGGGGCACGCCGTCATACGCTCCGCAACCTCCTTTTGAACCATAAGAGTTATGGATTCTATAGGAAGACGGCGCTCTAAGAGTTCCATTATTATGGGGCTTGTAATATAATATGGCAGATTCGCAACGACCTTAAAGCGTTCGCCGTTATTGTACTCTTCCGTAAGTTTGTCTATGTCGACCTTTATTATATCATTATTAACTATGGTAATGTTGCTATAATTAAAAAGCGTGTCTTCGAGAATCGGGATCAGGTTACTGTCGATTTCTACGGCAATTACCTGACCGGCATTCTTACACAGCTCTTCCGTCAGAGTACCGATGCCGGGGCCGATTTCGAGGACTGTGTCGTCCTTGGTTATATCGGCGCTGTCAATAATTTCCGTAAGGATGTTGTCATCGATAAGGAAATTCTGGCCGTACTTCTTCCGGAAGCTGAAGTCGAAGCGATCCAATATTTTCTTTACGTAAGTTGGATTTGTTAAATTGCCCATGGTGGGTCCTTTCTAAGCTCGAATCAATGTACCAAGACATAATTCCACAAAAGCACCTTCCGAAGTAATAAAAGTATATCAAACTACAATTTGTAAAACCTGCAGGAGTTATTCCACGTTACAGTTTCTATTTCTTCAATAGGTAAACTCTTTATTTCAGCAACTTTTTGTACTACATACGATAATTTCGTCGAATCATTTCGCTTACCGCGATACGGTTCCGGTGCCATGTAGGGGCAGTCCGTCTCAAGGAGAATTGACTCGAGGGGTATCTTCTCTACTGTTTCTCGGAGCTTGCGACCGTTTTTGAAGGTTACAACCCCACCGACTCCGATGTAAAAGCCATGCTTCACATATTCCACCGCCATCTCGGCGCTTCCGGAATAGCAATGTATCACAGCCTCAGTATTTAAGCGCTTCTTAGCCTCTGTCATTATATCGAATGTGTCCTTGCTGGCATCTCGTGAATGAACTATAACGGACTTATCCACCTTACTTGCCAGTTCAAGTTGCGATAGGAACCACTCTCTCTGCAGCTTGTGGTTCTCCTCTTCCTTATCCCAGTAGTAATCGAGTCCGATCTCACCTATACTCACACATTTCCCATGGGATGACAACTCTTCAAGGCTTCCGAGTACTTCCGGCATAAGCTTAAGACTCTCTTCCCGCGACAGTATATTACTGTCATCACCGTCTATAGGGAAGGCTACCTCACTGGGGTGGATTCCCACTGCTGCATATATATCGTCATACTGCTGCGACAAGTCAATGCTCTCTTTCGAGGTATCAAGAGTTGAACCCACATTTACAATACGACCAATATTATTATCTCTCATCATAGAAAGAAGTTCGACCCTATCAGCATCGAACCTCTTATCTTCATAATGAGCATGACTATCAAATATCATACATTACCTTTCTTAGCAAATCTCCGCTCCGTTAGGCATATCCTTCTCAGGAGTGACCAGTGCGAGATTGCCTTTGTCGTCTTCCGCACAGAGAAGCATACCTTCAGACAGCACTCCCGCAAGCTTAGCAGGCTTCAGGTTAACAAGTACCATTACCTTCTTACCAACCATCTCTTCCGGAGAATAATATTTCTTAATTCCCGAAACTATCTGCTTAACCTTTCTTCCAATCTGAACCTGTGAGCAAAGAAGCTTCTTCGACTTAGGCACTTCCTCGCAACTTATAATCTCGCCGACTTGGAATTGCATCTTACCGAAGTCCTCGAATGTTATCTCATCCTTCGCCTCGATATCAATACCCGGCTCAACCTTATTCTCTTCTGCGGGATGGAGTTTCTCCACCTCATCAAGGACTTCTTTAACGTCGAGCCTCTTGAATAATATCTCCGGTTCCTGCGTAATACAGGTTCCCGTCGGATAATTGCCGTACTTATCAAGATCGTCGTAAGAAACGGGCTCCGTGTTGAACTGCTCTAAGATCTTATCAGCCGTCTCAGGCATAAAGCTGTGAAGAAGCGTCGCTCCCGCCGTTATACCGTCGGCTAAGTTATACAGAACCGTTGCAAGACGGTCGAATTTGTCGTCATCCTTGGCAAGTACCCAAGGCATCGTCTCATCAATGTACTTATTAAGACGACGGAAGAGATCGAATATCGCCGAAATCGCATCAGCCACACGAAGATCCGCCATCTTAGCTTCAACCTTTGCCTTTGTTCCGGTAATTACTTCCCTAAGGTCGTCATCAACCGGTTCATTCTCTTCCCTGTCGAATATAACGCCGTCAAAGTACTTGTTACTCATTGAAAGCGTCCTGTTAACCAGGTTACCCAGGATATTGGCAAGGTCGGAATTGGTCCTCTCCACCATAAGCTCCCAAGAAATTGCGCCGTCATTTTCAAATGGCATCTCGTGGAGCAGGAAGTAACGAACCGCATCAACTCCGAATATATCCACCAGTTCGTCTGCATATATAACATTTCCAAGAGATTTACTCATCTTGCCGTCCGCTAAGATAAGCCATGGGTGACCGAACACCTGCTTCGGAAGCTCCTCGCCCAGGGCCATAAGGAATATGGGCCAATAAATCGTATGGAAACGGATTATATCCTTACCTATAAGATGAAGATCCGCCGGCCAGAACTTCTCGTACTGCGCAGTCTTGTTGCCGTCAGCGTCGTAGCCGATACCGGTAATATAGTTGGTAAGGGCATCAAGCCACACATATACCACGTGCTTATCGTCGAAGTCAACCGGAATTCCCCACTTGAAGGACGTACGCGATACGCATAGATCCGTAAGTCCCGGAATCAGGAAGTTATTCATCATCTCGTTCTTACGTGACACGGGCTGAATGAACTCCGGATGGGTGTTGATATGCTCTATAAGTCTGTCCGCATATTTACTCATCTTGAAGAAGTAAGCCTCTTCCTTGGCGGGCTGAACCTCCCGGCCGCAGTCGGGACATTTACCATCCACAAGCTGAGCCTCCGTCCAGAAGGACTCGCAAGGCGTACAGTACATTCCCTCATAGGCACCCTTGTAAATGTCACCCTGATCATAGAGCTTCTTGAATATCTTCTGAACCTGCTTCATATGGTCATCGTCGGTGGTTCTTATGAACTTATCGTAGCTGGTATTCATCATATCCCAGATACTCTTAACTTCGCCGGCGACGTCGTCAACGAAGGCCTGCGGTGATACGCCGGCTTCGTTAGCTTTATTCTCAATCTTCTGACCATGCTCATCTGTTCCGGTCTGGAAGAATACCTCGTAGCCCTCCTGACGCCTGTATCTTGCAATGGCATCGGCAAGTACGATTTCGTAGGTGTTACCGATATGGGGCTTTCCCGAAGTATATGTAATTGCTGTTGTTATATAATATTTTCCTTTGTTAGCCATAGTTTTCCTCTTTTTGGATTGTTGGAAATGTTATTCTTTGTCGTCCTCTACTACTTCAGCCTCGACCTTCTCAGCCGTGCTCTCTTCCTTGGCGGTTTCCTCTTTTGCACTCTCGCCAAGCTTGGCACCGCATCTGTTACAGTAGACGGCCTCCTTATCATTTGTGGCTCCGCACTCATCGCATTCTACCGTGCCTCTGATTTCGTCAATTTTTGCCTGAAGCCAGTCCAATCTCTCAAGAGCGTCCGTTATGTCGGCAAGCTCCTTCTTATTCCTGTTCTTGTTTCTCTTATAATATTTCTTACCAAGCTCGATGTAACGAACATTCAGGTACTTCTCCGTGTCCCTGTACTCTCTCTTAAGAGCGTAGGTATCCTTCATTTCCGAAGCTCTGTCTTTAACCTCACTGCTGACATTGTCAATTACATCAGCGAAATCGTCTAAAAATCCCATTTTTATATTTCCTCCCGTGTATATGATTATTATTTATTATAGAACTTTTGTATTTTTATTTCCATAGTTCTTACGATATTATGCCAGGCTTTTCAGCTACTGTACATTTATAACGATTTGTTCGAACGTAAGTACTATCCTATCGCGAACATCCCTGTCTCTCTAAGGCACACGTATACCATAAAGGCAGCGTACAGCGCCACCATAACCCCGCCTTCAATCCTATTAATGTGCTTTCCTGTAATGCAGAATATATATATAAGTATTGAAAACGCAAGGAGTATGCAAATATCTATTACATTTTCTATAGAGAACGGTATAGGGCTTATGGTTGCGGCCAGTCCGAGTACGAACAATATGTTGAATACGTTAGAGCCCACAACATTTCCGATTGCCATATCAAGCTGATTCTTCCTTGCGGCAACAATTGATGTCACAAGCTCCGGAAGCGATGTTCCCACAGCGCATATTGTAAGTCCGATAATTGTATCGGATACTCCGATTGCACTTGCTACTGCCGTTGCACCGTCTACAACCCAGTCACCGCCGAACTTAATCATAACCGCGCCTAGTACTATGAACAGTATAGCCTTCCACACGGGAAGATCCGCAACCTCGTCTTCCATCTCGTCCGCAAGGCTTCGTTCCGCTTTTTCACCTGTCTCCAAGGCTCTTTTCCTGGCCTTCATAGCTGATACAATGAGCACAATAATGAACCCTACGAAGAGCACCAGATAGATAATTCCGGCTTCTCGTCCTATTTCCCAGTTGATTCCATAGCTTCCGTCCTCCTTGAATCCGAAGAGTCCGAGGAAGATCATAAGAATCGCACAGAATATTGAGAAAGGGTAGTCCCTCTTAAGCACGTCCTTACCTACACTTAAGTTATTGAAGAGCGCACAGATACCGAGGACCATCATCAGATTGAAAATGTTCGAACCAACCACATTACTTACAGCCAAGGCATTGGCATTGTTCATTGATGCGGAGACTGAGACAGCCGCTTCGGGCAGGCTTGTTCCCATTGCAACAATTGTCATACCTATAATAAGTGGCGGAACCTTGAGCTTCTTCGCGATTGAAGATGCACCCTCTACGAATATATCCGCACCCTTGATAAGTAGCACGAATCCTATTATAAGAAGTATTATTTTGAATACCAATGTGTCTGTTAATGCCAATAATGTAGCCATTATTTCTCCTTCTTTTTAAAAACCCCCAGTCCCTGCAAAACAGAGAAGGTAACCGATAACCGGCAGGACAAAATCTAATATACTCATACTATTTTACTTTTTACGAATCCAGTAATATACTATTGCAATCATTTCCCTTAGGAAAAATGTGGGATAGACCATTTTATCGGTGCTAACGTTAATAGCGGACGGCTTAAGACCGCATCTTTCTGCGGAAAGAGCCGCTCTGTACTGATGATACTCATTAGTGGAAATGGCAACTTCCTTGGACAAATTCTTCTCACTAATAATCTTTCTCGCAAATTTCATATTTTCAAAAGTATTCTGAGATTTATTCTCAACTATGATTCTGCTCTTCTGGATACCGTACTTCGAAAGCTCCACCGCGATATAATCGGCTTCGGTCTCATAGAAGTCGCTTGATATCCCGCCACTTGCGATGCAGACGGCGTCTTTATTCTTGTCAAGATACCTTGCAGCTTCTTTGATACGCGATGTGAGAGCCTCAGAAACGCTGTATTTACTTGTACAGCCGGGAACAATGACAACCGTTTGGTTGCTTGCTAAATTGTTCTTCGCCCTTGACATTTTCATATTGATTATGATGAATAAGATCAGTATAAGCAGTACAATTACAAGGAGTACTATCTTGAAATTACGGGAGAACAGCCATGAAAATGTGCCGAAAAGGAGAACCAGCACACTAAGTATCATGCCAACAACGTTACCGACGTTGACTATGCCTTTTTTGCCCAGGGGCAGATAGAATGCCACTATTCCCGTTATTCCTATTATCATTAACAGTATTCTGATTATCATAGAAACCCCTTGTTACTATTCTTCCTCGTCGCTTTGTACTAAATCACCTGCCCGTGACTGAGAATGTCACTAAGCAGGTATTTGGCTACGTCGCTCCGTTCTCTCTGTTAGCCCGTCTACTCTCTTTGAACTTAGTCCATTTCTCGTCTATGAACCAATATACGGGTCGTCCGACGAACCAGCCGATTACTCCGCAGATTATTCCGATTATACAACCGACTATTACGTCTGTCGGCCAGTGTACACACACATACAGCCTTGATATTCCTATAACGGTTGCAAGGATGAGTGCCATAACGCCCCACCATTTATATTTACCCTTGAGGGTTCCGAAGATTGCTGTTGCCGATGCGAAGCTTGCCGCTGTATGTCCTGACGGAAATGAATGATCATCAGGGAAGCTTACAAGCATCTTCATACTACGTATCCAATCCGGTCCGTTCTCGAAAAACATCAGCCACCCGGGTCGACACCTTGCAACAACCGGTTTGATAATTCCGTTACATATTATTACGTCAAATCCCAGTGCAATAGCCGATGCAACACCGATATGTCGGGTCTTCGGAATAATCAGAAGCACTATCGTAAGAAGAATCCAGAATATTCCCGCATCTCCCAAGTGTGTAATAAGCGGTAACACCGCATCAAGGAAGGAATTATGCATATCGTAGAACCATTTTAGTACGTCAAGTTCCCAATCCCAATAGAAAATGTTGGATTTCTCGATAGCCTGTGTTAATTCCTCTATCGCATCAGCATCTATTTTTTCCGTATAGCTGAAAGCATCTATTGCCGCGTAATCTATATTCATCCTACAATGCTTCCTTTCCTACCTTGCAGAATTTCTTCTTCCCCCTCTTAATAATGAACTCTTTATCGAATGTATCAGCATTGTACGTAGTGTGAATATCGGTAACCTTATCGCCGTTAACAGAAACTCCGCCCTGCTGAACATTTCTCCGAGCTTCGGCACGTGATGGTGCAAGTCCGGTAGCAACAAGAACACCTAAGATATCAATCTGTCCGTCTCTGAAGTCCTCAGACTTAAGATCAACTTTCGGCATGTTCTCGCTTGAGCCGCCTCCTTGGAAAAGCGCCTTAGAGGCTTCTCTTGCCTTATCTGCTTCTTCCTCGCCGTGAACAAGCTTCGTAAGTTCATATGCCAATATATCCTTGGCTTCGTTAAGCTGACTTCCTTTCCAGCTTTCCATTTTCCCGATCTCCTCGAGAGGGAGGAACGTAAGCATCTTAAGGCACTTGATAACGTCTGCGTCATCAACGTTTCGCCAATACTGATAGAATGCGTAAGGTGGAGTCTTCTCGGCGTCAAGCCATACGGCGCCCGACTGTGTCTTACCCATCTTCTTACCTTCCGAATTAAGGAGAAGGTTAATTGTCATGGCGTACGCTTCCTTACCGCGCATACGACGAATAAGCTCCATTCCACCAATCATATTAGACCACTGGTCATCTCCGCCGAACTGGAGCACGCATCCGTAGTTATCGAATAGCTTTAAGAAATCGTAGCTCTGCATAATCATATAATTGAATTCAAGGAAGCTAAGACCTTTCTCTAGTCTCTGCTTGTAGCACTCGGCCGCAAGCATTCTGTTAACCGAGAAATGGGGACCAACTTCGCGAAGAACCTCGAGGTAGTTAAGATCCAGAAGCCAGTCGGCGTTGTTAACAAGAAGGGCCTTATCGTCACTAAAGTCGATAAATCTTGCCATTTGCTTCTTGAAACACTCAACATTGGCATTGATTGTCTCTGTCGTCATCATCTGACGCATATCACTTCGTCCCGAGGGGTCGCCGATCATAGCGGTACCGCCGCCGATAAGGGCGATAGGTTTATTACCTGCCATCTGGAGTCTCTTCATAAGGCAGAGCGCCATGAAGTGACCTACGTGAAGGCTGTCGGCTGTGGGATCGAAGCCTATATAAAATGTTGCTTCACCTTTATTAATTCTATTTTTAACTTCTTCTTCGTTGGTGACTTGTGCGATAAGTCCTCTCGCAACAAGCTCGTCGTATAGTTCCATTTTATGTAATCCTTTCAGTTATTAACGTTATGGTAAAACCATTTTTTTATTATAACCAATAGGATGATAAATTTCAATGAATAAAGGGAATAGAAAGCCATAAAAAAACGAATCCTAATAACTTAGGATTCGTTAAGAGGCGCCAACCAGATTCGAACTGGTGATAGAGGTGTTGCAGACCTTTGCCTTACCACTTGGCCATGGCGCCCTATGCCGGTACTCGTAAAGCGAGTGGCTGCACGTCGAGCCCCTTTTGACATAGTCGGAACCACAATGGGCGAGACTCCTTATATACGCAAGACATAGTATAACAAAGGCTTTTGTTATAGTCAAGCATCCTTATAAAGATTATTCCCCTTATCATCACATACTACTATAGCAGGAAAATCCTTAACCTTAATACGACGTATAGCCTCAGCGCCAAGATCCTCGTAAGCTACTATTTCTGACTCCACTATACATTTCGACAGCAGCGCGCCGGCGCCACCTACCGATGCCAGATAAACGGCATGGTTTCGTACGATCGCATCCTTCACTTCTTGGCTTCGTTTGCCCTTTCCTATCATACATTTTAACCCCTTATCGAGTAGTAAAGGGGTATATTTATCCATTCTTGACGAAGTTGTCGGACCTGCAGAGCCAATTACTTGTCCCTCTCTTGCGGGAGAAGGTCCCATGTAATATATGCAGGCATCATTAATGTCTATCGGAAGGTTCTTACCGTCCTGCAAGAGCTCATATATCCTCTTATGAGCCGCATCACGCGCCACATACATTTCACCTGTAAGGTATAGATAGTCTCCTGCTGTGAGTGATGAGGCAATACACGAAACCATTGGTAATTCTATCTTTCTTTCCATAGTTTAATCTCCATTTAATAAATAGTCCCTGGCCTATATCTCCCGCGTCACATGTCTGTTAACGTGGCAACACATATTTACGGCGACGGGAAGACCGGCGATATGCGTCGGATAAGTATTGATGTTAACGGCGAGAGCCGTCACCTTGCCACCGAGACCGCCGGGTCCGATACCAAGATCGTTAATCTTATAAAGCATCTCATCTTCAAGGTCGGCAACCCACTTAATATTCGGTCTCTCATTAAGGTTACGGGTAAGCGCCCTCTTCGCCATAATCGCCGACTTCTCGAAGGTTCCGCCGATTCCCACGCCTACAACAAGGGGCGGACATGCATTCGGTCCCGCATCCTTTACCGCCGTAAGAATTGCATCCTTAACGCCCTCAATTCCATCAGCAGGCTTAAGCATGAATACTCTCGACATATTCTCGGATCCGAATCCCTTTGGTGCTACGGTTATCCGTACCTTATCACCGGGCACAATATCGTAGTGAACCACTGCCGGTGTGTTATCCTTTGTATTCTCACGGATAATAGGGTCGTTAACGACTGACTTCCTAAGGTATCCCTCTACGTATCCCTTACGTACACCTTCGTTAATTGCATCCGTAATATTTGCCCCTTCAAGGGTCACATCTTGTCCAATCTCTACAAAAACAACGGCCATTCCCGTATCCTGACATATTGGAATACTCTCGCTCCCTGCAATCTGCAAGTTTTCCTCCAATTGTGAGAATATTTTCTTCCCAAGCTCCGATTCTTCAGCATTTTTCGCCTGAGAGAATGCCTCTTTCATGTCATCCGACAGGAAGAAATTCGCCTCCTGACACATCTCAGCGACTGCTTCTGTTATAGTATATGTCTGTATTGTTCTCATTTATTAACTCCTGTTTTAATAAATTAAGCCCAGGCCAAAAGACCTAGGCTATTATAAAACGCAGAAGGAGGGATTTGAACCCTCGCACCGGTCACCCGGCCTATACCCTTAGCAGGGGCACCTCTTCAGCCACTTGAGTACTTCTGCTCATGTTGGTATTCGCGAAGCGAATGCCTACACGCAACCGCCCTTTTGCGTAGCAAAACTACAATGGGCGAGTTGCTCCTTGTTCTGCTGATACGAACAAAAAATATTTTATAGGATTCTCATATCTATGTCAAGATTATTTCACATCAATCACAACAATCTCAGATTTCGTACCGGTCTTAAACCTTATCGCCCAGGCAGACGAACCCGAACTTACAACGAAATCTGTATTATCTATCTTCTCATGCCCGTATGTAGCATCATTAGCACCTATTATCTCCCCGATATTGTTAATGGGAAGAAGTTGCCCACCGTGGGTATGTCCCGAAAGTACAAGGTCTACACCTGCTTTGGCCTCAGCCTCGTAATCATTGGGCTGGTGGTCAAATACAATCGAATAATCCTTGTCGAACTCCGCCTTATCTATTCCATTTACCAGATCCGAAATGGGCATCCTAGACTTATCACTCTTGTCTTTCCTGCCGATTAAAATGTATTGATTATCAAGAATCTCCGTCTGATCCTCAAGAATCTTGATATTATTGGCTCTTAATGTCTCCTCAAGCTTGGCCGTATCATACCCTCTTCCCGAGCTATCATAGTATCCCTTATCGTGGTTACCGTAGCTAAAGTAAACGCCGTACTTACAGTCTATCGTCTTAAGTGCTTCGGTCATAGCCACCATATCCTCGTAGCTTGAACTGTCATCAACGTAATCGCCGGTAATCAGCACCACATCAGGGTTCTGTTCTTTAATCTGATCTGCGAACTCCTTCGCATTATTCTTATCAAGGGTTACTCCCAAGTGTGTATCCGATATCTGCACTATCCTGAGGGGCTCCACGTTTTTCGACGTGTCAAATGTGTAATTTGTTACGAACACATTAGAACCTAAGTAGTTCCCTATAATAAAATATACTGTTATAAAAATAATAGAGCAAATTCCGGGAAGATATATCTTAAGCTGTGTTAAGTCAATCTTAAGATAAGCAAGTATCATGAATATGAATTCCACAATCGCCCAAATCAAAGCAATATGAAGAACAATAACAACTGCTTCTACACCGCTGAAGCAAAAATACAGTATCACAAATGTCACTAAGAACACTCCTACACCTATTAATGTTCTCAGCCATGACCTCTTAGGTGGTTTATATTTTTCTTCATCCGGATGTTCTTCTAAGTATTTTCTCTTAGCCGATACGCCGTAGTCGCCGCTTTTTCCGGTGGTTCTCTCCTTATTTTTATAAATTGTCTTATCTTCTATATAATCGATAAAACGGAATTTCGTTATCCTATTAATTATGTATATAACTGATACCGCAAGGCTCGCTATTATCACAATTAATATTACTATCCACATTCCCATTGTTAAAACCTTGTAATCCTTTTTCTCTTGTAAATGTTATTCTTCGCCTTCCTTATTCTCCCCTGAACTCTCATTTTCCTGTGAATTCTCATATTCTTCAAGTATTGCAGACTCTTTAATTCTTGCGATACTTGCAACCTTGACGCCGTCTTTTAAGTTAATAAGCTTGACGCCCGACGTAATTCTTCCGAGAAGTGCCGTATCCGATACTTTGATTCTTATGATGATTCCCTCGGTGTTTATGAGCATAAGCTCATCTTCCTTCTTAACGGCCTTGACACCGATAAGGTTACCGGATTTCTCTGTTATCTTATAGCATTTAACACCTTTACCGCCTCTGTGTTGTGTGGTAAATTCGCTGAACAGCGTACATTTACCGAGACCGTTCTCGGAAGCTATAAGAACGCTTTCGCCTTGGGATACAAGCTGCATCGCAATAACTTCGTCCCTGTCCATAAGGTTCATACCGATTACACCCATTGATGTCCTTCCGGTAGTCCTTACGTCCTTCTCGTTAAATCTTATAGATTGACCGAATCTTGTAAATAGCATTACATCATCGGTGTTATTAGTCTTCTTAACCTCTATTAAGAGATCATCATCGCGAAGATTTATAGCCGCCAGACCATTCTTTCTGATGTTAGAATACTCTGTAATCTTCGTTTTCTTAACGATTCCCGACTTGGTAGCCATAAGAAGGTACTCGTCGTCCTTATATTCATCTATAGGAATCATCGATGTAATCTTCTCATCGGGCTGGAGCTGCAACAGATTAATAATTGCAACTCCGCGGCTTGTCCGCGACGCTTCGGGTATCTCGTAAGCCTTAAGCCGATACACGCGACCTTTGTTAGTGAAGAACATAAGATAATTATGAGAGGAAGTCATAAGCATTTCCTTGATATAATCATCCTCTATTGTCTCCATTCCCTTAATTCCCTTACCACCGCGATGCTGGGACTTGAAGTTGTCCATATTCATTCTCTTGATATATCCAAGCTTTGTAAATGTTACAACAGTATTGGTAACCGGAATTAAATCCTCCATCGATATATCGAATTCATCGAATCCGATGCTTGTTCTTCTCTCATCAGCATATTTATTGGATATCGCTTCTATTTCTTCCTTGATAACGCCGAGTAGAAGCTTCTCGTCTGCGAGAATTGCCTTAAGTCTCTCTATTGTCTTCTTAAGGTTATTATATTCTTCTTCGATTTTATTTCTTTCTAAGCCTGTAAGGGCACGAAGACGCATTTCCACGATAGCATTAGCCTGAGCTTCACTGAGACCGAATCTCTTGCTTAACTCTTCCTTAGCGATAGCCACCGTCTCGGAACCTCTTATAATCTTAATAACTTCGTCGATATTATCAAGTGCAATAAGGTAACCTTCTAAGATATGGGCGCGTTCCTCCGCCTTATTAAGCTCGAACTTACATCTTCTTGTAATTACGTCTCTCTGATGATCAAGGTAAAGTGTTAACATTTCCTTGAGATTAAGAATCTTCGGTTGATTATCAACGAGAGCCAGCATAATTACGCCGAATGTATCTTGTAATTGAGTATGCTTTAGAAGCTGATTAAGCATAATATTGGGGTTAACGTCGCGTCTAAGCTCAATTACAACTCTCATTCCCTCACGAGATGACTCATCACGGAGGTCCGTAATACCGTCAACCTTCTTATCTCTTACAAGTTCACCGATTTTCTCGACGAGACGGGCTTTATTCACAAGATAAGGAAGCTCTGTTACAACGATTCTGTTCTTGCCGTTATCCATAGGCTCTATGTCAGATACGGCTCTAACCTTAATCTTACCGCGTCCTGTCCTATAAGCTTCTTCAATACCGCTTCTTCCCAGTATTGTTCCGCCGGTAGGGAAATCGGGACCTTGAATTATCTCCATTAATTCGTCTATTGACGTCTCTCTGTCCTCTTCAACCTTGTTATCTATCATCTTAATCACCGCATCAGTGACCTCTTTAAGGTTGTGGGGAGGAATATTTGTTGCCATACCAACGGCAATACCCGTTGTTCCGTTGACAAGCAGGTTAGGATAACGAGCCGGAAGAACCGATGGCTCCTTCTCCGTCTCATCGAAGTTAGGAGTGAAATCCACTGTATCTTTATCGATATCCTGAAGCATTGTCATGGATATCTTAGACAGACGAGCCTCTGTATAACGCATGGCAGCGGCGCCGTCGCCGTCTTCCGATCCGAAATTACCGTGACCGTCAACAAGGGGATATCTCGTTGACCATTCCTGCGCCATGTTAACAAGAGCTCCGTATATGGAACTATCGCCGTGAGGGTGGTACTTACCCATTGTATCACCGACGATACGGGCACATTTTCTGTGAGCCTTGTCCGGCGTATTGTGAAGCTCGCTCATTGAGAAAAGCACTCTTCGCTGAACCGGCTTAAGACCGTCCCTTACGTCAGGAAGCGCCCGGGACGCAATTACGGACATGGCATAGTCTATATATGAAGTCTCCATGGTTTTCTTAAGATCGACTTCATTAATTCTGTCGTATGTATTATTTTCCATCTATTTCTCCTACGTTTATTATTAATATATAGAGCCTATTCGAAAATACTTCGTATTTTCTCATGTTTGGCTTCGCCAAATAAATTTGTAAATAAATTCCCTTATGAATACGAGTATTCAATGAGAATTTATTTCCAAATTTGCTTGGCTCTATATATCCAGGTTTTGAACGTATTTAGCATTCTCTTCAATGAACTCTCGTCTCGGTTCAACCTTATCACCCATAAGAGTCTGGAAGGTTACATTGACTTCCGAGGTGCTCTCTTCATCAATTATTACCTTCTTAAGAATACGTTTCTCGGGATCCATTGTTGTATCCCAGAGCTGCTCGGCATCCATCTCACCCAGACCTTTGTAACGCTGAATCTTATTGTTACTATCCCTTCCGACTTCGTTAATAATGTTACTTAATTCGTCATCGGAATATGCATACCAAGTCTTCTTATTCTTCTCTAATTTATAAAGCGGCGGTTGCGCCAAGTATACGTAGCCCTGCTTAATTAATTCCGGCATGAACCTGTATAGGAAAGTAAGCATAAGCGTTGCAATATGAGCACCGTCCACGTCGGCATCGGTCATGATTATTATCTTATGATATCTTAGTTTCTCTATATCGAAATCATCATGTATTCCCGTACCGAATGATGTAATCATCGCTTTAATCTCGGCATTGGCGTAGATTTTATCTTCTCTTGCCTTTTCCACATTAAGAATCTTACCGCGAAGCGGAAGTATTGCTTGATTAGACCTGTTTCTCGCTTTCTTCGCTGAACCTCCCGCAGAATCTCCCTCGACTATGTAGATCTCGCATTCTTCGGCGTTCTTAGAAGAGCAATCGGCTAATTTTCCGGGAAGTCCGCCACCCTCTAAGGGTGATTTTCTTCTCGTTAAGTCTCTTGCCTTTCTTGCGGCATCTCTCGCGCGTTGAGCGAGAATCGATTTTTCAACAATAGACTTGGCAACGCTTGGATTCTGCTCCAGGAAATATGTAAGCTGTTCCGAAACTATGGAATCAACCGCTCCTCTTGCCTCCGAATTACCAAGCTTCTGCTTAGTCTGACCTTCGAACTGAGGCTCTTCAATCTTAATACTTACAATAGATGTAAGTCCTTCTCTTATATCTTCTCCCGTAAGAGCCGGCTCATTTTCCTTAATCAGCTTATTATCCTTGGCGTAATTATTGAATGTCTTGGTTATCGCGGCTCTGAATCCCGCAAGGTGAGTACCACCCTCGGGTGTAATAATATTATTAACAAATGTATATGAATTATCGTTGAATCCGTCGTTATGTTGCATTGCAACTTCTACATATACGTTGTCCTTATAACCTTCACAGTAGATTACGTCGTTGTATAACGGCTCATTTCCCTTATTTAGGTAGGTTACGAACTCTTTAATACCGCCTTCGTAATAATAAGACTTCTCAATAATGTCTTCTGATCTATTATCAAGTAATGTAATTCTAAGACCTTTTGTAAGAAATGCTGTCTCACGAAGCCTGGTTTTTAACGTATTAAAGTCGAAATCCACCGTCTCGAATATTGTATCATCCGGCACAAATGTTACTCTTGTACCTGTTCTGTCTATCTCGCAAGTTCCGATTTCTTCAAGAGGATACATGGTCTTACCGCGTTCATAACGCTGTTTATAAATCTTACCGTCCCTCATAATCTCTACTTCAAGCCAGTTAGACAGCGCATTTACAACAGATGCACCTACACCGTGAAGACCGCCGGATACCTTGTATCCGCCACCGCCGAATTTACCGCCGGCATGAAGTATGGTAAATACCACTTCTACAGCGGGGATTCCGGCTTTTTTATTAATTCCCGTTGGAATTCCACGTCCGTCATCTTCTACTGTACAAGATCCGTCTTTATTTAAGTTGACGATTATATGAGAACAATATCCTGCCAAGGCCTCATCCACCGCATTATCAACTATCTCATATACGAGATGGTGAAGTCCCCTTTCAGACGTTGAACCAATATACATACCCGGTCTTTTCCTTACAGCTTCAAGACCTTCCAGTATCTGTATTTGATCGGCACCGTATTCTTGTTTCTCTGCCATAATTGTATGCAATTACCTTTACATTGCGAGGTTTTATTTCAGTTATAATTATTTTGCTAATTCTACCAACAAGCTTTGTAAATGCTCTGGTAAACGGCTTCTATAGTAATCACTCTTTTTGGCCGGGACGTTAATCTTTTTCAAGGACGTGCAACCTTTAAACGCATTGTTTTCTATAGTTTTGATACCAGCTGGAAGAGTTATAGTTTCAAGAGAAGTGCATCCCGCAAAAGTTGATTCTTTAACAATTTTCAGTTTGCCTAATATTGAAACCATTTTTAATCCACTACAATTCTCAAAAGCATTTGATCTAATCTCCATTACTGACTCTGGAATGATAATACTATCTAAACCAGTACAGCCCTCAAATGCACTTTGATCAATTTCAACAACAGAATCTGGTATAATTGTATTTTTACAACCAGTAATGAGCTTGTTTGAGCTTGTTTCAATAATTGCATTGCAGTCATTTCTGGAATCGTATTTAGTATTATTGGGGGAAACTGTTATTCTATTTATACCGGAACAATTCTTAAATGCAAATAAGTTGATTTTGTTTATTGTTTCGGGAATTGTAATGTCGCATAATTTGGAACAACCATTAAAAGCCATACCTCCTATTTCATTAACTGATTGTGGAAAGTCAACATGGGTCAATTCTTTGCAACCATTAAATGCGTC
>CAJODN010000009.1 GCA_905233695.1 uncultured Lachnospiraceae bacterium | reverse complement strand
TGTATCTGATTTTCTTTTGTTTTGTCCAACTTTTGAATAATTTTGGGTATCAGGCGGAACTTATGTCTGGCACCTTTGATACATATCTGGTCGCCATGAAGCTTTCTTACGCCGGTAGGATATGGATAGGCTTTGCGCTTCTTCTCTTCGTGTCAGAGCTTTGCAGAGTGAAGCTTCCCAAGTGGTTTTCTTTAGTTATGATGATATTCTGTTACGCAGTGTTTGCTGTAATAATGGATGTTGAGAAGAACAATCTCTATTACACATATATGGAGTTCGAGATTAATGATGGGTTCCCTATTATAAAACACGGTAATGGAATTCTCTATTATGTCTTTGCGGCATCGGTGGTCGTGTTCATAATTCTTGCTTGCTTCTGGCTTGCAAGAAGCTATATTCATGAGAAAAACGGGATAAGGAAAAAGCAACTTAGTGTTGTCTCTCTTGCAATGCTTGTTATGATTGCGTTCTATGTTGTTGAGATAGGACATTTACTGCCTATAACGGGAAAGTTTGATATCACCGCAATAGGATATACCCTCGGATCTATTATATTCCTTATTGCAATTCTTAAGTACAAACTTTTGGATTCTGCTGATGTGGCGAGACAGGTTGCACTTGATGAACTTGCATCCTGTAGCTTCATAGCATTTGACGGTAATGGAAATGTGTCATATTATAATAAACCAAGTAAGAAGCTCTTTCCTATGATTGATACTGATAAGGATACGGTTATTAATATATTGGAGGAACATATCGCCCTTGAAGAACCAATTGAGATTGATAAGAGAATGTACGTTGCAAGAAGAGAGACGCTTGGGGAAGAATCCGATAACCTGGGTAAGATGTATCTGATTAATGATGAGACTGATCACTATCAATATGTGGAAGACCTTCGTGTGCAGAAGGAGATTGCGGATGATGCCAACAAGGCTAAGTCCAGCTTCCTTGCCAATATGTCCCACGAGATTCGTTCTCCCATTAATGCCATACTCGGCATGGACGAAATGATTATTCGAGAGAGCTCCGAAGAGGCGGTGGTAGGCTATGCGTCTGATATTAAGACATCGTCTAAGACACTCCTTTCCATTGTAAATGATATTCTTGACTTTTCGAAAGTTGAGGAGGGCAAGATGGAGATTATCCCCATTGAATATGAGGTGGGAGATATGGTAAGTAACCTTATCAGCATGGTGAGTGAACGTATTGTTGATAAGGGACTTAAGTTCGTTGTGAAGGTAGATGAACGAATTCCCAGGGTTCTCTTCGGAGATGAAATCAGGATTAAACAATGCGTCCTTAACCTTCTTACCAACGCTCTAAAGTATACGAGAGAGGGTGAGATAGAATTTGTTGTATGCTACGACAAACTTGAAGAAGATAGCATATCGCTAAAGTTCAAGGTGCGGGATACAGGAATCGGAATGAAGAAAGAGGATATGGATAAGTTGTTCTCGCCTTTTACCAGGATAGAAGAGAGGCGCAATCGTAAGGTCGAGGGCACCGGACTTGGCATGTCAATCACAAGTAAACTTCTTGAACTTATGGGAACAGAACTTCAAGTTGAAAGCGTCTACGGCGAAGGTTCCACGTTTTCTTTCGGGGTTAAGCAAAATGTTATATCGAAGGAGCCTATAGGTGACTTTTATCAGAAGAGTACAATGGCAAGAAGTGAGCTTAAGTCCTATAAAGAGAGCTTCCATGCGCCGAATGCCCATCTTCTCGTAATAGACGATACGGAGATTAACCTGTCTGTTATCAGGAATCTTCTTAAGAAGACTGAGATTAATATCGATACTGCGGATTCAGCCAAGAATGGAATAGAGCTTCTTCGGAAGAATAAGTATGACATTATGTTAATCGACCATATGATGCCGGAGATGGATGGTATAGAAGCGCTTCACTATATGAAGGATGAAGGTCTTACCGGTGATATGAAATGTGTTGTCCTTACGGCAAATGCTGTATCGGGCGTTAGAGAGATGTATATCGGCGAAGGATTCGATGATTATCTGTCTAAACCTGTTAATCCCGATGTGCTTGAACAGAGGCTAGCAGAGTGGCTTCCGGATGACAAGGTGGTTATTGGTGGCGAGAGCGGTGAGGAGACAAATAAGGACAATAATGCACGAAATACAAATTCCGGTGTAAACGCTGTCTCAGAGACCGACACCATAAGCGAAGACAACTCTGCCGATGCTGAAGACCTCGCCAACTTAAGCACCATCCCTGAACTCGACACAGACACCGGCGTAGCCTACTGCGGATCTGTTGATAGCTACCTGTCTATTATTCGCATTTTCCATGAGACGGCAAAAGACAAGGCAGACGAGATAAGAACTAACTATGAAAGTAGGGACTGGGAGAACTTCACCGTTAAGGTTCATGCCCTTAAGAGCTCGGCGCGTGTAATTGGTGCTAAGGAATTGTCTGAAGCTGCAAGACGAATGGAAGAAGCAGGAGAAAATGCTGATATAGACACCATCGATAACAATATCGACAGCCTGCTTACAAAGTTCCAAGAATTAGATAACAAGCTCGAAGTTCTCGACAAGGACAAAGAAAGTTTTCCGATTCTTACGGAATCTATGAGAAAAGATGCATATGATACCATGATTGACATTACAAATAGCATGGATTATGGTATGATGGAATCATTACTTGATGATATCGATAATTACAAGCTCGAAAAAGAGGATTCCGAAAGATTTAAGAGGATAAGAAAGCTTCTTTTGGAACTTGACTGGGAAGGAATCGAAGCAGAGCTTAAGACAGTACAGTAGACGTGTTAATAAATGTGTTAAATAGGGAAAGTGACAAAACGGAGGTGGCAAAATGGACATTTCATCGCCTAATAAGAACAGCATAATAGTAGTTGCCAAGGCGGAAGGATTTCTTATTAAGGGAATAGAGGATAAATTAAAGGAGAATAGTCTCCCCAATCAGTTCGCGGAACTTACGATTAAGGAGCTTAACCGTGTAAATGAATTCGCGGAGCTTTATGTTATTAATCTTAACGATATAAGTGATGATGATGTGGAAGCATTAGTATATCTACGCGATAAGGTTGGAGAATCTGATTCCCAGATCATTCTTATCGGTGAACCCAAGGACATTGAGTGGACACTTAAGATTATTCCTCCTACGGAGCTTTTGGCTCAGTTTGAGCGGCCTTTTGAGATGGATAAGCTTATTAAAACCGTGGAAAAATATATGGACAGTGCGGAAGCTCGCGATAAGAAGAAACGTATTTTAATCGTTGATGATGATATTACATATATGAGGACGGTTTACGGCTGGCTTAAGGATAAATACTATGTGGGCATGGCATCTTCCGGCATGCAGGCAATAAGCTGGCTTGCCAAGAATAAGGCGGATCTTATTCTTCTCGATTATCAGATGCCTGTTGCGGACGGTCCGCAGATTCTTTCAATGTTAAAAAGCGATACCGCTACGGAAGATGTGCCGGTTATGTTCCTTACGGGTAAGGATGACAGAGAGAGCGTAATGGCTGTCATGGGACTTAAGCCTGTTGATTATCTTCTTAAGACAATCGATAAGGAAGGTCTTAATCATAAGATTGACAGTTTCTTCGTTAAGGAGAAGCTGAACAAGCTGGGCAAATAGTTAAATGTAGACTTAATAAGGAGTCGCCATGGTTGATACAATTAAGACAAAAAGCTTCACAGCGAACTATGCCGTATTCGGAGAAGGTAAGAAGAACTTTGTAATTGTTCCGGGACTTTCTCTTCGACCGGTAACGCCTCTCGCAGGTCTGATAGAAGAGAGATATAACATTTTCAAGAAGGAATACACTGTATATCTTCTGGACAGAAGGCTTAATGCTCCGGATAATTACACTTCCCTTGATATGGCTCGAGACACCGCTTGGACAGTGAAGGCACTGGGAATAGACAATGCCTACTTCTTCGGCTCATCCCAGGGCGGTGGAATAATTCAAGAGATTGGGATTAATTATCCTGATATGGTAAATGCGCTTGTGATAGCATCAAGCGCTGCATATATTAACGATATGTCGAGGGTGGCATTCGATGAATGGGTAGACCTTGCAGAGAAAAGAGATGCCATCGGGCTTGCCAATTCCATGACGGACTATTGTTATTCCAAGAAGCTGACATTCCCTAACAGGGAGTCATACATTAAGTCATACGGCAATATGACGGAAGAGGAATTCAAGCAGTTTCTTAACCTTTGCTACGGATTTGTAAGTTTCGATGTAAGAGATAGGTTAAAGGAGATTAAAGCGCCTACGTTTGTAATCGGAACGGAGGGAGACCTTGTATTCGGCGCCGATGCTTCAAGAGAGATTTATAATAAGATTAGAGAAGGTAACAGTGACTGTGAACTATTTATATACGATGATACCTACGGTCACTGTGTATACGATGAAGCGCCTGATTATATGGAACGGGTGTATGAGTTCTTGGGGAAATGTTAAGCATTTCCAAAAAGGTTATGAAAAGTAAATATAATGGGGAAATGTATGAAAAGAAAAAGGGGGTTTTACAATGAAAGGAATTAAGAGATTTTTTCGAAGACTTATTACGGCACCTATTATTACGGGTATTGGCTATCTTCTGGCCATTATGCCGAGAATGATTGGCAGACCGACATTTGAGCTTTTAGAGAAGAAGAAGCTTTTCGCTCACAGAGGTCTCTATGACAATAAGAGTGATGCGCCCGAGAACTCTATGAAGGCGTTTAAGAAAGCAGTGGATAATGGATATGGAATCGAGCTTGATGTACAGCTTACCAAGGATAAGAAGGTAGTTGTATTCCACGATTTCGACCTTAAGAGGATGTGCTTTGTTGATAAGAAGGTTAGCGATATGACCTATGCTGAGCTTAGCAAGCTTACACTTCTCGATACAGACTGTAGGATACCTTTGTTTGAAGATGTACTTGACCAAGTTGCCGGTAAGGTTCCCCTTATTGTGGAATATAAGCTTCCCACATTCAGTACAGAAGTCTGTGAGATAGTCGATGAGATGCTTATGTATTATAACGGATACTACTGCATAGAATCATTCCATCCTATGGCTGTTCTCTGGTACAGAAAGAACAGACCTGAGGTTGTCCGTGGAGTGTTAGCAAGTGACTATGCAGCTACGGGCGATGATGAGGGTAATAATAAGATTTTAATGTCTATGTCTAAGAACCTCTTATTTAACTTTATAATTAAGCCTGATTTTATTGCATATGATACAAGGTACTTTACGAATCTTTCAAGACAGATATGTAAGAAGCTGTTTATGGCTCCGTCAGTTGCATTTACAATTAAGAGCCAGGCTGAGCTTGATAAGAGAAGTGAAGACTATGATATATTCATATTCGAGGGATTTGTCCCCGAGTGATTGATTAGTAAATGTGTTATTCAAGAAATTAAATCATCATATAACAACTTGAATGGTAGGGTGAAGGGAAATGTTAAATACGTTAAAGTATTTTAAAACCTATGGTGTTCCGAAGGAACGCTTTGCAAATTACAAGGAAATAATACAAGAGGGTAACGATACAAGTCTTGGAGTAATTGTTGTTATTAATGCGCTTATTCTCGCAATATATACAGCGGTTGCTTATATTCAGGATTGGGATCTTAGTGCCACTCCCGTATTTACCATAGTGGAAGTACTTATTGCAATGGCGTGGTTCCTCCTTGCCAAATTCACCAAAGGATATCACTACTGGTTCTTCTACGCCTCTGTAGAAGTTATTATGGTATACGGAGCATATGCCATGTCAATCGACAGTGTGGGAACAATTTTCTTATATCCCGCAATTGTTGTACTGATGCCGCTTTTCTATATGCATAATATGGTTGCGTCACTTTTGTTCTACGGCCTTAACTATGCCTTGTTCTGTATTCTGGCGGGGGCGGGTCCCGAGTGGTGTCGCTATATGCAGGAGTATGTACCTGTAGCGGGATTCTTTACGTTAATCGGTCTTATAATTCATTTTGTGTACCAATCTAATCGCCTAAGAGAGTTAATTAACTATCAGGATAGTCTGGAGAAGCAGGGAGCTCTTGAGATATCATCTAGTTTCGACCAGCTATCGAAGCTCCTTAGAAGACGCGCTTTTGTTAGAATTTCGGAGAACCAGATTAGGAATAAGCTTGAGAATAAATTCATGATGCTCGGAATTATGGATATAGACCACTTTAAGCTTATTAATGATACATACGGTCATCAACTTGGTGACGAGACTATCTCTGTTATCGGAAATGTGCTTGCTAACGAAATGGATATCGTGCTTGTGGCACCCGATGATATAACCGGTTTTGAATTAGACTATGAATATGATTACGGTAATATATGCGGTCGTCTCGGAGGCGATGAATTTATTTTCTTAATTAAGTCCGTTGTGGATCTCGATGACGGTCTTCGCCTTATGAACAATGTAATAGACAGGGTCAATCGCACTTCATTTGCCAATATCAGGTCTGTTCACGGCTCTATCGGTGTGGTTACAATTGATTCCAATGACGCCACATTTGACGAATTGTATCATAAGGCTGATTGCGCCTTGTATGAAGCTAAGAACGGCGGTCGTAACAGATGTGTCGTGTATAAGGAAGGAATGAAGACCAGAGGGAGCTCATCTAAGAGCGGTCTCGATGCCCTTACGGGACTTCTTGGCGAGAAGACATTCAAGGAAAGAGCCACGGATGAGATTAACAGTATTAACAAGAATCTCTATGTAATTAATATAGACGTGGAGAACTTTAAGTCCTATAACGCTAAGTATGGTTTTGATAAGGGTGATGAGCTTCTTATAAGTGTGGCAAAGGCTCTCGGTCGCGTATTTGATAATGGATTAATATCGAGATTTACCGGAGATCATTTCGTTGTTCTTACCGAGAACCCTGATTTATCAAGAGCTATTATAGATCTTAAGGGAATTGTTAATGAGAATCTTCCCGATTATGCCAATGTGCTTCGCGTGGGTGCATATGAGATTAAGAAGGACAATGTAGTTGACATTAACCTAGCCTGCGATAATGCCAAGTTCGCATGTGACGTGCTTCGAGGTCGATACGATAAGCTTCTTCAGATGTTCGATGAGGAACTTGAGACTAAGAGGGATAAGTTCCAGTATGTTGTTGAGCATATTGATGATGCTATTGAAAATGAATGGATAAAGTTGTTCTTCCAGCCCGTTATAGATGTTCAGACGAGAAAAGTATTCAGTATGGAGGCACTTGCCAGATGGGAATCGGAAGAGTACGGAATGCTTCCGCCATTTGACTTTATCGATACCTTAGAGCAGACAAGACTCATTCATAAGCTTGATAGCTATATGCTTGAGAAAATATGCCAGGGATATGTTAAGGCTAAAGAATTTGCCAAGAGAGACTTTGTATCAATATCAGTTAATCTGTCACAGAGAGATTTCGAAATTGTTGATGATATTGTGGGAATGGTGGAAGAGACCGTTTCAAAATATAATATGCCACGTTACTTACTTCATTTAGAGATAACGGAATCTACGCTTACAGAGCAGAAGGAACACCTTCAGAACGTAGCGCTTCAATTCGAAGAATTAGGCTACGAGATATGGATGGATGACTTCGGTTCCGGTTATTCGTCACTTAATGTCTTAAAGGACTTCAGGTTCGATACAATTAAGTTCGATATGGGATTCCTTCGAGGAAATGTTGTATCTTCTAAGATAATCCTTAAGCACATGATTGATATGTGTAAGGAGCTTGGTCTTAAGACATTGGTGGAAGGTGTCGAGACGGAAGAGCAGTTCGAGTTCCTAAAGAGTCTGGGCTGCGATTATTGCCAGGGATATCTCTTCAGTAAGCCCCTTCCCGCTGACGAAATAATTGAATATCTTGAAAAAGAGGTGTTAGATGAGCCGCTGAAAGAGGTGCCACGTGAACGAGTTTAATAAATCGCTTTCTAACTTCCTTCGAGAATTTGCAAATGGCGGAGCAATCCGCCATTTTGTTGAATTGGAATATAGTGTCGGAGAAATTAAATCTAAATTAGACTTTCCTGCATCTGCAGAAGATATCTCTGATTATGTGTGGAAGACATATGTTGAAATGAGGGTTATATGCCTTGAGCGGCCGGATGTAGGCGAAAACTTCATAGAGAAGACGGAATACGTAACAGACTACAGTAAATACGGTAAGACTTCTCTTCGGAAGGTTACAACCAAGGTTGAAACAGATTCTAAGAACTATATCGAATGTGATATAGGGAAGCAAAAGTATAAAGATAAAACTGCGTATGAGCTTCGACTTCTTCGTATGACGGATTCTTCAAGGAGTATGATAGAAGATCTGCCATGGCCTCTTACTAAGGTGTATGTTGACAGCGAGTCGAGGCTTGGTGAGGCAGTGGCAGAGTATGGCAGAACGGAGATATGATGGGAACGATAAGGTTATTTGATGAAAAACCGTATGACAATGAGTTTACAGCTGAGGTTATAGAGATTGATAAAAGGGGCGACAAGACGGCGTTTGTATTAGACAGGACTTTATTCTTCCCCGAAAGCGGAGGGCAGACTGCCGATAGAGGAGTTATTCGCGTAGGTGATGATGCTTCGTACTTTTCAGAGCTTGAAGTATATGATGTCCGGATTGAAGATGATATTATATATCACTTTGTTGATGGCGACACTTCTGACTTGAAGGTGGGGGATAAAGCTTATGGTATTATTGACTTTGACTACCGATTCTCCAATATGCAGCAGCATAGCGGAGAGCATATCTTCTCCGGGCTATGTAAGAGATATTATGGTTGTAATAACGTAGGATTCCACTTAAGCGATAACGAAGTTACTTTTGACTTTGATAGGAAGCTTACGGAAGATGAGATATATGATATAGAAGATAAGGTTAATAAGGTTATATACGAGAACAGAGAAATAATCGCATTTTACCCAACAGAAGAAGAAATAGAGAGTCTCGATTACAGAAGTAAGAAGGAGATCGAAGACAGGGTTAGGCTGGTTGAGATTGAAGGCATAGATCTCTGCGCTTGTTGTGCACCACATGTTAAAAGAACCGGTGAAATAGGACTTCTTAAGGTGGTTGATTTCCTTAATTATAAAGGAGGCGTAAGGATAAGTATTCTCTGTGGAAGACGTGCATTAGAGCATTATAAGAAGCTTGACGGTATTACGAGAGATATAAGCAGAACCTTAAGTGCCTCCCGTGATGATTTGGCATCGGAAGTTAAGAAATTAGCAGATAGCATCAAGGAAGCCGAGTATAAACGATTAGAATTCGAAAAAAGATATCTGGATTTAATTTTTGACAGTATCGCCCTCAATATACCGCTTGTCGATTCTGTTATTACAGACAAAGCCATAATCTTAAAGCTTAATGACTTAAGCAATAAGTCACTTCGCAATATGGTTAATAAGCTGAAGTCTGAACACCCCGACAGGCTGGTGGGAACATTTTCCCAATCCGAGAAAGGGTATTTCTTCATAATCGGAAGCGAGAGTATTGATTGTAATAAGGTTGCCGCTTACATGAGAGAAAAAAACGGTGCTAAAGGCGGCGGTTCAAGTGATATGATACAGGGGACTATAGATAATGAGCTTTCAGCATCTGACATTGAGATACTATGTGATAATGTGATGCTGTAATTTCTGAAGTATAGTTCTGAATTACTGTAAGATATGATATAATATTTTTTGTTAGCGGTTAGACGATCCTATCATGCAATGGGGGGAGTATGAAGAAGATTTCCAAGAATGAAAAAGTCAGATACCAGCTTTTTAATCACGCATCCAAGGTCGTAGAAGGCAAGTATTATTGCAGAGCCGTTAATGAGCTTATGGACTCTGAAATCAGATTCTGCAATGACTGCCCGCTATTTGGCGGAAGAAGCATTGATGAGAATAATATCTTCATGCCTCAGTGTTGCTATTTTGATATCGCTGTGGGATTCTCCGATTATATGACGCCCAGGGAACAGAAGGAGAGGACGTACGGGCTTATAACTGCCGGACTTGCCACACATTTTCCCGAATACTTGGAGGATAATGATAAGGGCAACAGATTCGCACTTATTGAACAGGCAATAATCTACGCTGCCAATGCCCATGTGGGAAGGCATCGTAAGGGAACGAGGATGCCCTATATAGTACATCCCATGGAAACTATGATGATTACCGCGCACCTTACGAATGAGATTGAGACAATCGCGGCGGCTGCACTTCACGACGTGGTGGAAGATACGGAATACACATATCATGATATCGAGCTTGCATTCGGCAAGAAGATAGCTGATCTTGTAAGCGAAGAAAGCGAGAATAAGAGAGAGGGACAGGATAAGGCTCTTACTTGGAGAATAAGAAAAGAAGAGACAATCCTTTCAACTAAGGGTAAGACATTAGAAGCCAAGAAGATAATGCTTGCGGATAAGCTGTCCAATCTTCGTGCAAGTCGGAGAGATTACAAGGTTACGGGAATCAAGATGTGGGACAAATTCAATATGAAAGACCCCAAGCAACAGAAATGGTACTATACATCGGTACTCGGAGCGCTTTCTGAACTGTGTGAGACTGATGAATACAAGGAGGCCATGGAGATAGTAGGGGAGATATTCAGTGAGGTTATCTGATGTAATATTTTCGGATATATAGTATAATATCGATATTAATGTGTGCGGAGGAAAATGATGAAATACTTTGGAACAGACGGATTTCGAGGAAGAGCAAATCATGAGCTTACTGTTGAACTGGCAATGAAAATCGGTCAGTTCATGGCATGGAAGTTCAATGATAGTAAACACGGTGAGAAAGTTAGGTGTGTAATCGGTAAAGACACCAGGCTTTCCAGCTATATGATTGAGTATGCCATTGCGTCGGGCCTTGCATCGGCCGGATGTGATGCTCATCTTATGCATGTTACCACAACACCCAGTGTGTCATATATTACGCGATCCGAAGATTTTGACTTCGGAATTATGATTACGGCAAGCCACAATCCTTATTATGATAACGGAATCAAGATAATCGATGAATACGGCTATAAGATGTCGGAGGATGTTCTTATCGAATGTGAAAAATATATGGACGGCGAAATCGATATCGACTTTTGCGATATCGAGCCCGGTAGAATCGTTGATTATCTTCAGGGTCGTAATAAATATATGAGCTATCTGGCTTCCGTTTGTTCGGAATTCTTCAGAGGTTACAGAATCGGTCTCGACTGCGCCAACGGTGCATCTCATATGATAGCCAAGACCGTATTTGATATGCTCGGTGCTAAGACTTATGTGATTAATAACGATCCCGACGGCAGGAATATTAATGTTAATTGCGGATCAACTCATATCGATAGCTTAAGACAATATGTCCTTGACCATAATCTTGATGCGGGATTCGCATTTGACGGAGATGCCGACAGATGTCTTGCAGTTGACGAGAAGGGTAATCTTATCGATGGCGACGGAATTATGTATATCGGTGCGAAATTCCTTAAGGAAATCGGACAGCTTAAGGATAATAAGGTTGTTGTTACGGTAATGTCGAACCTCGGTCTTATGAACGCTCTTAAGGAGAATAAGATGGAGGCGATTGTGACACCTGTGGGCGATAAGTACATTTCACAGGAGCTTATGGAGCATAAATACGGAATCGGCGGTGAGCAGTCAGGTCACATTATCTTCAATAAGTACGCCACAACGGGAGATGGTATTCTTACTGCGATTGTTATGACCAACATCTTCGTATCTAAGAAATGTCCATTCAGTAATCTTACCCAAGGTCTCGAGATTATGCCGCAGCAGCTTAAAAATATCAGAACCGATAAGAAGGATGAGATTGATTATGACCCTGAAGTTCAAAAGTTTGCGGAGGATATGAATAAGAGGCTTGACGGTACGGGAAGACTTCTTCTTAGGAAGAGCGGTACCGAGCCAATCCTTCGAATTATGGTTGAAGCTAAGACCTATGAGGATTGCGAGAAATACATAGAAGAGACGGAAGAATTCATAAGAGAGAAATATGCAATATAGTTTTCTTAAGAGGCGCGTATGAATATTATAGTTTATAACGGCAGAATCGTTAATCCCGCCACGGGTATTGACGCCGTGGGCTACATAATCGTAAGAGATGGTAGGATTGCCAGACTCGATACAATTGGCGAGATTGACGAAGGTCGGGCGATAGAGTTATCGGAAGAGTACGAAGTTGATAAGATGATTGATGCAACAGGTCTTACGGTTACACCGGGGCTTATTGATCTTCATGTTCATTTCAGAGATCCCGGACTAACATATAAAGAGGACATTGAGTCCGGCTCTAAGGCCGCTGCGAAGGGCGGATTCACAACTGTTGTCGCAATGCCTAATACAAAGCCCGTAGTCGATAACGCTCTTACATTTAAGTATGTATGTGACAAGGCGAAGGAAGTAGGTCTGGTAAATGTGATTCAGGTAGGTTCTGTCACAAAGGGAATGGAAGGAAAAGAACTATCCGACATTGACGGAATGAAGCTTAATGGTCTTATAACCATTTCCGAGGACGGTAAGTCGGTTATGGATTCGGGGCTCTACCGCAAGGCTATGAAGAAAGCAAGTGAACTTGACATCACCGTACTTGCTCACTGTGAAGATATTAACCTGGTTGAAAAGGGCGTTATGAATATGGGCGCTAAGTCTAAAGAGCTTGGGCTTAACGGAATCAGTAACGCCGTTGAAAATATTATAACCGCAAGAGACATAATGCTTGCGGAGGAGACGGGATGTAGATTACACCTTTGTCACTGTTCCACGAAGGAGTCGGTTGATATGATAAAGGACGGCAAGGCCAAGGGAATAAAGCTCTCCGGTGAAGCCTGCCCTCATCACTTTATCCTTACGGAAGATGATATCCCCGGCAATGATTCAATGTATAAGATGAATCCGCCCCTTAGAGGTCGTGATGATAGGGATGCATTACTTAAGGGACTTAAGGAAGGAATTATTGAAGTAATTTCAACGGACCATGCACCTCACAGCGCAGAAGAGAAGAGTAAGCCTATGGAGGAAGCACCCTTCGGTATCGTTGGGCTCGAGACGTCCCTACCGCTGTCGTATACATATCTCGTAGATAAGGGCATTATAAGCCTTAGCGAGTTAGTGGAGAAGATGAGCCTTAACCCCGCCCGTATCCTGGGTATCGACAAGGGTAATATTGATGTGGGAAATGTGGCTGACATCACCATATTCGACACTGAAGCCGCCTATGACATCGACCCGGAGACCTTCGTAAGCAAAGGCAAGAATACCCCATTCGCGGGGATGACGGTGAAGGGGGAAGTAAGGTATACTATAATGGCAGGTGAAGTGACGTATGAAGCGTAGAAATATAGCAAGCATCTGAGGAGCCAAGACCTGCTAAGTTACCGGCACACCCCGTTCGGGGTGCGCATACGACATTTCGTCATGAGCGTGCAGGTACTTGGTCCGAAGATGCAGAAATAGAGATCGAAGTAGAAAGGAAACAACCTATGATAGACACTTTAGTAGAAAAGATAAAAAAGACTAACGCGCCCATCGTAGTGGGCCTCGACCCGAAGCTTGGCTTCATACCAAGCCACATATTAGACAAGGCTTACAAGGACTACGGCAAGACTCTCGAAGGAGCAGCAGCCGCCATAATGGAATATAACCGGGGAATTATCGACGCAACGCATGACCTTATTCCTGCGGTTAAGCCCCAGATTGCCATGTACGAACAGTTCGGCCTTCCCGGTCTTACGGCATATCTTGAGACCGTAAAATATTGTAAGAAGAAAGGCCTTGTTGTTATCGGAGACGTGAAGCGCGGTGATATCGGTTCAACGTCCGAGTCATATGCAATCGCACACATTGGTTCTATCGACGTTGGCGGGGAGAAGATTAAAGTGTTCGACGAAGACTTTGCTACCGTTAATCCATATCTCGGAACCGACGGAATTAAGCCCTTTACCGATGTATGTGCTGCGGAGAATAAGGGCATATTCGTCCTTGTTAAGACATCTAACCCAAGCAGCGGCGAATTCCAGGATAGAGAGTCGGAAGGCAAGCCCATCTATCAATATGTAGGTGAGATGGTAGATAAGTGGGGTTCTGACCTTATTGGTAAATGCGGTTACTCGTCAGTAGGTGCTGTTGTGGGTGCCACATATCCTGAAATAGGTAAGGCAATGAGAAAGGTTATGCCGAAGACCTATATACTTGTTCCGGGCTACGGAGCTCAGGGCGGTAAAGGTAAAGACCTTGTTCATTTCTTCAATGATGACGGGCTCGGAGCGATTATTAACAGTTCTCGAGGAATAATCGCAGCATATAAGAACGAGGGGTATGCATCTTTTGGAGAAGAAGGTTATGCCGATGCAGCAAGACAAGCAGTAATTGACATGAAAGAAGATATAGCACAGGCCTTATAAGAAATTAAGTCCTGATATAACATTTCGCATAAAAGAAAAAAGGATAAAAAAGAGGAGAGATTATGAAAATACCGGATAGTTACGAACTGATATCTGAACAATACCTTGATGATATTAAGGCCACGGGATATCTCTTAAGTCACAAGAAGACGGGAGCTAAGGTGGCCCTTATTCCGGATGAAAAGGAAGATAATAAGGTCTTCTTTATAGGCTTTCGTACCCCGCCCAGCGATTCTACGGGCGTTGCCCATATTATGGAGCACTCGGTTCTCTGCGGCTCTAAGAAATACCCTGTTAAAGACCCCTTCGTAGAACTTGCCAAGGGTTCACTTAATACATTTCTTAATGCCATGACTTATCCGGATAAGACGGTATATCCCGTTGCAAGCTGTAACGATAAGGATTTTCAGAATCTTATGGATGTATATCTTGACGCGGTATTTCATCCCAGCATTTTCGAACATAATGAGATATTTAAGCAAGAGGGATGGCACTACGAGCTTGAGTCGGAAGATGATGAGCTTACAATTAACGGAGTTGTGTATAACGAGATGAAGGGTGCTTATTCTTCACCTAATTCCGTACTGACACGTGAGATATTCGCATCTCTTTTCCCGGATACCGAGTATCACTACGAATCCGGCGGAGACCCGAAGGAAATATATAACTTAACTTATGAAGATTTCATTGAGTTCTATAAGAAATTCTATCATCCGTCTAACTCATACATTTACCTCTACGGAGATTGTGATATGTGTGAGAAGCTTGATTATATCGATAAGGAGTATCTAAGTAACTACGATAAGCTTGATATAGATTCTTCGATTGGAACACAGAAGCCTTTCTATAAGGTTAAGAGAATTGAGAAGGAATACCCTATTTCCACAGGCGAAGATGAAGAGGATTCAACATATCTTACATATAACTATTGTATGGATATCGCAAGAGATCCTAAGAAGATGGTTGCCTTGGAAATGCTTGACTATGCCTTAATTAACTCACCCGGAGCCCCGATTCGTAAGGAGATGTATAAGGCCGGAATCGGTAAAGCCGTAATCGGAGGTCTTGATGACGGAATTAAGCAGCCGGTTTTTACAATTGCGGTTAAGGATGCTAATCCTGAGGACGAAGAGAAGTTCTTGGAGATTATTAAGGAAGTGCTTAATAAACAGGTGGAAGAAGGGATAGATAAGAAGGCTCTTCTTGCCTGCATCAATTCAATAGAGTTCCGCGTAAGAGAAGCTGACTTTGGCTCATACCCCAAGGGACTTATGTATGGTCTGGATATATTGGATAGCTGGCTGTATGATTCCAGTAATCCGTTTATAAGAATGAATGATTTAAAGCTTCTTAAGGAACTTAAGAAAGAAATAGGTACGGGATACTTCGAGAAGCTTACGAAGGAGTATTTCCTGGATAATAACTTCGCGACCATTGTTATATCGAAGCCTAAGAAGGGCCTTACCGCCGAAGAGGACGAAGAGCTTAGGGAGAAGCTTGCTTCCAAGAAAGCATCAATGTCGGAGGAAGAAATTAAGTCTATAATTAATAATACGGCGCTTCTTCACGAGTATCAGACGACTCCTTCTTCCGATGAGGATTTGGCGCGTCTTCCCATGCTTAGAAGAGAAGATCTTGATAAGAAGATTAGAAAGTACAGCGTGGAAGAGAAGGATATCGGCGGAATTAAAGTACTTCACAGTAACATCGATACATCGAATATACACTATTTGAAACTGCTTTTTAATATTAATCACATTTCGTTAGAGGATCTGCCCTATGTATCACTCTTAAGTAAGATACTCGGGCTTGTTGATACGGAGATGTATTCTTATTCCGACCTCTCTAATGAGATTGACATTCAGACGGGAGGAATAGGTACGTGTATCGGTGTATATTCGAAGACATCCGATGATTACAGTATTTATTTTAAGGTTAATTCGAAGTTCATAAGTGACAGGATTATGTACGCCACAGACCTTATTGAGCAGGTTATTCTCCATTCCGACTTTTCCGATGTGGGAAGACTTAAGACACTTGTTAAGTTGGAACGGTCGAAGCTGGAGACGGGAATGAATAGTTCCGCTCACGTTGTTGCTGCCACGAGAGCCAATGCATCCATTGCGAAAGAGGCGCTTCTTGAGGACAAGCTTTCCGGAATTGAGTATTACAGGTTCATAAGAGACCTTGAAGAGAATTTCGATACGAGACATCATCAATTCCGTACGAAGTGTATGGAGATAACTCACTCCATTTTCAGGCGAAGTAACTTAATAGTAAGCTCCACCGGTAATGACAAGATATACAGTCAGCTTCATACATATCTTCCGAGACTGGCCAGACATTTATTTACCGATAATTACAGGAAGTCGTCTGCTAAGATGGTATGTATCAAGAAGAATGAAGCCTTCAAGGACGCATCTAAGATACAATATGTGGCAAGAGGCGGAGATTACAAGGCTCTTGGGTTTGAACACACAGGATATCTTACAATGCTTAAAAGCATTCTTAATTATGACTACCTTTGGCTTAATGTCAGGGTGTCCGGCGGTGCATATGGTTGTATGTCCAGGTTCAGACGCGACGGCTTATTTACCGTTGTATCTTACAGAGACCCCAATCTTAAGAAGACTAACGAGGTATTCGAGGGAATCGGCGATTATATAAGACATTTCGACGTTAGTGAACGTGATATGACGAAATACGTAATCGGTACCATCGCAGAACTTGACAAGCCGCTTACACCGGATCAAAAAGGATCTGTGGGGCTTAGAAGGTATATGACGGGGCTTTCGGATGAGACACTTCAGAAGGAGAGAGAAGAAATCTTAAGCGCGTCTCCGGAAGATATAAGAAAGCTTGCGGACTTAGTCGATGCGGTTATGGAACAGAATTGCCTTTGCGTTATAGGTAATGAAGACAATATAGAAGCGAATGCGGAGATGTTTGACTCGATTTCGCAGTTAATGTGAGGTAGTATGGATAATTTTAAATCAGGATTTGTTGCAATAATAGGGCGACCTAACGTGGGTAAATCAACTCTTATGAATCACCTTCTCGGATTCAAGATTGCGATTACGTCAAGTAAGCCACAGACAACGAGGAAGAATATTAAGACTGTTCTTACTGATGAAGAGCGGTTTCAAATGGTGTTCGTAGATACTCCGGGTATTCATAAGGCTAAGACGAAGCTTGGGGAATACATGGTTGATTCCATTAAGGGCGCTGTGGAGGACGTTGATGTAATTGTATGGCTTGTTGAACCCGACGAGGAAATTGGTAAGACGGATACAAGGATATCGACGCTTCTATGGTCGACCGATGTTCCAATTATTCTTGTGGTTAATAAGATTGATAAGGTAACGAAGGAACGTCTCGCACAGTCGGTAAGCGAATTCAGTAAGCTTCTTGACTTTGCTGATGTCGTGCCCCTTAGCGCCAAGAATGGGACTAACTGCGATGAATTAATCGAGGTTATATATAAGCATTTACCCGAGGGTCCCATGTACTATGAACCCGACACTCTGACTGACCAGACGGAACGAAGCATTGTGGAAGAGATTATAAGAGAAAAGGCACTCCATGCCCTTGATGAAGAGGTGCCTCACGGAATAGCCGTATCTGTTGAGAGCATGAAGAAGAGAGACGATAAGGAACTGTGGGATATTGATGCCAACATTTTCTGTGAGAAGGATTCCCACAAGGGAATAATCATAGGGAAGAATGGCGATATGCTTAAAAAAATCGGCTCGAATGCTAGATATGAGATTGAGAAGACTCTTGATATGCATATTAATCTAAAGCTGTGGGTTAAGGTCAAGAAGGATTGGAGAAACAGCGAGTCAATGGTTAAAAAGTTCGGATATAAGGACGGCGAATAAATGCCGGATAATAACATTACAGTTAACGGAATTATAATATCTTCGATGCCCATAGGTGAATACGATAAGAGGATTGTGCTTCTTACCAAGGAGATAGGTAAGGTGTCTGCATTTGTAAGAGGTGCCAGACGGCAGAGTTCCGGATTTTTAGGGGTGTCTAATGCGTTTATCTATGGCAGATTTGAGCTATACAGGGGACGGTCGTCCTATACTGTAAGTAAGATTGAAGCGACGGAATATTTTACGGGGATTACAACGGACATCAACAATATGATGTACGGCTCTTACTTTCTTGAAGTCTCCGGTCACTTTGCCGTTGAGAATAATGATGAGAAAGATAGGCTTCTTCTTCTCTATCGCACATTTCAGATTATGTCTAAGGGCACGATGGATCGTGATCTTATAAGAAGCATATTCGAGCTTAAGACAATGGTGCTTAACGGCGTATATCCTAATCTATTCGAATGCGGGTCTTGCGGAGCAAAGGATAACCTTGCATCGCTTAGCGAGAACCTCGAAGGTGTGAGATGTGGGAAATGTGTAAGTGATGAAGATATTCTGTTAAAGCCTGCAACCTTATATACTATGCAATATGTTGCTTCCTCTGATATCAAGAAGCTTTTTTCTTTTGAATTAAAGGAAGACATTAAGAAGGAATTTGTTGAAATTACAGAGAAACTAAGGGATAAATACTTAAGCTTCGAATTTAAATCAGCCTCGTTCTTGAAGATTTAGTTAAAAAAATATATAATTAACGAGTTGATGTGTTATAAAAACTCTTTGGAGGATAAAATATGAGTCAGCAGACGGCAAATAGAAGACCGGTTAACGGCAATGCTAATTTGGATGCGCGAAGAAAAGCCATGAGACGTAAGAAGATTATGAGAAGAAAATTCCTTCTTCTCGGAATTATGCTTGTGGCGCTTATTGCAATTATACTTGGAATTGTGGGTATAGTTAAGCTTATTACCGGGCGCTTCGCAGATGAGACGACAATGAAGATTACAAAGGACGGAGTCATCACAATGGATGAAGTATCGGATTTTAGCGGATCCAATTATGATGAGGATGAACTTATAAAGGCTACTAAGGAACTTGCAACGGAATATAACGAAAGCGGTAAAGGCGGGAAAGTATCCTATGAGAAGGCTAAGGTCAAGGATAAGATTGCATATCTCAGGATGGAGTATTCCGACTACAATGCTTATAAGAACTTTACAGGGAATGAATTATTCGTCGGAACGGTAGGCGAGGCCAAGGCAGCAGGCTATAATTTTGAAGATACATTTTCGGAAGTTAGCGACAAGAAGAAGGGGGATGCGATTTCGCCCGAAGATATGAGGTCAGACGACAGTAAGAAGGTTATCTTAGTGCGTGGCAATTGGAAGGTTGTTGCGCCCGGTAAGATTACTGCTGTATCGGATTCTTGCACAACGATTGAAGATAAGGATGCCATATCTATAAAGCAACCGGATGGTAACGAGGATGCTACGGTGCTTACGACGATAATGTACGAATGATAAAGTGATAATTATTATGTAAGATTAATTGGATACATAAATAAATACAAGAAGGGGAATAGCCTAATGGAAAAATCAATGGAAAAAATTGTAGCGCTATGTAAGAGCAGAGGATTCGTATATCCGGGATCTGAGATATACGGCGGACTTGCTAACAGCTGGGACTACGGTAACCTTGGCGTAGAGCTTAAGAATAATATTAAGAAGGCATGGTGGAAAAAGTTCGTGCAGGAGAATCCATACAATGTGGGACTTGATGCTGCAATCCTTATGAATCCTCAGACTTGGAAGGCTTCAGGTCATTTGGGAGGCTTCTCAGATCCTCTTATGGATTGTAAGGAATGTCACGAGAGATTCAGAGCAGACCAGGTAATAGAGGATTTTGCCGCGGACAATAACATTACATTGGAGTCATCAGTTGATGGTTGGACTGCAGATGAGATGATGGACTTTATTAAGGATAACAGTATTCCTTGTCCTTCCTGCGGCAAGCATAATTTTACGGATATAAGACAGTTCAATCTTATGTTCAAGACATTTATGGGAGTTACCGAGGATACTACAAGTACGGTCTATCTACGTCCGGAGACGGCGCAGGGAATATTCGTTAACTTCAAGAATGTTCAGCGTACTTCAAGAAAGAAATTGCCTTTCGGTATCTGCCAGATTGGTAAATCCTTCAGAAATGAGATTACACCGGGTAACTTTATATACAGAATAAGAGAATTCGAGCAAATGGAGCTTGAGTTTTTCTGTAAGCCCGATACCGATCTTGAATGGTTCGACTATTGGAGAAGCTTCTGTCATGATTTCCTTCTTTCACTTGGTATGAAAGAAGACGAGATTCGTTTCCGTGACCATGATGAGGCAGAACTCGCATTCTATTCTAAGGCAACAACTGACATTGAGTTTCTCTTCCCGTTTGGATGGGGAGAACTCTGGGGTATTGCCGATAGAACTGACTATGATTTATCTTGTCATCAGGAGGTATCTAAGCAAGACCTTACATATTTTGACGATGAAATGGGAGAGAAGTATGTGCCCTACGTAATAGAGCCGTCACTCGGTGCGGACAGAATCTTCCTTGCATTCCTTTGCGCAGCATACGATGAGGAGAATATCGGAACTGAAGAGAAGCCTGATGTTAGAACAGTGCTTCATTTTCATCCGGCACTTGCGCCTGTTAAGATTGGTGTGCTTCCTTTATCTAAGAAGCTTACGGATGATGCGGTTAAGGTGTATGAGATGCTTTCTAAGTCATTTAATTGTGAATATGATGACAGAGGTAATATCGGTAAGCGCTACAGAAGACAGGACGAAATCGGCACGCCTTACTGTGTTACATTTGACTTTGACTCTCTTGAAGATAATGCCGTGACTGTCCGCGACAGGGACACAATGGAGCAGGAGAGAGTGGCTATTTCTGACTTGGAAGACTATTTCAGAGAGAAACTGGCTTTTTAGTGTAAATGTCTCCGGATTCATCGATGTATTTTGGGAAAGGTACGCAATTATTCGTAAAATGTATATTTTTCCAAAATGTTTGTTTTGTTAATCGAAGAAAACTGTTATAATAGACTGTGTATGTGTATTTTTATATGATTATTTCGTATGTGGGGTTATGTAGATATCGGAGGTTTTTATGACATATCTTGAAATGATAAGAAAGAAAAATAAGCTGTTGTCATTGGCGCTCTTAGGTTCGATTCTTCTTCGTACCATTGCCAATGCACCTTTTGTCGGAATAATGTCGGCACTTCCCATGGGTATCGGTGCCATAGTAGTCGGACTGCTTTTGTACTTTTTATCAACAAAGGTTCCGCCGGTTCCGATGATGTTTATCTTCTCGATATTTATGTCGGTTCTTGTGTTCCTTCTTATGACATTCTGGCCTTGTAAGGTTAATTTCCTTATGACATTTATGGCGATGTTCTTCGTAATTATCTATGAAGATATTCGTGTTATTGCACTTCAGGCGATATGTTGTGTAGGTGAGATGATTTACTTCCATTTTGCTTATTACAGTGCCCTGAACGACACGGAATGGGGCAACGATACAACTGTTATCGCAATAGTATATATTATCTCAGGTATGAGTGTATTTATTATACTTTCTAAGCTGACCAAGCAGCAGTTTAAGGAGATTGAAGCGACTTCTAAGGAAGCTAACGAAGAGAAAGAGAAGGCTGAGAAGCTTCTTGAAGAAATCGGCAAGTCCGTTGGAGTGCTTGACAATACATCAGGTAAGATTTCAGAGAGTGTGAATGTATCTGAAGATATAACGGGAGAGATATCCAAGGCGACAGATGATGTTGCTCGTCGTACCGGCGATGAAGTTGATGCGACAGAGACCATCAAGAGAATGGTTACAGAGGGAGTCGACAGTATCCAAAGTGTTGCCGATGCATCTGTACAGATGTCAGAGGCATCAACGGAGACTAATGAAGCAATTTCACAGAGCGATAATAAGGTCAAGATTCTTTCTGAACGAATGGATGCCCTTAATGCCAAGATGGGTGAGATATCTGTTGCAATATCGGAACTCTCGGATGAGAATAATAAGATTGTGGGAATCCTGGGAACACTTGGAGAAATATCAGATCAGACCAACCTCCTCTCACTCAATGCTTCGATTGAGGCTGCTCGTGCAGGTGAAGCAGGTAAAGGCTTCGCGGTTGTTGCCGATGAGATACGTAACCTTTCTGATTCTTCGGCTCAGTTTACGGATGAGATACATACAATTTTAGACGGTGTAGAAGCTAAGACTAAGCAGGTTACAGACGAGATTGCCGAAGGTCGTGAGTCCGTTCAGGAATGTGATGACTATGTTAAGGAAGTTGGAGCGTCATTTACGGTTGTTCGTTCCAATTCTGATGAGATACTTGCGAAGTCACGTGATATTGAGAAGCAGTCCAATCAGCTTCATTCACTTCTTAATAATACGCTTGATAATGTCAACGAGATTAGTGCTAACGTTGAATCAACAAGTGCCGCTATGGAGGAGATATCAGCAAGCATCAATAACCTTAACGAGAGCATAGGTGATGTTGTAACGGGCTACAATGACATTAACGATATTACGGCGAGCCTGGTTGAGGCATCAGAGCAGTAATATACGATTCAAGTGCATAATTCCCGGACAAAGACATCTAGTCGCGTTCGGGGATTATGACTTGAATCGTTACATACTATATATAGTGGTTCAAATTATAATGATACATATTGAGGAGGCGAGTTTTCAAATCTATTGAAAATTTGCTTCCTTTTTCCTTGAAAATGATTATTTCAATTGTTACAATTAGTTTATGTGTAGCGTTGGCTATATATTAGAGTAAAAATTTTAGGAGGAAAGAAATTATGGCAAAATGGGTTTATACCTTCAAAGAAGGTAACATGACCATGCGTAACTTGCTTGGTGGTAAGGGTGCTAACCTTGCAGAGATGACAGAGATTGGTCTTCCTGTACCACAGGGGTTTACAATTACAACTGAGGCATGTACTCAGTACTACGAGGATGGTCGTAAAATTAATGACGAGATAATGCAACAGACTATGGATGGTGTTGCATGGATGGAAAAAGAGAACGGCAAGAAGTTTGGCGACCTCAAGAATCCTCTTCTCGTATCTGTTCGTTCCGGAGCTCGTGCTTCAATGCCCGGTATGATGGATACAATTCTTAACCTTGGTCTTAATGATGAAGTTGTTGAGGCTATGATTAAAGGTAATCCGGATCCTAAATTCGAACGTTTCGTATATGATTCATATAGAAGATTTATTCAGATGTTCTCTGACGTAGTTATGGAAGTCGGTAAGAAGTATTTTGAGCAACTTATCGACAAGATGAAGGCTGACAGAGGCGTTGAGTTCGACGTTGATCTTACAGCTGCCGATCTTAAAGAACTTGCAGAGCAATTCAAGGCTGAATACAAGAACCAGCTCGGTTCTGATTTCCCTTCAGACCCTGTAGAACAATTAAAGCTTGCTATCGAAGCCGTATTCAGATCTTGGGATAATCCGAGAGCTAACGTATATCGTCGTGATAACGATATCCCTTATTCATGGGGTACAGCAGTTAACGTAATGCCTATGGTATTCGGTAACTTGAATGACGAGTCCGGCACAGGTGTTGCATTTACAAGAGATCCTGCAACAGGTGAGAAGAAGCTTATGGGAGAGTTTTTAAAGAACGCTCAAGGTGAGGACGTTGTTGCCGGTGTTCGTACTCCTATGCCAATTGCTCAGATGGAGCAGGAATTCCCTGAAGCTTATGATGAATTCATCAAGGTATGTGAGACTCTTGAGAATCACTATCATGATATGCAGGATATGGAATTTACAGTTGAGAATAAGAAGCTCTACATGCTTCAATGTCGTAACGGTAAGAGAACAGCTCCCGCAGCTCTTCAGATTGCTTGTGACCTTGTTGATGAAGGACATAAGACAGAGGAAGAAGCAGTTGCTATGATTGAGCCTCGTAACCTTGATACATTACTTCATCCTCAATTCGATGCTGCTAAGCTTAAGGCTGCCACACCTCTCGGCAAGGGACTTGGAGCTTCTCCGGGTGCTGCTTGCGGTAAGGTTGTATTTACAGCAGAGGATGCAGAAGAGTGGAATGCAAGAGGCGAGAAGGTTGTACTTGTTCGTCTTGAGACTTCACCTGAAGATATTACAGGTATGAAGGCTGCACAGGGTATCTTAACAGTTCGTGGTGGTATGACAAGTCACGCTGCCGTTGTTGCTCGTGGAATGGGTACTTGTTGTGTATCTGGTTGCGGCGACATCGCAATGGATGAAGAGAATAAGACATTTACACTTGCAGGAAAGAAATTCGTAGAAGGTTCTGAGATCTCAATCGACGGAACAACAGGTAATATCTACGGAGAGATTATTCCTACAGTTGATGCAAGCATAGCAGGAACATTCGGTCGTGTTATGGCTTGGGCTGATAAGTACAGAACACTTAAGGTTCGTACCAATGCCGACACTCCTCAAGACGCTAAGAAGGCTAGAGAGCTTGGCGCTGAAGGTATCGGACTTTGCCGTACAGAGCATATGTTCTTCGAGGAAGACAGAATTGCTGCTTTCCGTGAAATGATCTGTGCTGATACAGTAGAAGAGAGAGAAGCTGCACTTGATAAGATTCTTCCTTATCAGCAGGGCGACTTCAAGGCGTTATATGAAGCACTTGAAGGATATCCTGTTACTATCCGTTTCTTAGATCCTCCTCTTCATGAGTTCGTTCCTACAGAGGAAGAAGATATTAAGAAGTTAGCTGATGCTCAAGGTAAGTCAGTAGATGATATTAAGGCACTTATTGATTCACTTCACGAATTCAACCCTATGATGGGTCACAGAGGATGCCGTCTTGCAGTTACATATCCTGAGATTGCTAAGATGCAGACTAAGGCTGTAATCCGTGCGGCTATCGAAGTGCAGAAGGCTCACAGTGATTGGACAGTTAAGCCTGAGATTATGATTCCTCTTGTATGTGAAGCTGAAGAGCTTAAGTTCGTTAAGAAGATTGTTGTTGAGACAGCTGATGCCGAGATTGAGAAGGCAGGAATTAAGCTTGAGTATGAAGTTGGTACAATGATTGAGATTCCGAGAGCTGCACTTACAGCCGACGATATCGCTAAGGAAGCTGATTTCTTCTGCTTCGGTACTAACGACTTAACTCAGATGACATTCGGATTCTCTCGTGATGACTCAGGTAAGTTCTTAGATGCTTACTATGACAAGAAGATATTCGAGAATGATCCGTTCGCTAAGCTTGATCAGACAGGTGTTGGTAAGCTTATGGAGACAGCTATTAAGCTCGGTAAGCCCGCTAATCCTAACCTTCACGTTGGTATCTGCGGAGAGCACGGCGGAGATCCTTCTTCCGTTGAGTTCTGCCATAAGATTGGTCTTGATTATGTATCATGCTCACCATTCAGAGTTCCGATTGCAAGGCTCGCAGCAGCACAGGCAGCTATCGCTAATAAGTAGTTATAGCTTGATTTGTTGATTATGTCCTCGCCCGACTTATGTCGGGCGAGGTATTATTTAAGGTATATTGCTCATTCGAGTAGTGTATCGACTATCATATTAATCTTATTTCGATTTTGTTTCCGGATTTTGAATTGAATAAGGGTTTACTACGTAGCAGTGACTGGGCAGAACATTATAAGAGAATTAACATGACGGATAATTACCTTGCATATGCATGCTATATTTGTTAATATATATATCGGCTATTAAGTACGAGAAAAAGTGTTTTTTGACACATTGAGGGGAGATTATTATGGCAACTGAAAATGCAAAGACCAATACTAAAAGGAAGCGTACGAAGGGAAGCGTAGCCGGTTCGCTCCTTAAGGTGCTAATTCCTATTACAGCCGTTGCTATTATCGGCATTATTATATTTACTACACTGCAAAGTCGAAGCAGTATACAAGAGTTGGCGTCTACCGATCTAAGGGATTGTACGGAATCAAACGCCAAGGATTTGGCACTTGATGTTGAGAATGTAGTGGATCGAGCCAATCAAATTGCGACAACTGTTAATTCTATGCAATTATCCGATGCACAGATTGAGGAATTAATTAAGACGGCTAATACATTTGATCAATCAATGGAGCCGGTATTATATATTGGATGGTCTGATAAATCAACTGTGTTTTCTAACGGATATGTTCCTAAGGCTGACTTTGATGTTACAACAAGAGGCTGGTATAAGGCCGGACTTGAATACGATACATTAACTTGCTCAGAACCCTATGTTGATGAAACATCAGGTAATCTGTGTGTTACATTTTCAAGAAAGGTCGAAACCCCAAGTGGTAAGACGGGAGTTATGGGGCTTGATTTATACTTGACTCCGATTCTTAAGAAGGTCTCTGAGTATAAGCCCATGAGAGAAGGTAATACCATGCTCTTCACAGGAGATTATGTTCTTTCCTTCCCGGATGCAAGCTATAACGGCAAAAAAATATCAGAACTTAGTGATCCCGGTCTTGTGACTTTAGAGAAATACTATTCTGATGAAAATGCGATCAGCACACCTAAGGTTATCGATGTAGAGGGACAAGGATCGTTGTATGTTGCTGCATCAATGGTTCCCGGAACCGATTGGACGATTGTATCATCAATATCAGAGTCGATTATTATGTCTGACGCTACGAAGATTCAGATATTCGGTGTAATTGTTATGCTGGTCGTAATTATTCTTCTTGGCGGAGCATTAATATTAATTGTTCATAAGGTTGTTACACAGCCTGTAAATGTGTTGGCGGATCAGATTACCGAGGTATCTAACGGTAACTTTACTATTGATATTAAGAAGGGTAAGGATAACGAGATAGGTTTGATCCAAGGTGAGATGAAGACCTATGTTGAGAAGATGAAAGACGCTATCCATTCTATTCAGAGTAACACAGAGAAGCTGGAAGAGGATGTTATAACGAGTAGGGATGCTTCTGAGATTCTCAATAAGGAAGCTAATGAGCAGTCTAATAATATGGATTCTATCGCCAACATTATGGAGGGCATGAATCACGCTGTTGAGGAGCTTGCGCAGAATGCCACAACGCTTGCACAATCAGTCAGTGAGCTTACTGAGCGTGGTAATGAGGCAAATGAGACAATGAGTTCATTAGTTGATAAAGCGAAGGTCGGACAACAAGATATGCAGACCGTTGCACAGAATATGACACACATCTCTGATTCGATGACAGGTATGAATGATGTTGTTGAGGCTGTAGGGGAATCAGCAGAGAAGATTAATAAGATTATTGAGATGATTAATTCTATCTCTGAACAGACTAATCTTCTGTCACTTAACGCTTCTATTGAAGCTGCTCGTGCAGGAGAGGCAGGCAAAGGATTTGCTGTTGTTGCGGGAGAAATCGGAACACTTGCTGCTGACAGTTCTAATGCCACAACTGAGATTTCGCAGATAATTCAAGAGATTACGCATCAGATATCAGAACTTTCAGAGAAGTCAGATTCTAACATGCGTGAGATTAACAGTAGTGTAGAGGCGGTTGCTACCGCTGAATCAACATTTGCACAGATATTTGAAGATCTTGATGTGACAGGTAAGAACATGGATGAAATGATTGAGATGATGAATTCTGTTAATGATGTTGCAAGTTCTGTAGCAGCTATCAGTGAAGAACAGTCGGCTTCTGCACAAGAAGTATCTTCATCCGTAGGAGAACTTACAAATAGCGCCAGACAGGTGGCAGCACAATCAAAGGATTTGGATGATACATCTAATAATGTATCTAATTCTGCAAAGGAAATTACAAAATCAATAAGTAGCTTTAAGATTGATTGATGCCGAATATACTTGATTAGTTGAAAACATTTAACCCCGCTCGAATCATCATATCGGGCGGGGTGTTATTATGTTATGACCTTACATTTCCTAGAGAGAAGATAACACCGGTGCTTGCTATGAAAGCGTTCCGCCCTGTTTCCAATATATAGCGCCAACGCAAGCAGTGAAGCCTTTATGGGCGGTGATACGGTGCCACCGCTTCTCTATAGAAAGGTTTTTGAATAGAAGAATATGTGAGTGAGGATTTTGGACAGTAAGTGAAGGAGGTATTTATGAAGGATTTTATCTACAGTACGCCGACTACGGTGTACTCGCGGTAAGAAGAGGGTACTTCCGGGTTACAAAGAGCTTGGCTACGAGGAAATACTTGACATATACAGGATGGCTTATGAGGCTAAATAAAGCATTACAGAAGAGTGAATAAGCATTTAAACAGGAATTTCGTCGGTAATATTTTCTTGTTAGGGTTAAATTATCAGACAACTTGGTAGAAAAATATAAAAAAATTAGAAAAATTCAAAATTAAGTGTTGATTTATTATTCTTTACTTGCTATAATATTAGTACCAAAATATGTCTATGGGAGTAGTGTCTCCATTTTTAGACATGATTTACAAATCACAAAGTGTTATACTCACTATTTAGAATAGGGAAGGAGGTAAAGCATATGAGTGTTGTTAACAGCATTACGAATAATAATGTGCAATATAAGCCATATATACCTTCCCTAAGTGTCGGATCCAAGGGCACGGATGCATCTAAGATAAGTAGCGTAGGAGCTAATGCAAATGCATCAATTAATGAGTATGGCGACGAGTTCAAGCGTAGTAGCATTATCGAGAATGAGGACGGTGCAGTATTTAGTAAGCCGAAGAACAAGGATGATGTAATGGCAAGGGTTCCTGAAGAAGAGGAGTTGCCAAAGATAGATTCTCTTGTTGGTTATACTAACGCACAGGTCGAGAGATTCTACCATGAAGGTCGTATTACACGTTATGATTACGATACGAAGATGGAGCAGAGAAAAGAAATGCTTCAGTCTGAGCAAGTAAAGAACGATTCTTCGGATCAAAGAAAGAAGATTGATACGGCTAGAGATGATAAGGCTAAAGAGGACTTTAAGGCGAGAGAAGATTTTAGTACTAAAACGGAGGCGGTTAAAGCCGATGTTGCTAAGGTTGAGACAGCTAAAGCTGAAACTGTGAAAGCAGAGACGGTTAAGGCTGAGACGAAGAAAGCCGATATAAAGTCTGAAGAAGTTAAGGATGGTAGAGAAAGAGTTCGAGAAGAGTCGAAAGACGTCGAGAAGAACGTAAGAGAAGATGCTAAGAGAGATGCGGCAAGGCTTAACGCCAGAATGTCAGCACTCGAGCGCGAACAACGAGAGGACAGAGAATTCGAAGTAATTGAATCCGGTGAAGATCCTGCTAAGACATTTAGAATGATACAGAATCTTAACAATCTGGGTTCTGATATAGAAGGTGGCATATGGAATATAGCGTAAATAGAGTAGGAAGTGGTCTTTCTCAGGTGAAGCCATTATCGTATGGTTTATCTAATCAGTCAGTAACATCTGCATCCTTTGCAGAATCGTTGCAAGCAGTCGGAGGAAGCAGTGACGTAGGGTTAGTGAACCCGGTTCAATATCCCAACGCAAGGTTAGTATCTCCGGTAGAGAAGGCTGAAGAAGGAGTGAGAGTCTCTAAGGCATTTAACGATATAGCAGGAGGCTTTGAGGGGGTAACCAACGGATACGGCAGAGATAGACAGGGAACAGCTTACGACGTTATAGGTGCTACAGTCGATGTCTATGTATAATATGTGATTTGTAATTAGTGTAGAGACTTCGCAGTAATGCGAAGTCTCTTTTTGCGGTGTGCCGTTTAAGGTTTTTATGGAAATAAGCTTGAGTCTATAATATAATTAAATATAATGCGTTGGATAAAGGATATAATATGGAACCATTAGAGATTATGGCACCGTGCCACTTTGGCTTGGAAGCGGTTGTTAAGCGAGAAATATATGATTTGGGATATGAGATAACCACTGTTGAAGACGGAAGGGTTACGTTCCTCGGAGATCTTGAGGCTGTGGCATATGCCAATATACATATAAGATGTGCCGAGCGAATACTTATTAAGATTGGGCAGTTCGAAGCCACAACATTTGACGAACTATTCGAGGGAATTAAAGAGCTTCCTTGGGAGGATTTCATCCCGAAGGACGGTAAATTCTGGGTTACTAAAGCCACATCCGTTAAAAGCAAGCTGTTTTCCACATCAGATATACAGTCTATCGTGAAAAAAGCTATGGTAAGCAGGCTTCAAAAAAAGTATAATATAGAGTGGTTCGATGAAGACGGAAGAGAATTCCCTGTTCGAATATTCATTATGAAGGATATGGTAACGGTTGGACTCGACACCACGGGGGTTCCCCTTCATAAGAGAGGCTACAGAAAGCTTACAAGCGATGCACCCCTTTCAGAAACAATTGCATCGGCACTTATTAAGCTTACACCCTGGAGAAAGGACAGGATTTTGGTAGACCCCTTCTGTGGAAGCGGGACAATACCGATAGAAGCTGCTATGATGGCATCGAACATCGCTCCCGGGCTTCACAGGACATTTACGGCGGAGAGGTGGCAGAATCTCTATCAAGGCGATGTATGGAAGGATGTCAGGGATGAAGCGAAGGAGTCCGTGGATACCGATGTTACGACTAATATTCAAGGATACGATATTGATCCCGGTATGATTGATATTGCTATGAAGAATGCAAGCCTTGCGGGAGTAGATAGACTAATACATTTCCAAAAGAGAGATGTTAAGGATATGTCAAGCTCTAAGAAGTACGGATTCATCGTAACGAATCCACCTTACGGCGAGAGGCTTCTTGATTCGGAAGAACTTCCGGCTCTCTATACTACCCTTGGAAATGTGTATAAGAGTCTTGACGACTGGTCTATGTATGTAATTACAAGCTACGAGGAAGCAAATAGATATATAGGCAGGAAGGCTGATAAGAACAGGAAGATTTATAACGGTATGATTAAGACATACTATTACCAGTATCTTGGCGCCAAACCACCTAAAAGGAAGAAAGAGTTAAATTAAATCAAGGATTAATTTATGAAACAGGCGAGACCGTATATTATAACGGGAGTTGTTATTATATTGCTCCTCATTCTGAAACTTAATACTCTTAGTGAATCCTTCGGAAGTGTCGACGAATTTCGCGGAGCCAATCTAAAGGAGGATATATTCTATCCTCTTATTGCCAGGAGCATTAACGACGAGAAGAGGCTTAATGTTAAGCTTGACGGACAAGATGTTAAGAAAGAGTTCGGCGAAGTTCATGTAGGACAGGATAAGAGCATTCTTTTCTCTCTGGACTTCGTAAGAGATAAGCTTAATGTAAGTGCGTTTTATTCGGGTGACAATAAGGCGACGGTGCTTTATAACGGTACCAATACCAAGCTGGATTTACTAAGTGAAGATACAATTGATTACGTTCGTGCCGACGATATATGTAAGATTATTGGATATACCGTTGACGCCAACTTTGAAACTCTTGAAGTAAATATTAATTCTAACCATAATAAAAGTACTTTGCCTGATAAATTCGACCTTCGTGACTACGGTCGCGTGGCAGAAGCCATGAATCAGGGAAGCGATACAACATGCTGGGCCTATGCAAGTATTCTGGCGCTTGAGAGTTCCGTTATTCCTAAGAAAGCCGATTTTGACGTGGATGATATGATAGCATTTAACGGAGAGGTATCACAGAATAATGCGGGAGGAGCATTTACCAATGCCTTGGCGTATCTCTTATCATGGAACGGCCCAATTTATAAGAATTCAGGCGCGATTAAACTATCGGGTAATGACAAAGACATTGCTAAGCACGTACAGGAAGCGCGTTTCTATACTCATAATGACAGAGAAGATATAAAATGGGCTGTATATAAATTCGGCGGAGTATCAACATCAATACATGCTAATGTGTCAAGCTCCAACTTGAACAGTTCTAATTACTATAATCCGGAGACCAATTCATATTGTTACGACGGCGTTAACGGACCTAATCACGAGATTACAATAATCGGATGGGACGATAATTACCCTGCCGCTAATTTCGGTGTACCGGTTAGGGGGGACGGAGCATTTATCTGTCAGAACAGCTGGGGCAAGGCCTTCGGAGAGAACGGAGTATTCTACGTATCATACTACGATACTAATATAGGATCTCAGGCAGTGTCATATTCGAGAATATACGAACCCGGCTATTACGATAACATTTACCAGAGTGATTTATGCGGTTGGAAGGGACAGCTTGGTTACGGTCAGAGCAACGCTTTTGCCGCCAATGTATACACTGCTAAGTCAGGCGAGAAACTGCGTTCAATCGGGCTTTATGCAATCGATAAAAATGCTTCGGTTAACGTATATCTTGTCAGGAACTACAAGGATACCGATAACCTTAAGGAAAGAGAACAGGTTGCATCGGCTACTTTTGAGGAGGCAGGTTTCTATACCATTGAACTCGATAATCCTGTTGAGCTTCAATCGGGAGAGAAATTCGCAATACTAATAGACATTCGGGTGCCTAATGTGCTTCGCCCCGTTGCTATGGAATATATAGTGAGCGATGCCGATAAGAACGTTAAGGTTGACGACGGCGAAGGTTATATCAGCCGAGACGGAATAACGTGGGAGTCGGTGGAGGAGAAGGCGAACGGTAATCTCTGCCTTAAGGCCTACACGACCAATATGGGGGTATAATATGGAGAAAAAAATAATAAAAATCTTCTCCATAGTTCTTAGCTGTTTTCTCGTTGTTACTATGGTTCTTCTTCTCGGAATCGACGATATTCACGGTAAATCCGAGGTTCTTGCGAAGGATATTAAGGAAAAACGAGAGAACAAAGAAATGCTTGCTAAAATTGTTAGCGAAGAGGAAGAAAAGGCGAGCGAGATAGAAGCGTTTTCTAAAAAAGGACAGATAAGAATAACGCTTCCCGAGGGAATAACGCCCGACAGCGTGACAATAGATGAAGATGTGCTTGACAGAACTGTCACGGTAGCTATACCCGGTGCCGACAGTCAGTATCTCGAGAATGATCCTATTATGGGATCCGCAGGGCGAATTGATGACCTTGATGCTTATACGAATGGTGGCAAGGCGTACTTTGAGATTGAACTTAACGGAATATATGCACCGATTAAAACGGCAGAGGATGGCTATGTCTACTTGGATTTTGCCAATCCTCATGATGTCTATGAAAATGTCGTTGTTATCGATGCAGGTCACGGTGGTAAGGACGTGGGAGCCGTTGAGAAGGATACTTACGAAAAGGATATAGACTTAAATATTGTTCTGAAGCTTAAGGAACTACTCGATCAAGATCCTACGATTAAGGCTTATTATACAAGGCTTGAGGATGACAATCCGTCCCTCGAAGAGAGAGTGGGACTTGCCAATGACGTTATGGCTGACGTATTCCTAAGCGTCCATAATAATTCAATATCGGGATTTGGTGCTAAGACAACAAGCGGTACGCAGGTTCTCTACTATGCAAGCGATCCGACGATGCTTTCTTTAGAGTTTGCAGACATTTGCCTCGAGAAGTTATGTGATACTCTTCGAAGTGCTAATCGCGGACTTGTTAACGGCGATGACATTTACATTATTCATAATTCCAAGTCGCCGGTGGCACTTGTTGAGGTGGGATTCTTATCTAATCCCGAGGATTTACTTAAGCTTAATGACAGCTATTATCAAGGACAGTGTGCGAAGGCACTCTACGAATCCATTAAGGAAATGATTAATAAGACATATAAGGAGTAGGCAATGAGAATTATATTTGCAACGGGAAATGAGAATAAGATGAGGGAGATTCGGGAGATATTATCTGATATCGGCCTTGAAATCCTGTCTATGAAGGAAGCCGGAATATCGGCTGATATCGTGGAAGATGGCACAACCTTTGAGGAAAATGCCATGATTAAGACGAAGGCAATAGCAAAGCTTAGCCCGGATGATATAGTGCTTTCCGATGACTCCGGTCTTGAAGTAGACTATCTTGATAAGGCGCCGGGCATTTATTCTGCGCGTTTTATGGGGGAGGATACGTCGTATGATATTAAGAATCAGGCAATAATCGATAAGCTTAACGGTGTCCCGGACGAGAAGAGGACGGCAAGGTTTGTATGTGCTGTTGCGGCTTATGTCCCCACTGACGATGGTTCGGGTAAATGTGTGACAAGACGAGGAACAATAGAGGGAATGATAGGTTATAGTATAGCCGGAGAGAACGGATTCGGTTACGACCCCATATTCTACGTTCCATCGTTTGGCTGTACAACGGCTGAGATGTCAGCAGAAGATAAGAATAAGATAAGTCACAGAGGAAAGGCTCTTCGCGCAATAAGAGATGAGCTTATTTCGCTTGGGGTTGGTAAGTAATATGAGAATTCTTGTTATAAGCGATACACATGGACACGACAGGGATATAGACAGACTGATTGATGTTGTGGCACCGGATAGAATATATCATCTGGGTGATTCGGAAAATGAGGGTAGATATCTCTTAAACGTTGCAAAATGCCCTGTTGAGCTTGTGAGAGGAAATTGCGACTGGAGCTCCTCTCTTCCATATGAAGTGGTTCTGGAGGTGGGAAAGCACGTGCTCCTTCTCACACACGGTCACAGAGAGCGTTGTAAGGCAAGCTATGACGGACTTGTTAAGAGGGCGAGGGAAGTAGGAGCCGATTATATTCTGTACGGTCACACCCATCAGCCTGAGATAGAGGAATATAAGGGCTGTACCATTATTAATCCCGGAAGCCTCACATATCCCAGACAATACAATAGACGCGGTACTTACGGTGTGTTAAATGTTGATAAAAACGGTGAAATTGAAGCTGCCGTAAGGTATGTCGATATGTTGCCCGTTAAATAATTTCAATACTTATAAAAAAATGTTGACATTGGGCGTAGATTTCTCTATAATATACTGTGCGTTGTGCATTAATGACCAAAATCGGGGTGTGGCTCAGTTTGGCTAGAGCACCTGGTTTGGGACCAGGGGGTCGCAGGTTCGAATCCTGTCACCCCGAGTAGAATGCTTATTACAATTAATTTGATAACAGCCTTGTGGCTGTACTGTATGCGGGTGTAGTTCAATGGTAGAACACCAGCCTTCCAAGCTGGATACGTGGGTTCGATTCCCATCACCCGCTATTCTTACATAACTCGTTTGTAGTGTATGTAAGGAGACTCACCCGATTGTAGTCCGACTACGTCGGAGCGGGTTCGTCGTGGAGCACACCTGCTTCGCAGGTATGTACCATAGTGTGTTCGTAGCTCAGCTGGATAGAGCAACGGCCTTCTAAGCCGTGGGTCGGGGGTTCGAATCCCTTCGAGCACGTGTGTTGGGCTATCGCCAAGCGGTAAGGCACTGGATTTTGATTCCAGCATTCGCAGGTTCGAATCCTGCTAGCCCAGTTTGTCGGTGGTTTTTATTTAATTAACGCGGTGGACGTGGCGCAGTTGGTTAGCGCGCCAGATTGTGGCTCTGGAGGCCGTGGGTTCGAATCCCACCGCCCACCCTGGTGGTTTTCCGCCTTATAAAACGGGATACTAGCTCAGTCGGTAGAGCACTTGACTTTTAATCAAGTTGTCGGGGGTTCGATTCCCCCGTATCTCACTTTTTGCATAGTTTGTTAAGAGAACGGAGGCGTTATTATGGCTGAAGATGGAATGGTTTTTAATGTTAATGAAGGTGTTAGCGTTGCCGGTGAAGTTATGTCAATAATTGCCGGTCTGTCAGCTACGGAGATTGACGGAGTTGATTCTCTTTCCGGTAATCTTACTAACGATATGATTACCAAGTCAAGCCCCAGCAAGCTCTCTAAGGGTGTTAAGATATCGGGAAGCGACAATGATATCAGAATTAAGATGGCGCTTAATCTTAGATACGGATACGAGATTCCCAAGCTCTGTGAACAGGTGCAGGAGAAGGTTAAGTCTACTATCGAAAGTATGACGGGCGTTAACGTGTCTAATATAGATATTAAGATATCGAGCGTAATCAGCGAAGCGTAAAATATTTTTACATTTACAGGCAAATATTGTATAATTTAGGGTGTTTCAGGCACCCTATTTTTGTACCTTGATTTATGGAGCATTAAGATGAGTAAGGGATTAAATAAGAGACAATTCAGAACCGAGGTCTTTAAAGGTATCTTCGAACTTGATTTTTATAACGAAGAATATAAGAGCGAACAATTAGAGCTTTTGTACGACGAGAATACCCATCCCGAAGGCGTTACCGTAACAGAGAAGGATGCCGAAGAGGTTAAGGGGAAATGTGATGATATAATTAAGAATCTTGATGCAATCGATAAGCGGATTGAAGATTCCCTTGATAAATGGACGATTAACCGTATCGGTAAGGTGGAATTAGCGATTCTTAGGGTTGCCGTATATGAATATGACTACGATAAGCTTGAAGCTCCGATCGTAATTAACGAAGCTGTTGAGATTGCCAAGGTGTACGGTGGCGATAAATCGGGATCCTTTGTTAACGGGGTTATGGCTAAGATTGTTAAATAGTGAAAATGTATGGCGAAAGATATATTAAGTGTCAGTGAAGTTAACAATTACATAAGCGGTATGTTCGAGACCGACTTTATGCTTGGAAATGTAAGTATACAAGGGGAAATATCCAATATCACTTATCATACGAGCGGTCACATTTATTTTACGCTTAAGGATGAGAAATCATGTATAGCAGGCGTAATGTTTCGGGGGAGTAGAGCCAAGGGCTTAACATTTCCCGTGAAGACAGGTGACAGCGTAATCGTGACAGGTAAGGTCGGTGTATACAGCGTAGCGGGTAAATATCAAATATACGCATCAAGCTTCGAAAAAGCCGGAATCGGTGAATTATATAAAAAGTTCGAAGAACTTAAAAAAGAGTTCGAGGAAATGGGGATGTTCGACGAATCCTACAAGAGACCAATCCCCGAATACGCTACTCGTATCGGCGTAGTTACAGCTAGAACAGGTGCGGCGATTCACGATATAATTACAACGGCTGTTAAGCGGAATCCTCATATCGAGATTGTGCTGTATCCTACGCTCGTTCAGGGAGAGGGGGCTGCGGAAAATATTGCTGAAGGCATTGCGGTTCTTGATGAAATGGACTTCGACGTTATTATCGTAGGCCGCGGCGGCGGTTCAATAGAAGACCTATGGGCTTTTAACGAAGAAGAGGTTGCAAGGGCGATATTTGCTTGTAATACGCCTGTTATAAGCGCCGTTGGACATGAGGTTGACTATACAATTTCAGACTTTGTCGCGGATTACAGGGCGGCTACGCCTACTGCGGCGGCCGAGAAGGCGGTATTCGAATACGACGCATTTATTGATGAAATTGAGAATATCAGGCTGAGACTCGATTATCTTATGAAGAAGAATATAGGTGATTCTAAGAACAGATATGAGCTTATGAAGAATCGGTTGTATTCAAAGAGTCCCGATAATCTCTTGTTGCAATATGAGATGCGACTTGCTGATATATCGAAGCGGCTTGATGATTCAATAAATATGCGAGTTATTAAATCAAGACATAATTTAGAGAATCTTGCCGGTAAGCTGGAGGGTCTGTCTCCGGCAGGGAAGCTAAAGTCGGGCTTCTCCTACGTGGCTGATAAGAACGACAAGAATGTTACGAAAGCATCAGACTTAAGTGTCGGAGATGAGCTTAAGATATATTTTAACGAAGGAAAGGTACGAACCAAAGTAACCGAAATAGAGAAATAGTTACAAAACGAGGTGGATATGGCTAAGACATTAGAAGAAGAATTCGAAGAATTGGAAGATATAATAGGTAAGATGGAAGAAGAGGGTGTGCCTCTTGAGAAGTCTTTTGAATTATACGAGAAGGGTATGAAGAAATTAAAATCGGCTAACGACAAGATTACTGCTGTGGAGAAGAAGGTAGCCGAGCTTTCAAAAGATGGAGAGTTAACTGATATAGAAGAGTAATTATATCAAGATTATAAAAAAAGGGTTGAAAGAATGATATTAGATAAGATTAATAAGCCCAACGATATTAAGAAATTAGAGCCGGAAGAGGTTATTCTTCTTAGCGATGAGATAAGAGAATTCCTTATTAAGAAGTTATCGAAGACAGGCGGTCATATAGCGTCCAACTTAGGCGTAGTGGAGCTTACCATAGCTCTTCACCTTGTGTGCGATCTTCCTAAGGATAAAATTATATGGGACGTAGGTCATCAGAGTTATACTCATAAGATTCTTACCGGTCGAAAGGAAGGCTTCGATAACTTAAGGCAGTTCGGCGGTATGAGCGGATTCCCCAAGAGAGAGGAAAGTGACTGCGATGTATTTGATACAGGTCACTCAACCACATCCATTTCCGCAGGACTGGGCATGGCATGGGCAAGAGAAATGAAAGGCGAAGACAACAAGGTTATAGCCGTTATCGGTGACGGGTCAATGACGGGCGGTATGTCATTCGAAGCCCTTAATAACGCGTCGGATTTTAAGAAGAATTTCGTCATTGTTCTTAACGATAACGAGATGTCAATCTCTAAGAACGTGGGAGGCGTTAGTAATCACTTGAGTAAGCTTAGAACGAGTGATAACTATATGGGGCTTAAAGAAGATGTAATGCACTCCTTAGAGAAGATTCCCGTATACGGCGATAAGCTTATCAGGCAGATTCAGAAGACTAAGAGCGGTATTAAGTCCCTTGTGATACCCGGAATGATGTATGAGGAAATGGGAATCCTGTACTTAGGTCCCATTGACGGTCACGATATTAACGCTATGGTTAAGGTTTTTGAAGAGGCACTTCGTTATCAAGGAGCTGTAATTGTTCACGTTAGGACCAAGAAGGGCAAAGGCTTTATACCGGCGGAGCGTCATCCTTCCAGATTCCACGGTTCCGGACCGTTTGATGTGGAGAAAGGTCTCCCTCTTAAGCCCGCAACTCCTTCATATACGGACATTTTCTCTACCGTTATGAGGAAAATGGGTGATAGAGACAGAGATATTGTTGCAATAACAGCAGCCATGGCAGATGGAGTGGGACTGAAACGATTCAGGAATATGTTCCCCGACAGATTCTTTGATGTGGGAATAGCGGAACAGCATGCGGTGTCATTTGCGGCAGGTCTTGCGACACAAGGCTTTAAGCCCATATTCGCAGTATATTCGTCGTTTCTGCAGAGAGCATACGATCAGATTCTTCATGATGTCTGTATGCAGAAATTACACGTGATATTTGCAATTGACAGGGCGGGGCTGGTCGGAGCCGACGGACCTACGCACCACGGAGCATTTGACATATCATATCTCGGAGAAATGCCTAACATGGTTATAATGGCACCCAAGAATAAGTGGGAGTTATCTGATATGCTGAAGTTTGCCTTCAAGTACGACGGTCCTATTGCGGTAAGATATCCGAGAGGAGAAGCATTCGTTAATTATAAAGAGTTTAGGGCACCGATTGAACTCGGCAAATCGGAAGGGATATTTGAGGGCAAAGATGTACTTCTCTTTGCGCTGGGAAGTATGTTCAGGAATGCCATAGAAGTCGGTAAGATGATGAAGGCGGAGGGAAAGCAGCCTACAATCCGTAATGCGAGATTCGCCAAGCCTCTTGACGAAGAATATATTCTTGATGCAATAGATAAATATAAATGCATCGTTACGTTAGAGGACAATGTATATTCCGGTGGAATGGGTGAAAATGTGAGTGATATCTTATACAGGAACGGTTACAAGGGTAAGATTATTAACATTTCCCTTCCCGATGATTTCGTTCCTCACGGAAGCGTAGGTGAACTTCAAGAATCTCTTGGAATGGATCCTAAGTCTATATATGATAAAATTAAGGAAGTCCTTCAATGAAAGAACGCTTAGATATACTTGTTGTGAGTAAGGGAATAGCACCTTCCAGGGAGAAGGCCAAGGCGCTTATAATGGCAGGGCAGATATTCGTTGATAATGAGAGGGAAGATAAGCCCGGGACTAAGTTCGATGAAAATGCTAATATAGAACTTCACGGTAAGGCGCTTCCTTACGTAAGTCGCGGAGGCCTTAAGCTTGAAAAAGCCATAGAAAGCTTTGACTTACAGCTTGAAGGAAAGATATGCATGGATATCGGGGCGTCAACAGGCGGATTCACCGATTGCATGCTTCAGAATGGTGCAGGAAAGGTATATGCGGTTGATGTGGGATACGGTCAGTTCGACTATAAGTTACGGTGTGACGAACGTGTCGTATGTATGGAGAAAACCAATATCCGTTACGTGACACCCGAAGATATAGATGATGTACTTGATTTTGCAAGCTGTGATGTATCGTTTATTTCGCTATCCAAGGTTTTTCCTGCGGCATATAATCTCCTTAAGACCGGCGGAGAGATGGTATCTCTTATTAAACCCCAATTCGAAGCCGGCAAGGATAAGGTGGGTAAGAAGGGAGTCGTAAGAGATCCTAAGACTCATCTTGAGGTTATTATAAATGTGATAGGATTCGCCATTGACAACGGATTCACCGTTAACAAACTTGATTATTCGCCCATTAAAGGACCTGAAGGTAATATTGAGTACCTGATATATATGACGAAGACTGAAGACGGACGTTCCGGGATAGATACAGATGTCGGGCAGAAATTAAATGATGACTTAATAAAAATGGCAGAAGACATAGTTAAAGGAGCACACGATAAGCTGAATGAATAATTATTTTATTGTTGTAAGAGATAATCACAGAGATAAGATTACGCTTGCTAAAAAGATATGTAAGTCAATTAAGAGTAAGGGCGGAAATAGTGACTTTGCCGTTCTCGGCGACACATTTACCATACCCGAGGGAACAGAATGTGTTCTTGCAATCGGTGGTGACGGCACAATGATTCGTGCATCTGAGAAATGCTTCGGAATGGATATCCCGATCCTCGGTATCAACTTCGGTCATATGGGATACCTCTGCGACCTTGATAAGGACACAGTATTCTCGGCGCTCGACCGACTGTTCGAGGATGACTACGCCATTGAGAACAGAATGATGCTTAGTGGATTCATCACTCCGACGGAAAAGGATAGTGACAGACTCCCGGCTCTTAATGACGTAATTATAAGGTCGCCGGAGGAGCAGCATGTGGCAAGACTCTCCGTATACGTTAACGACCAATACCTCTTTACATACGACTGTGACGGAATAATTATTTCCACGCCCACAGGATCAACGGCGTATAATCTGTCAGCACACGGTCCCATCGTTAATCCGGAGACGTCTTTAATCCTGCTTACACCCATTAATCCTCACACCTTGAATTCGAGAAGTATTGTTCTTGACAGCGAGGATGTGGTTTCTGTTAAAATGATTCCGAAGAGCAGAGAATCATCTGATAAGGTTCTTATAACATTTGACGGACGGCACAGAAAGTATCTTAAGGAAGATGAGAAGCTAATTGTATCGAAGGCCAAGGAAGAAGCTAAGATGGTTATGCTCAGCGAAGAGAACTTCTTAGAGAGAATAAGAAATAAAATGCAGGCTTAACTTTTGGGGTTACATACAAATATGGATATGAACGACAGACAGGAAAAAATATTAGATATAATAATTAATAAACCTATCGAGACACAGGAAGAGCTTACAAGTGAGCTTAAGAAAGAGGGCTTTGATGTAACACAATCCACCGTGTCTCGCGATATTCGTAAGATGAAGCTGTCTAAAGTGTCTGATATGGACGGTCATCTTCGCTACGTCGCATACAGCGAGACGGATGAGAATCTTGACGAGAAATACTTAAGGATACTTAGAGATGGCTTTATATCAATGGATAATGCCGATAATATACTCGTAATTAAGACGGTGTCCGGAATGGCCATGGCCGTTGCGGCAGCCCTTGACCATCTTAAGTTTAACGAGATAGTGGGCTCTATTGCCGGAGACGATACAATTATGTGCGCCGTAAGGAGTGTTGATCTTATGGCAAATGTGATGAGCCGGCTCAGGGCAATTTTAAACAGATGATTATATATGCCAAGATTCTGACGAAGGTTAGGTTTGAGCCTTCGTCGGAAAGGGGTACATATGTTAGTATATTTACATGTTAAAAATCTTGCACTTATAGACGAGGAGGAGATTCTGTTCGCTCCGGGACTTAATATTTTATCCGGCGAAACGGGAGCCGGTAAGTCTATTATCCTAGGGGCTTTAAGTCTTGCCCTCGGCGGTAATGTGCCAAAGGAAATCTTAAGAGACGAGACAAAGGACGGGCTCGTAGAAGCAACATTTACCATAACGGATGATGAGGAGAGAAAGCTTCTCACTGACATGGACATCAGCTTCGATGACGAAGTCATTCTCTCTCGTAAGATTACGGAGAACCGATCCACAGCCAAGATTAACGGAGAGATGGTTCCCGCTGACAAGCTTAAGACCGTAGGGAAATATTTTATTGATATATACGGTCAAAGTGAGCATCAGACGCTTTCCGATAAGAGGAAACATCTTATGATGCTTGACGAATACGGCTCCTCAGAGATAGCCTCCATTAAGGAAGAAGTGGGAAAACTGTATACAGAGTATTCCAAGCTTTCCAAGGAGTACGAAGAAGCCAGGGAAGGTAGCAAGAACCGCGACAGAGATATCGAATTCCTCAGATTCGAGATTGATGAAATCGAGAAGGCTAATGTGAAGCTCGGAGAAGATGACGAAATTGAAGAAGAATACAATCGTATGAGTAATGCCGAAAAGATTGTAATAAGCTGTAATGAGGCTTATAATAATGTGGGTAGCGGTGTTATAGACGGTGTGGAGAGAGCCATAAGAAGTCTTCGAAGTATCGAGCAGTATGACGAGAGGCTAAGTCAGTACATCAGTATGATAGAGGATGCTGATTCGATCCTAAGTGATTTTAATCGGGATATTTCCTCGTATATTACGGAAATGGAATTCGACGATGCCGCATTTAATGAGCTTGAGACAAGACTTAATCTTCTTAACACATTGAAACAAAAGTATGGTCCCACTTTAGAGGATGTTCTTGACACTTTAGAGACTAACAAGAAGAAATTAGAACAACTGGAAGACTATGACTGTTATTTAGAGAAGTTAAAAGAGGAATTAATAAATGCGGAAGATAGCCTTATAACTGAATGTGATAAGCTGACGGAAGTAAGGAAGAAGTATTCCTACGATTTACTTCCCAAAGTAAGAAAATCTCTTGAGTCTCTTAACTTCTTAGATGTAGAATTCGATATGTATTTCACACGTCTTGAGAAGCCTACCGCAAACGGAATTGACGAAGCGGAGTTCATAATAAGCACCAATCCCGGGGAGCCGATGAAGCCCCTTAAGAACATTGCTTCAGGCGGTGAAATGTCGAGGATTATGCTAGCACTCAAGACGGTTCTTGCAACGGCAGATCTTATTGATACAATGATATTCGATGAAATCGATGCCGGTATCAGCGGAAGAACAGCCCAAGCACTGTCGGAGGAATTAAGTGTGGTGGCAAAGGGTAAGCAGGTTATTTGTATTACACATTTGCCGCAGGTTGCCGCAATGGCTGATAAGCATTTCCTGATTGAGAAAAATGTTGTGGGAACGAAGACCATTTCCTCTATAAATGAGATGAGTGAAGACAGCAGGGTGGAGGAGTTGTCCAGAATGCTATCCGGCAGTGAGGTTACCGATGCAGTAAGAACCAATGCTAAGGAGCTTCTTTTGTATGCTAAGGAATATAAGCTTAAAGTAATATAATCAAAGGGAAATTAGTTATGTTTAAGAAAAAGAAAAAGGAATTAGACGAGGCTGAGATTAACGTTAAGATTGATACAGAGTCTCTTGACGAACATGCCAATAAGTTTACTGTGAAATGTCTTGTAGTTACGTATTTTATTATGGCATTTGCCTGGATAATGAATGTCCTTCACATATTCATAGTGGACAGAGACCTTATGAATTACGGCTTCTTTCTTATGTCCGTTCTTATGATTATACTTATAGCCATCTGTAAGCTGGCGGGATACAATAAGAAGTGGCTTAAGTACGTGATTATAATATTCGCGGTTCTAATGACATTTGTCTTGGGAGTTGTTCTGACCTACCATATAATCCTGGCGACGGTTCTTCCCCTTATATATGCTATTCAATATGCCGATAAGAAGATAATCTTTTTTACGTATATTATCAGCGTTATAGGAATATTTGCAATGGTAATGGGCGGTTACTTCTACGGTCTGTGCGATGCCAATATGACGCTTCTTACAACGGGAACCTTGAATGATTACGTGGATGAATGGGGACAAGGTCATTTCGGACCTATTAATGAGAATCCCTGGCTTACACTTCCGCTTTATTATGCATTTCCCAGGTGTCTTATCCTCCTTGCGCTTATTCCGGTACTCCTTCACGCATCGGGCGGTATCGCAAAAAGGGAGCTCCGTGAATTATATCTTAGAAGAATTAGTGAGATTGATGATATGACGCAGCTCTACAACAAGAACAAATATCGTGAGATGATTAAGGATTATTATCCCACGGTTGATAAGGTCGGAGTAATATTCTGGGACGTTAACGGACTTAAGGAAACCAACGATACTCTCGGTCATACAATGGGAGATAAGCTTATAGCTACAATTGCCGATTCCATTAGGGAATTCACGGACGAGACTCATAAGGCGTATCGTATCGGCGGTGACGAATTCGTCCTGATAACAGAGAATGAGTCGGAGCTTAAGCTTAATGAGATTGTTAACAGATGGAACAAGTCGATTATAGAGACTAATAAGAATTCTGAGATTGAGCTCTCTGCTGCTGTGGGATATGCGGCCGGTGAAGGCTACGATATAGAGACGGTAATTAAGAAGGCTGATGACTTTATGTACGCCAATAAAGTGGCAACCAAGAAGCAGAGAAAAGAGTGGTTTGACTAGTATATCTACGGAAAATGAGACACGGGGGAATCGAACCCCCCGTGTTTTAATTGTATGACAGCAAAAAGAGCGGCCAAGGGGAATCGCCCTTGACCGCCACGAACTCTTTGCCTTTTTCGGATTTAATACGAAATTGCATCATCTTTTCTCGAATAGTAGTAGATATGGTCCGACAAGACTTCCTCCGGGGAAAGCTCGGTGGTGTTAACCTCCCTGATAAGCTCAGACAAGTATTCCTTATCGTATTCCTCTCTCTTCGGAACAAGAAGCACCTCGTGGACACTGCTTGGAATAATGTATAGATCGGTCTTGACGGAAGATGCGAATTCCTCAAGAAGATGCTTATACAAGATACAGCAGGCGCCGTAGAGCTTAAGCTTATTCGTGAGTACGTACATGGGGCTTTCGTCCTCGTACTCTATGGGAAATGTTACATCAGCCCCTTTATTCTTCATAATATCCTCCACAATTTCAGACAGATTCTTAATGTCTGATTCTAAGAGCTTCGGCGTATTAAAGGAAGCTATGTCGAATAGTTCGTTAACATCAATTCCCCAATGCTCCATATGAGTATTCTTGATGAGAATGGAACTTGTCTCCAGTGTTCCTTCGTCAATAAGACAGTAGAATACAATGGCAAGATCAAGATAAACTATATGGGGGATACTCTTAAGAAGTTCCTTGTTCTTCTCATAATTGATAAGCTTATAGGATATATTATCCTTACATTTCTCGAAATCCGTGAAGAAAGTGATGTCGAAATCATCTTCAAGGGCGAACTTCTCGTACTGTGCCAATATAAGATCGGACAGTTCGTCCAAGGAATAGCCGTTCTTAATCTCCTCATAGTAATAATCAAGATAGATGGTTGGGGAAATGTTGCAGTGACCGTTACTCACCACAAGCCCATGAAGAACAATACCGTTGTTCTTAAAGATTGGCTTAACTACCGCGCTGTGTCCTTCGGGAAGTTTGCCTAAGATAATCTCTAAGATTTCCTGTTCAAATTTTGAATATGTCATAGATACCTCCGTATTATGACATAGTGATGTGGAAGATCGATACTTATGTATCGAAGCTCCAAAGCGGACTTGAACCGCTGACCCCTTCATTACGAGTGAAGTGCTCTACCGACTGAGCTATTGGAGCCTATGTCGGAAGGTGTCATCGCAACGCGATGACGGATCCCTTACGACCCGGCGACGTTTGCACGAAGTGCAAATGTTGGGTTCTTTCGTTCAATAACGACTTAATTATTATAAGAAATCCCAACATTTTTTTCAACTACTTTTTAAAAAGTTCGATGCTATCGGAATCGCCTCACTCCTTCGCATACTTCATCATCAGCATTTCCACGGCGAGTTGATCCTTGATTTTTCCCGTCTTTATGTCTTTTTCTATATCGCAGGCTTCATTTAAAAGTTCGTTAATTCTCGCGGAACTGAAGTTTTTCGTTACATTAAGCTCCTTCGGAATCGCAAATTTTGGAATTTTAGCTTCCTTTGCAATGGTGTCGTCTGAGTAGCCGTTCGCTTTTAAGTCCTTAATCTTAAGGCTTCTTCTGAAGTTGTTTTCGATTATTCTAAGTATCTTGACGGGAGGTTCCTTCTGTGCAAGAAGGTCATGGTACATGTTAAGAACTTTCTTCGGGTTTTTTTCCGCAATTCCGTTAATCATATCGAATACTTTGGATTGAAGCTGCTTGGTAGTTACTTCCTTAACATCGTCGAGAGTTATGGTGTCTCTGTCTCCGATATATGAGATAAGCTTTTCGAACTCCATATCCATATTTTCCATGCTTGTATCGGTACGAATAATGAACTCCTGATAGGCTTCTCTTTGCATGGACTTATGTTCGGTCTTGAGCTTTCCGCCGATCCAGGCTTTGATATCGTGCTCGCTCGGTTTATTAAGTTCTATTACGGACTCAGATTTATTAACAGCCTTATAAGCCTTTGAGCGTTTATCGATTACATCCTCGACGAATAGAAAAATAGTGCTTTCGCATATTTCACCAAGGTAATTATTGAACTCTTCACAAGGCGACTTGAAATATCCGCTGTTCTTCATATGGATAATTCTCTTGTCAGCGAAGAAAGGAAGAGTGACAGCATTCTCGATAACGGCACCGGCATCCGTATTCTTTTCCTCGAAAAAGGAATAATTCATAGAGTCCTTGTTATCGACTACGGCTTCAATAAGCATGTTGGCGTATTTGCTCTTGAGATAATCCTCTTCTCCGTACAAAAGATATATATTATGGAACTTTTTTTCTTTAATGTCTTTTTCTATTTGATTCATAGTTGTTATTATAGCATATTTCTTGTGTAAATACAGTGTATATGGTAGAATTACTCTGATAATACAGTGTCTGTCATACAATATATAGCGACAGCTAACCGGAGGATACAATGTCCATAGACAATAAATACATAAGGAACTTCTGCATAATAGCGCATATAGATCACGGTAAGTCTACCCTTGCCGACAGAATTATAGAGATGACCGGTCTTCTTACAGAACGCGAGATGCAGTCTCAGGTTCTCGATAATATGGACCTTGAGAGAGAACGGGGAATCACCATTAAGTCGCAGGCTGTCCGTATTGTATATAATGCTAAGGACGGAAATGAGTACATTTTCAACTTGATTGATACTCCCGGTCATGTTGACTTTAATTACGAAGTGTCAAGGTCTCTTGCTGCATGTGACGGCGCAATTCTTGTTGTTGATGCTGCTCAGGGAGTAGAAGCTCAGACTTTGGCTAACGTATATCTGGCACTTGACCACGACCTTGATATTATTCCCGTAATTAATAAGATTGATTTACCTTCTGCCGAGCCCAAGAGGGTTATCGACGAGATAGAAGATGTAATAGGCATAGAGGCAGAGGGCGCACCACAGATATCTGCGAAGACAGGACTTAACGTGGAGGACGTGTTAGAGAAGATTGTGACAGATCTTCCCGCTCCTACAGGGGACAACGACAATCCTTTGCAAGCTCTGATTTTCGATTCTATATATGATTCTTATAAAGGTGTTATTGTATTTATCAGAATTATGGAGGGAAAGGTTAAGCCCGGGGACACCATTCTTATGATGGCGAGTCAGGCGTCATTTGATGTTGTAGAAGTCGGCTATTTCGGTGCCGGTCAATTCGTATCATGCGACGAGCTTACGGCAGGAATGGTTGGTTACGTTACGGCATCTATTAAGAACGTGTCCGATACGAGAGTGGGTGATACCGTAACCCATAAGAATAATCCATGCTCGGAGCCGCTTCCCGGATATAAGAAGGTTAACCCCATGGTTTATTGCGGCCTTTATCCCGCTGATGGTGCAAAATACCCCGATCTTCGCGATGCTTTGGAGAAGCTTCAGCTTAATGATGCGGCTCTTCAATACGAGCCGGAGACGTCTGTTGCATTGGGATTCGGCTTTCGCTGCGGTTTCCTTGGGCTGCTACATTTGGAGATAGTAGAAGAGAGATTGGAGCGCGAATATAATCTTGACCTCGTTACCACGGCACCTTCTGTTGTATACAGAGTTCATAAGACCGACGGCGAGATGATAGAGCTTACCAACCCCACCAACCTTCCGGATCCTTCCGAGATTGACTATATGGAGGAGCCTGTTGTTTCGGCGGAGATTATGGTATCGTCCGATTATATCGGGACAATTATGGACTTATGCCAGGAGAGACGCGGCGAATATATTAGTATGGAATATCTTGAGGAGACAAGGGCGCTTCTTAAGTATACCTTGCCATTAAATGAGATAATATATGATTTCTTCGATGCTCTTAAATCCCGTTCCCGTGGGTACGCAAGCTTTGATTATGAGATGAAGGGCTATGTTAAGTCCGACCTTGTTAAGCTTGACATTTTAATTAATAAGGAGCCGGTGGATGCTCTGTCATTTATCGTGTTCGAAGGAACGGCATACGAGCGCGGTCGTAAAATGTGTGAGAAATTAAAGGGTGAGATTCCGAGACACCTATTCGAGATCCCGATTCAGGCTGCCATCGGTAATAAGGTAATTGCAAGGGAGACGGTTAAGGCAGTAAGAAAGGATGTCTTGGCGAAATGCTACGGCGGTGACATTTCCCGTAAGAAGAAGCTCTTAGAGAAGCAGAAGGAAGGAAAGAAGAGAATGCGTCAAGTGGGTTCTGTCGACATCCCTCAGAGCGCATTTATGAGTGTGTTGAAGCTGGATGAAGACTAGAAGAGAGATAGAACTGTATATTCATATTCCCTTTTGCGTTAGGAAATGTAATTACTGCGATTTCTTATCATATACAGCTTCCGATAAATTAAAAGAGGATTATATTAATGCCTTATGCTCCGAGATTGCGTATAAGGGCGCAAAGCTTTCGGAGTGTACAGTGACAAGCATCTATATCGGCGGGGGAACGCCCAGCACGCTTCTTACGAAACTGATTGTAAGAATAATGGATACGGCTAATGACACATTTACCATAGATGATGACGCTGAGATTACCATTGAATGTAATCCGGGAACTGTAACCAAGGAAGCGCTTGGCGTATATAAGACCATAGGCATTAATCGCCTAAGTTTCGGGCTTCAGTCTTCTCAAGACAGCGAGCTTAAGCTTCTCGGAAGAATCCATGATTATAAGAGTTTTCTTACGTCCTTGGATTCGGCTCTTCGCCTTGGCTTTAATAATGTAAATGTTGATATTATGTACGGGCTTCCCGGTCAGACGGTATCGTCTCTTAAGAAGACTTTTTCGGATGTAGTTAAATTCGGACTTAAGCATTTGAGTGTATATTCTCTTATTATTGAAGAAAATACGTTATTTTACGATAAATATAATGAGGATTATATTACAAGATGTAAGGGCGGTATGCCCAGCTTCCTTCCGGATGAGGATACTCTATGTGAGATGACGGATTTTACCTATGCATATCTTAATAGCAGAGGCTACAATCAGTACGAGATATCTAACTATGCCAAGAAGGGCTTTGAATGTAAGCATAACATCGGCTATTGGAAGCGGAAAGAATACATCGGCTTCGGCATTGGCGCGGCGTCTCTTTATAATGAGACAAGATATAGGAACATTACGGATATTGATAAGTATATAGGTAACTGGTCGGTAAGTAATCCCGTTAATGAGTATGAAGAAGAGGATAAGCTTTCTTCTGAGGAGTGTATGGCAGAATTCATGATTCTCGGTCTTCGGATGAACGCCGGTGTGGGATACGAGGAGTTCTATAGTACATTTAACAGAAGCCTTGGTGATGTGTATAGGGAAGAGATTGATACGCTGACGGCGCAGGGCTTAGTTGTTAATGACGGTAATTTTATTAAGCCCACAAGGAAGGGCTTTGAACTGCAGAATATAATTGCGAGGGAGTTTGTCTGATATATTGAAAATGTGTAATCATAATACGAATTAATTAATATACGTTAGGTTAAGAGAAGGGGACAGTATCTATGAAAAAGTTTATATCGTTATTTATGTGTATAGTGATGACATTATGTACCGTACTATGTTTCAGTACGTCTGTTACGGCAAAGGATTTGACGGAAAGAAAGACGGATTCTCAAAAGTTAACCGACGCCGAAGATTTTCCGGATGAATGGGAAGGTTTCCAATGTAAGAAAGATGATACCGGTCATACACTTACACTCAGAAGGTATAAGGGTCTTACAACCTCAACGGGGGCGGCCGTAAGTGTCGATATTCCGGCCAAAACCACAATTAATGGAGCAGAGTATACCGTCAAGCTAAATGATAATTGTAACCAGTTCTTTTGTGGTCATTGGTATCCTGATGTTAAAGGATTGAAATCTATAAAGTTCAGTCACGAGATTGACACAAGTAATGTTACTAATATGAGCGAGATGTTCTATCAATGTGAGAGTCTTGAAGAACTGGACATAGGTGGATTCAAAACAAATAATGTTGTATATATGAATCATATGTTCTATATGTGTAAAAGTTTAAAAAGCTTAGATGTAACGCATTTTAATACATCTAAGGTTGTCACTATGGAAGCCATGTTCTTGGGGCTTAAATCTGCAACAAGCTTAAAGGTTAACAGTAGCTCTTTTGATACATCTAACGTTACCGATATGACTTATATGTTCGACCAATGCGAGAGTTTAGAATCCTTGGATTTAAGCAATTTTAATACAAGTAGGGTTTCATATATGAACGATATGTTCATGGGATGTAAGAAGCTTAAGACGCTTGACTTAAGCGGTTTTGATCTCGGCGGATTAGCCGGTGGCCCGGATGTGTCCGTTACAGGTTATAAAAATATTCTCAGGAATTGTAACAGCCTTGTTAAGATTGAGATACCAAAGAATCTCAAGTATGAATCCGAACTTCCCGGCACATTTGCAAGGGAAACTGATAAAACAGACATATATACATATCTTCCGACAAATCAGGAGACAAGCTTTACAATAGTAAAGTACGGTGGTACACCCGTAACGGGTATTACAATAACACCTACGGAGCAGTCAATTAGTATCGGTAGCACATTTACAATAGTTCCGAAGGTGCTCCCGGAGGATGCAACCAATAAAAGTGTTACATATGAAAGCAGTGATACAAGTGTGGCAACCGTAGATAGCTTAGGTGTGGTAACGGGTGTCGCAACCGGAGAAGCGGTAATTACAGCAACAACAGCAGACGGTGGATTCACAGCAAACTGTAAGGTTACTGTAGGTAAGGAAGCACCAACATACACAGCGCCTAAGGCTGTAAATGTTACATATACAGGCTCTCCGCAGAATATGGCTGTGGCCGGTTCGGTGACCGGTGGAACTATGTATTATGCGCTCGGAAGCAGTGCGGAAGTATCTCCGGGTGATGCAGCATGGTCGACTGATATTCCGAAAGCCACGGAAGCAGGAAATTACTACGTATGGTATAAGATTATAGGAGATGAGGATCATGGTAATATCTCGCCCACATATATCGGAACGCCTTCCGTAATTAATCCTCAGTCTAAGAATGTTATAGAGATAAATGAGAGAGCGGGAACTGCTCTCGTATATGATGATACCGCGGGTAGAAATGTAATTGTTCCCATTGCCAGAATAAAGAAAGGTGAAGTATATCGTTTTTACGATCGTAACAGGGGCGAGCATTTTTACACTCAGGATGAAAAGGAGAAAGAGACACTTGAACGTCTGGGTTGGCAATGGGAGGCGTCGGACGATTTCTATTCCGTAGAGGCAGTTGATGCCGATGCACTCCCCGTATATAGATTATATAATCCTAACGGAGGAGGTATGCACTTCTTTACAACTGATTCTAAGGGTGCTGTAGATCTTAGAAGGCAAGGCTGGTCATATGAAGGTATAGCTTTCTACGTATACAAGTCAACCTCCCTTAAGGGAACGGATCAATATAGGCTATACAATCCTTACAGTCCTTCCGGTGAGCATGTCTGGACATCCGACGAAACCGGGCGTGACTATCTCAAGAAAATAGGTTGGCGCTATGAAGGGATTGCTTGGAAGGTATTGTAGTAAGTATTCGACGGATATTTGTATGAAAATTTGTTTGGTTCTGAAAAAAACACTTTTTTTTACTAACACCCCTTGACATTATCTTAAAGGGGTGTTAAATTATGTATAGCAAATGTTAGCACTCCAATAATATGAGTGCTAACAGAAACAAAAAGGGGTTTTCATGGAAGAGTTAGATGAGAGAAAAGAAATAATTCTTAACGCTATAATACAGAATTATTTGGAGACGGGAGAGCCGGTTGGTTCTCGTACGATTTCAAAGAGCTATCTTAACCTAAGCTCTGCGACAATAAGAAATGAGATGGCAGACTTAGAAGAACTCGGTTTCATAATTCAGCCACATACGTCGGCAGGAAGAATCCCCACCGATAAGGGCTACAGGTTCTACGTAGATCATCTTATGGCTGAGAAGGAACAAGAGATTACTCAGATGCAGGAGTTAATGTTCGAGAAGACCGGTAAGATGGAGAAGCTCTTAAAGCAGGTTGTTAAGGTGCTTGCCAATAATACACAGTATGCCAGCATGATATTAGCACCCTCCGTTGCTACCAATAAGGTTAAGTTCGTACAGATATCCAACGTCGATGAGAATCATGTCCTTTCCGTAGTTGTTATGGAAGGTAACATCGTTAAGAACAGAGTGATAGAAGTAGACGAGCCCCTGGACAACGAGACAATGCTTAAATTAAACATGCTTCTTAACACCAACTTAAACGGGTTAAATGTGAATGATATTAATTTATCACTCATTTCCAATATGAAGGATCAGGCGGGAGCCCATGAAGAAATAGTTGAACAAGTGCTTCAATCTGTTGCCGATACCCTTAAGGAAGATGATGACTTGGAGGTATATACAAGCGGAGCAACCAATTTCTTCAAGTATCCGGAGCTTAGTGATTCAGAGAAGGCTAAGGACTTAATTAATGCATTCGAAGAGAAGAAACCTCTTGCGGAGTTCATTGAAGAAGCTGAGGCAAGTTCCGACGAAACCGGAATTCAGGTATATATAGGTAATGATTCTTCTATTAAGACTATGAAGGATTGCTCGGTTGTAACAGCGACCTATGAACTTGGCGAAGGCGTCAAGGGTACAATCGGTATCATAGGCCCGAAGCGAATGGATTATGAAAATGTTCTAAATAATCTTAAGAATCTTAAGACACAACTCGAGCAGGTCGTTAAGGGTGATAGGAATGACAATGTAATTGATGCCAACAGCACATAACTTAAAAATGTGCGAAGGCGAAAAATAATAAAAGAAAGGATAAAAAGCGTGGCTAAGAAAAAAGTATTTAACGAAAATTTCGATACGGAAGAAAAAGAAACTGACGTAGAGACCGAAGCCGAAGAAGTCGATGATGGCTCATCAGAAGACGTTGCAAGAGATGATGCCGAAGATACAGCCGATAGTTCAGCCGATGACAACGAAGACACAGAAGGCGGTAACGACAGCGCAGACGGTAATGCAGATGACACCGACGACAACGCAGAAGGCGATTCAGACGGCGACAAAAAAGATTCTTCCGATAAGAAGAAAAAGAAGAATAAACATCAGAAAATAATTGATGAATTAAATGACAAGGTTATCCGTCAGATGGCTGAGTTCGAGAATTTCAGAAAACGAACCGAGAAAGAAAAAGGCCAGATGTACGATATGGGAGCGAAGACAATACTTGAAAAGATACTCCCTGTTGTAGATAACTTCGAGAGAGGACTTGATTCGGCAGAAGAAGGAGATTCCTTCGCAGACGGAATGAAGATGGTGTATAAGCAGCTTATGACAAGCCTCGAAGAAGCCGGCGTTAAGGAGATAGAAGCCGAGGGAGAAGAATTCAACCCCGATTATCACAACGCAGTAATGCATGTGGAGGATGAAGAACTCGGTGAGAATGTAGTAGTTGAAGTACTGCAGAAGGGTTACATGTATAACGATACGGTGCTAAGGCACGCAATGGTTAAGGTGGCCAATTAATTAGAGTGAAAATGTGATAAAACATTTACCATAATTCGAAAAAATAAAAATGTCAGGAGGGCAAGACAATGGGAAAAATTATAGGAATCGATTTAGGAACAACTAACAGCTGTGTAGCCGTAATGGAAGGTGGTAAGCCAACTGTTATAGCTAATCAGGAAGGTGCGAGAACAACACCTTCAATCGTAGCATTCACGAAGACAGGCGAGAGACTTATCGGTGAGCCTGCCAAGAGACAAGCGGTAACAAATGCCGAGAAGACAATTTCTTCTATCAAGAGAGATATGGGTACCGACAACGGTCGTAAGATTGACGACAAGAAGTACAGCCCACAGCAGATATCAGCTATGATCTTACAGAAGCTTAAGGCTGATGCAGAGGGATATCTCGGAGAGACTGTTAACGAAGCAGTCATTACTGTTCCCGCTTACTTTAACGACGCACAACGTCAGGCAACTAAGGATGCAGGTAAGATTGCCGGACTTGATGTTAAGCGTATAATAAACGAGCCTACAGCGGCAGCACTTGCTTACGGACTTGATAACGAAGGCGAGCAGAAGATTATGGTATACGACCTTGGTGGTGGTACATTCGATGTATCTATTATCGAGATCGGTGACGGCGTAATCGAAGTTCTCTCTACATCAGGTAATAACAGACTCGGTGGTGACGACTTCGACCAGAAGATTACAGACTGGATGCTTTCTGAATTCAAGAATGCTGAAGGCGTTGACCTTTCAACTGATAAGATGGCACTTCAGAGACTTAAGGAAGCAGCCGAGAAGGCTAAGAAGGAATTGTCATCAGCAACAACGACTAATATCAACCTTCCGTTCATTACAGCAACTGCTGACGGACCGAAGCACTTTGATATGACTCTTACAAGAGCTAAGTTCGACGAGTTAACACATGACCTTGTTGAGAAGACAGCAGAGCCTGTTAATAACGCACTTAAGGATGCGGGTCTTAACGCTTCTGAGTTATCTAAGGTTCTTCTCGTAGGTGGTTCTACAAGAATCCCTGCCGTACAGGATAAGGTTAAGGCACTTACAGGACACGAGCCCAGCAAATCACTTAACCCTGATGAGTGTGTTGCACTCGGTGCTTCAATCCAGGGTGGTAAGCTTGCCGGTGATGCGGGTGCGGGCGAAGTACTTCTTCTCGACGTTACACCCCTTTCACTTGCTATCGAGACAATGGGTGGCGTTGCTACTAAGCTTATTGAGAGAAATACAACAATCCCTGCTAAGAAGTCACAGATATTCTCAACAGCAGCTGATAATCAGACAGCCGTTGATATCAACGTAGTACAGGGTGAGCGTCAGTTCGCCAAGGATAATAAGTCCCTCGGTCAGTTCAGACTCGACGGTATTCCTCCGGCTATGAGAGGTGTGCCTCAGATTGAAGTAACATTTGACATCGATGCCAATGGTATTGTAAATGTGTCAGCTAAGGACTTAGGAACAGGCAAGGAACAGCATATTACAATTACGGCAGGTTCTAACATGTCTGATGAAGACATTGAAGCCGCTATCAAGGAAGCTAAGGAATTCGAGGCTCAGGATAAGAAGCGCAAGGAAGCGATCGACACAAGAAATGACGCTGACGCATTCGCTTTCCAGACTAAGAAGGCACTTGACGAAGTAGGCGATAAGATTGACGCATCTGAGAAGGAAGCAGTTGAAGCAGACCTTAAGTCACTTCAAGACTTACTTGATCAGTATCAGACACCTGAAGAGATGACAGACGCTCAGATTAATGAAGTTAAGGCAGCTCAAGAGAAATTACAGGAGTCAGCTCAGAAGGTATTCGCTAAGATGTACGAGGGCGCACAGGGCGCTGCTCAAGGTGCAGGACCTGATATGAGTCAGGCAACCCAGGATGCGAACGCAGGTGGCGTAGCAGACGACGACGTAGTAGACGCAGACTTCAAAGAAGTATAATAAGAATTTAATTAACAGACAGGGGTAAGACTCATCACGGATAAGGAATAATGGGGCTTACCCTACGCTGGTATATAAGGAGTAGATAATGGCAGAACAAAAAAGGGACTATTACGAAGTCCTAGGAGTTAGCAAAGGCGCGAGCGAAAGCGAAATCAAATCCGCATACAGAAAGCTTGCCAAAAAATATCATCCCGACGTTAACCCGGGAGACGCAGAGGCAGAGAAGAAGTTCAAGGAAGCTTCCGAGGCTTATGCTGTATTGTCTGATTCCGAGAAGAAGGCTAAGTACGACCAGTACGGCCATGCGGCGTTCGACGGCTCTATGGGTGGTCCAAGCATGGATTTCTCCAACATGGATTTCTCGGATATATTCGGCGATATATTCGGCGATCTCTTCGGTGGTTTTGGCTTCGGCGGAGGCAGAAGAAATTCCAACGGTCCTATGAAGGGAGCCAATATAAGAACTGCTATTTCAATTACATTTGAAGAAGCGGCATTCGGATGCGAGAAGGAGATTGAGCTTGTGCTTAAGGACGAGTGCAGTAACTGCCACGGCTCCGGTGCCAAGCCCGGTACATCTAAGGTTACATGTACGAAATGTAACGGCAAGGGTAAGGTTATGATGACTCAGCAGACGCTCTTTGGTGTTATGCAAAATGTGTCAACCTGCCCGGATTGTAACGGAAGCGGACAGATTATTAAAGAGAAATGTCCGCAGTGTAGCGGTACGGGATATGTATCTTCCAAGAAGAGGATTCAAGTTTCAATCCCCGCAGGTATCGATAACGGACAGAGTGTAAGAATAAGAGATAAGGGTGAGCCGGGAATTAACGGAGGTCCCAGAGGAGATCTTCTTGTTGAAGTAAGAGTTAAGGCTCATCCCATTTTCCAGAGAAGAGATTATGACATTTTCTCCAATGCACCAATATCATTTGCACAAGCAACCCTTGGCGGCGAAGTAATGATTGATACCTTAGACGGTAAGGTTGTATATGAAGTCAAGGCGGGAACACAGACTGATACAAGAATAAGACTTAAAGGAAAGGGAGTTCCTTCCCTTCGGAATAAGGGCACAAGAGGAGATCACTATGTTACGTTAATCGTGCAGACTCCCACAAGCCTAAGCTCCGAAGCAAAAGAGCTTCTTCGTCAGTTCGACCAGAAGACCGGCAACACTCTAAAACCCGGCGGAACACAGGTTAAGCAGGAGAAGAAAAAAGGATTTATGAATAAAATCAAGGATGCGGTAGATGACTTATAAGATTTATAGGATGCCTTGAGGACGGTGACCTTACCGTTGTAAGCGCGACAGATGTAGATGCCGTTCCCGTAACAGTTTGGCGGGTGAGCATATGTGGACGACTGAGATATCCGATAGAGACTATCTTGTAAAGGAAGGTTGGGTAGATGAAGGAGTTTGTTGGAGAATAGTTTAGTAAGAATAGGAGAAGAATTTCGATGGACGATTTTGAGAAGAAGATACCTAAGATTGTAGCAAAGCAGAAGGAGTTCTTTAATACTAATAAGACGCTTTCCATTGACTTTCGATTGAAGGCGCTAATGCGTCTTAAGAATGCAATTATAAGATACGAAGATGAACTTACGGATGCACTTAAGGAAGACTTGGGAAGAGATTCTCTCGCCGCATATTTTTGTGACGTGGGAAGTCTTATCTTAGAGATTAACGAGACAATGAAAGGTCTTAGGAAATGGGCGAGAACGGAGGTACATTTCAGTGGATTGGTGTGCTTCCCCAGTGTACTTACGAAGGTATACAAGATGCCCTACGGAACAACGCTTATCATAAGCCCATTTAACTTCCCGATCCTTCTGTCTCTTGGTGTTCTTACAGCAAGTATAGCAGGCGGTAATACGGCTGTTATTAAGGCCAGCTCCAAGTCTCCGAACTGCACCGCACTTATGCAGAAGATTATTAAGGAAATCTTCCCTATGAAATATGTGACGGTAATCGGAGGTGGTCACGATGTGGCGGACTGTCTGCTCACACAGAAGTTTGATAAGATATTTTACACAGGATCCCCCAGAGTCGGAGTACACGTACTGGAAGAGGCTGCGAAGAATCTTACTCCCGTGGCGCTTGAACTCGGCGGCGAGACAGGTAACTGGTGTGTAATAAGAAAGGATGCCGACATTAAGGATGCCGCAAGGAAGATTGCCTTCTTCAAGGCGCTTAACAGCGGTCAGATATGTATTAACATTAATCAGGTAGCAGTAGCCAAAGAGGTGGCTAACGAATTCGTGGTTGAGCTTAAGAGAGCATATCTTAAGCAACTTGGCAACAGCCCGCTTTTTAATTCCGAATATCCCAAGCTCATTAATGAGAGAGCCTATGATAAATGCGAAAAAGATGTGTCCGATTATAAGGACAGGGTTTATTTCGGAGGTCACGGTAATAAGGAGACGCTGAGGTTCGAACCTACAATTATATTCCCGGTAGACATTGATGAAGCTATAGTTAACAGGGAACTCTTTAACCCAATACTTCCTGTTGTTACATATAAGGATTCGGAGATTGATAAGCTTCTTAAGACTATTAACAGTCGTGAGAAAGGACTCGCATTTTACTTGTTCACCAAGGACATACCTTGGGCCGAGAAGACCATGAGGCGCCTCCAGTTCGGCGGAGGTTGCATCAATGAGGTATGCCTCCATATGATGGTCAAGGGCGTTCCTTTCAACGGTGTCGGCCATTCCGGAATGGGGGCATATCACGGTGAGTGGGGCTTTAGGGAATTCACTTATCCCAAGAGCGTCCTGATGGGACAGAACATTTTCAATCTGTCGCTAAGGGAACACCCGCATAATAGGAAATGGAAGGAGATTGCGATACATTTATTTGAAAGATAGTTTCCTTGTCAAATCTCAAATATGGGTGTATAATTAAAGTGTAAAGATAGACGTTTTATTCAACCCGTCAGATTGGCTGACAATAAGGAGGTTGGTATTATGAATGGAATAGATTACAGTGCATTATTCGGTAAGACAAACGGCCTCGCAGGAATGCTGGGCGATTATGCATCTCTAAGAAGCGGAAGTTACGGTAAGCTTATGAAGTCTTACTATGCTTCAGAGCTTGGTTCTGTAAGCAATAAAGCATCATCCACCGGCAGTAACAACACTCTCGATAAGATTCTTAATGAGAGGAAGAATCCCACGGTATCTAAGGAGGCGAAAGAGGCTAATTCTAAGCTTAACACTTCTGTTAATAACTTAAAGGATTCTCTCGGAGCGCTTCAGAATGCCGACACATTTAAAGACACCGAGAATGGTACAGATGCAAGAACTAAGGTGGAGAATGCCTTGAAGTCATACGTTAATGCATATAACGATTCCATTGCGGCCGGTAAGAAGTCAACTGATCTTAACAAGACTTCCAATGTTGCGGGTGCTATAGAAGCAACGAAAGCCAATAAGGATGCTTTAAGTGCAATCGGAATATCAGTTAATAATGACGGCACAATGTCGCTTGATACCAAGAAGTTAAAGGATGTTGACCTTGATACAGTTAAGAGTACATTTGACGGTAATGCCGCATTAAGCTATGGCTCTGAGGTTGCAAGCAGACTTAACAGAATATCGACGACAACGGCACAGGTTACAACGACAGATGCCAACAAATCAACTGTTGAGACAGTTTCTAATTCTAAGAGCTTAACTGAGAGTATCGCTAAGCTGAAGGGTTCAGATCTCTATGCAAGTAAGAGGGATGCTGACGGTAATACTGTATCCAATAAGGATGGAGTTGCAGCTGAAGTTAGTAAGTTCATAGAGTATTATAATAATACGGTACAGTCCGGTAAGAATAGCAGTGTATCGGGCGTAGGTTCTAATGTTAACGCTCTTACACAGAAGACGGCAAGTAACAGTAAGGACTTGGCTGAGATAGGTATTTCCGTAGGGGCTGACGGCAAGCTTTCATTTAATAAGAACGTATTCAACAATGCCGACGAAGACACGATTAAGAATAACCTTACGAACTATGCCAAGGCAATAGAGGCTAATGCATCCCTTGTTAATTATTATTCAACGACTCAGAATAATGCCATGAGTGGATACAATGCAAGCGGTACGTACAACACCAATGCTCAAGACATAATGTCTACGCTTGTTGGACAGGTATAGTAATAAGAACACAATCGGCTGTGTTTTGTGATTGTGTTCGTACATAGAATATACATTACAGCTCTAATATGGTAGAACAGTTACCGTGTTAGGGCTTTTTTGCGTGTACTGTAAAACAACCCGGAACAGTCTCGCTTCGCAAATCTTAAATTTGGGATGCATTGACAAGGGGACCTTTTGACAAATCTGTAAGATGTTACAGCGCATATATGTAAGATTTCAACCGCATAAATGTAAAATAAAATTGCGCATAAATGTTAAATGAGGTATAATCATCCTTGAGGAGATTAACGTATGGATAATACAGAAAAGATATACCTCAACCGAATAACTGATGTCGTGTTAAAACTAAAGCTTGAGGCTTTTGGTGCAACATTAATCGTGGGGCCAAAGGGCTGCGGAAAAACAACAACTGCAAAGCATTTTGCAAATAGCTATATAGAGTTTCAAGATGAAGATACCCGTGAAAGATTATTGTCAGTTGCCGAAAATATGCCTTCAAAGCTTCTGATTGGAGATAAACCAAGGCTATTTGACGAATGGCAGGATGCTCCAAAGATTTGGGGTGCAATACGTAAGAGTGTGGACGACTCCGGGTTAAAAGGTCAATACATTCTCACCGGCTCTTCTTCTCAGAAGGTTGAAACGGCACATACTGGAACATTGAGGATTTCAACACTTCGTATGTTCCCTATGAGCCTGTATGAAAGTGGCGAGTCTTCAGGCACCGTTTCACTTATGGATCTTTTTGATGGAAAGGATATCGAATGGGAACAGTCTAAGCTAACGATTGATGACCTTATCTATGCTATCTGTCGTGGTGGATGGCCGCAAAGTATTGATGTCGAAAATAGGGAAGCTGCTCTTTCTATCGCATCAGATCTATTTTATCAGACTTGTTATGCTGATATTTCTAATATTAGTCATGTTAAAAGAAATCCTTTATGGGCGGAACGCTTGCTCCGATCTTATTCAAGAAATATATGTACTTTGGCAGAGACAAAAACCATTTTTTCAGATACTTCGCAGGCAACGGAAATATCAAAGCCTACTTTCTATGATTATTTCCATGATCTTGAAGATTTATACATAATAGACGAACTCCCTGCATGGTGTCCTGCAATCCGTTCAAAGGAAGCTATCAGATCTGGAAACAAAAGGAATCTTGTGGATCCATCTATAGCAGTTGCTGCACTTGGACTTTCGCCTGACTACTTCAATACAGATTTTAAGACTTTAGGTTTCCTTTTCGAGTCATTATGTATCAGAGACTTAAAGATTTATTCCTCCGGAATGAACGGAGAGGTCTCATATTATCATGACCGCTATGGTTTGGAAGCAGATGCAGTGCTTCATCTTAAGGATGGTAGATATGCCTTGATAGAGTTCAAACTCGGAAGCAAAGAAATTGATATGGGTGCCGAGCATCTGTGCAAAATCGAAAGACTTATTGGGGAGTACAACAAAAAAGAAAAGCAGGTACCACTAAGATTACCGGATCTTAAGCTTGTCATAACAGCTACTGAATATGGTTATAAGCGTGAAGATGGTGTATATGTTATTCCTATTGGATGCTTGAAAAATTAGCAACTTTGAAGGAGAGTATTATGAATAGAAAAGCTTATAAAATAACATCAATTATTGTAATTTCATTTATTAATGCTGTGCTTGTAGCAACTTTGGGCATAGCCGTCTATTGTGGTATTTCATTTAGCAAACCAATAATTACTGATATGGTTTTTCAGACGCCTAAGTCCTCAACTAATGGAAGTGATTATGATTTCAACGCCAGGATTTTCACACCAAGAGATGGGATGCCAACCCATCCTGTAATTATTGTATCTCATGGTTATAACAGTACAATGGAGAATTGTGAGGATGTAGCGGAGTATTACGGCAACAAAGGATTTGCGGTAATAGTATTCGACTTTGTTGGAGGCTCTCGCAATAGCTCAACTTCTGTACACTCCTCTGAGATGACAGCATTTACAGAGATAACTGATTATGAGATTGTATTAGACTATGTGGAGAAAAATGACGCCTATGACAATAACAACATTTTCATAAGTGGTCAAAGCTTCGGCGGCCTGATAGCAACTGTTGTGGCAGAGAAGCATAAGGATGAGATTAAGGGAGTGGTTCTCTTTTATCCTGCTTTCTATATGGCAGATTATGCTTCTGAAGTATTAAAGAATGGTCCTACTGAGAATATTAGGAACAGTGATCCAAATGACATTTCCTATGAAAATGGACAATTGTATGATTGGGATAATCTGCTAGTTAGCGAGAAGTATCTTACTGAGCTAAGTCAGATTGGTATCAGGGACAAGATAAGAGCGCTTAACAAGGATGTAATCGTGCTACAAGGCGATATTGATGAGGATGTAACCCTTGATTCCACCAACTATTTCATGCAGTTCTTCCCATCAGCAGAGCTGGTTGTAATTAAAGACGGCGAGCATGGATTCTTTGACAAGCAGCTTGAGCAGGCAGAGAAAGCATCCACAAGATTTATGAAGGATAGGTTGTAATTGAGATGTATATTCATGACACGTATATTCTTGACATAACTCCGAGGCAGAAATGTTTCGGAGTTTTTTGTGCAGTGATTCCTATTCACTTTTGATATAGGAAGCTATAGTTATTAAGTATTTGAATATATGAAATGTTGCAACTATAATTAAACCATAAAGCAAAGACATAATAATGGAGGTGTCAAAATGATGAAGAAAGGAAGTTTACTTGTAGCACTTGTATTAACGGCTATTGCCATAACTGCTTGCGGCTGCCAAAGTGAGTCGACAAACAATGCCACTTCTAATGCGGTCAATGATAATACAACTCAGGAAGTGTCAGTTAGTGACAACGGACAGGTATCTGAGGATATGAAGATGTCTATCAATGGTACTATGGTAAATGTTGCATGGGAGCAAAACGAGTCAGTAGATGCCTTAAAACAACTTGCCGCCCAGAAACCTCTTACGATTAATATGTCGATGTATGGAGGCTTTGAACAGGTGGGCTCCATTGGACAGAATCTCCCTAAAAACGATGTGCAGACTACAACTAGTGCCGGAGACATTGTTCTTTATTCAGGCAATCAGATTGTTGTCTTCTATGGCTCTAATTCATGGGCATATACAAGACTGGGCAAGATAACAGATAAGTCTGCATCTCAGATGAAGGAATTACTGGGAAATGGGGATGTTACAATAACATTTACCAGATAGGAGGCAAAACTAATAATGAGTTTGGAAGAATTGTTAAAGCATTTTAATAATGGAGAAACGCTGGGAACCAATAGAGAGTATATAGAACAAATGAGGTATTATAGCCGAGAGTCCCAGAAGCTTACCATGGAGATTAATACGAAGTATCATGAACCGGAAGAGTTATCAAAGCTGTTTTCGGAGGTGATAGGAAAGCCGGTAGGAGAAGGGTTTGGGCTGTTTCCACCTTTCTATACTGACTTTGGCAAGAATATAACTATTGGCAAAAACGTCTTTATTAACGCTGGTTGCAAGTTCCAAGACCAGGGCGGCATATTTATTGATGATGGGGCGCTAATAGGCCACGGTGTTGTGCTTGCGACACTGGACCACGACCTGGCCCCAGAGAAGAGACAGCAACTTCATCCAGCACCTATTAGAATTGGCAAGAATGTATGGATTGGTGCAAATGCTGTTGTGACAAAGGGAGTTACAATTGGTGATAACGCAGTAATCGCCGCAGGAGCAGTTGTAACAAAAGACGTTCCTGCCAATTGTATAGTAGGAGGCGTTCCAGCCAAGCAAATAAAAAGCATAGGTTGACAAAAGACCGTCTCCCTGTCACCCCCTGTCAATCAGCGAAAGGAGAGATTTATGAAAAGAATTATATCTATTGCGTTAATACTTATAATGGCACTGGCTTTATTTGGGTGCCAGAAGTCAAAGTCTGCAAGTGAGAATACCAGCACTAATACAGATGTTAAGGTTAATACTACCAATACCACTCAGGCAACAAGCAAAACTTCTAATTATGACCCATATGGAACTGAGAATCGCTATGATATAGATGATAAAATGTTCAAGAAACGCTTTGGGGTAGATTATGGAACTGTTGATGAGGATGTTACTTATTATTCGACAACAGCAGGTGATAATAAGCAGTGCAATGTGTTGCTTCCGGCAGGTTACAACAAGAATGAGAAATATCCTGTAATGTATGTATTTCATGGCTTTGACGGAAGTCATACCGACCAGATTAACGATGGTTCATTTCTTACAATGCTGTATGGTAATATGCTACATGACGGCTTGACTGTTCCTATGATTATTGTAAATGTGGATATGTATACAGACAAGCAAAGCGAGAAGAGTAGTAAAAGCGAGGAGCAGCTACGATATATTTATGACAAGGCCATAGACGATGTTGCAATTGATTTGATGCCTTTTATTGAGAAGACATATTCTGTAAAAACTGGCAGGGAAAACACAGCAGTTGCAGGACTGTCTGAAGGCGGCGCGAAATCCCTTTGCACTGGCTTTAAGTGGTTAGATAAGTTTGGATATATTGCAGGGTTTGCCCCAGATACAGGAGTTATTCCTACTGAATATTATAAGGGTACCTTCTGGAATACGCCTGTATTCGATAAGTTCCCACAACCAACAGAAGCAAACACACCATATTACCTGTATATGTCAGTAGGAGACGAGGACCCATGGAACATTGATTGTACATTGTATTATCGTGATGTACTTAATCAAATGGGTGTGAAAAACCAAACCGATTATGTTAAGGGCTATGGCCATGACGAGCAATTTTGGGGGCAGTGTTTCTATAACTATTTAAACAAGATTTTTCGTTAGGTAATTTGTAGATTTATTCTGCAGGAATAATTTCCTGTATTCTATCAATAAACATTTGAACAGCAGGGGAGAAAACCTGATATTTTTTCCAAATTAGTTTTCCGGTTGATTTGAGCGGCGGGATGACAGGTCTGAAAATAAGAGGACTGTCCCCCGCTGTGTTAATAATATTATCAAAGCAAAGAGCATACCCCACTCCGTCTTCAACCATAAGTGAGGCGTTATATATAAGATTGTAGATTGCGACAATATGTAGTCCGGAAAGCTTATTAGAACTAGAAAAATATGGCTCTGATGCTCTGGAAATTAGAATAGGCAAGCCTTTCAAATCAGACCAGCGAATAACATCTTTTTTTGCAAGGTCTGATTTTTTTGGCATAAGTAGACCGAAGCTATCCTCTGTTGGAAGGTCAATTGACTGGTATAATGAGTGGTCAACGTCAGTAAATATAACGGCAAAGTCAATAAGACCATCATTTAACTGGTCCATCAGATCCTTAGTATCTCCGCTGGTAATCTGAAACCTTATATCAGGATGCTCCTTTAGGAGTAGACTTGCTGTACGAGAGAGATAATGGAATGATACAGATTCTCCTGCACCTATTCGAACAGTACCGGAAATGTTATTTTTTACCTGGGAAATCTCATCCTCAGTCATCTGCATAAGTCGTACCATTTCTTCCGCTCGTCTTCGTAAAACCATTCCTTCCTCAGTAAGTGTAATCTTACGGTTTCCTCGAACAAAAAGAGGTGCACCTAATTCTTCTTCCAATTCCTTCATACGACGAGACAGGGATGGCTGTGCTACGTGAAGAGCATCTGCCGCAGCAGAAATAGTTCCTTCCCGAACAACTGCCAGATAGTATTGCATAGTTCTTATATCCATTATCGTGTCCTCCGAATTTTAATTACATTATTCTATGCTAATACTCATTGTAGTATCAGCTTTTTTCTTCGTATTCAATTTTAACATGGGAAGCCATGGTGGACAAGCATTTGCACATAGAAGGACCGGGCAGATTGTCAACTGCTCGCTTGATATAATTGTGGTGTAAATATACAATATTATTGCGGTTTTATGTGATTTCTGGGGTATGCACACAAAAGTGTGCATCGTGTGATTGTATCAATTTCTTAGTCATAATGAAGGCGTACCATCTAACGCCACGCTCGCTGACAACTATGCATATTTACACAAGGCAACCAATTGTAAAAGGGTAGCAGGTCAATCACTAGATGAGACAGAATTTTTGAACGTAAAGAAGTATTCAGCTGATGATATTGATAAACTTA
>CAJODN010000008.1 GCA_905233695.1 uncultured Lachnospiraceae bacterium | reverse complement strand
AATCAGCCAAGACCCGCTAAGTTACCGGCACACCCCGTTCGGGGTGCGCATACGACATTTCGTTATGAGCGTGCGGGTACTTGGTGATGAGCCGTAAGATACGGACGAGAGTGTGTGGGTACTTGGTCCGAAGATGCAAGATAAGGAGTATTGCAATGAACAAAAGCGAAGTAGCAGAGATAAAGAGAAGACTTAAGAAGGAAGCCTGCACCATATCGAGAATGGCAGGTTGCTATGTTAATTCATCAAAGGACAAGGTATGCACATTTAACGAAAGTTTCCTTAATCTTCAGGACGAAGAATTGCATAAATACCTGGACATTGCCAAAAAGACTCTGTCCGGAACTGTTGGGAATAACCTTATGGAGCTGGAATTCCCCATGGAAGCGGAGGAACTCGGCAACCCCCAACAGAACCTTATGGCCCTTAAGAAAAGCGGCTTAGAGGATGAAGCGCTTGTAGATGCTTTCTTCGACCATATAATAGAGACATACGACTTCGTAGGTAATTACTTAATCCTTCTCTTCTATGATAATTACGACGTAATGGTTAAGACAAGCGATAATATGAAGCTGGATGAATCGGAAGAGACGTATGAATATATTATCTGCTCAATCTGTCCCGTAATATTATCTAAGCCCGGGCTCGGATACCGTGAAGACGAGAAGAGAATCGGTGCAAGAATAAGAGACTGGGTTGTAGGCCCTACCGACAGTGGATTCATCTTCCCATGCTTTACTGACAGAAGCTCCGATATCCATAGCATTATGATGTATGCGAAGAAGCCCGACGACCCTCATAAGGAATTATGGGAGATTACTCTGGGTTGCGAAAGCAAGCTTACCGCACAGGAGAAGAAGAACGCCTTCAAGAATATCCTTGTTAAAACGATAGGCGCAGACAACGAAGATACCTCGGATATCGTAGTTGATATACAAGCCAACTTGAATAATTATATCGAAGAAAAGAAGGAAACAGTCGATAAAGACGATTATATAGTTCTTGATAAGGAAGCTGTCGAAGAAATCCTTGAAGATTCCCCCGTATCCGACGAAAAAGCCGAGCGGATTACGAGACAATATGAAGAATTCTTCGGCGACACTCTTCCGGGTGCTGAAGAAATTCTTGATACGAAGATTCTTAAGAATAACGACCTCAAAATAGAGAAAAAGAACTTACAAGAAAGAGTGGCCGACCTTACAACCAAGCTTAAGGAATCCGGCGTCATAGACGAAGAAGGACACGATAACGATATTGTGGTAAACGTAAGCGATGACAAAAAGGATAAGATAACAACCACGTTCCTTGACGGTCAGAAATGCATTGTAATTCCTTTAGAAGATGGGGAGAAAGCTACAATAAACGGTGAGAGACAATAAAATAGCGGAAAAGAAGAACCAAGTGAACGGCAAATCAGCCAAGACCTGCTAAGTTATCGGCACACCCCGTTCGGGGTGCGCATACGACATTTCCTCATAAGCGTGCAGGTACTTGGTGATGAGCCGTTGGAATAAAAGTTGTAGCGCTAGCTTTCGCTATTAACCATCGTCTTCATGCTGGTCGATACGTCGAATATGTCGTTAAGGAGTGCTGTCATCTCCTTCATATATTCCATACTCTGATCACTCACGGTAATACTGCTCTCGCTTGATGCAGCAATCTCTTCCGATGTAGCCGACAGATTGGAGATAGAATCCATAATCTGTGTATTGGCTTCAACGATATCATTAACCTCATTGGAGATACTTGTAATCGAATTAGAAAGACCTTCCATCTCGATCTTGATTGCATCGAACTTCTCGCCCGTAACTTCAATCATATCATTCTGCTTGTCAGAACTCTGGGCAGAACGCTCCATATTGCGACTTGCCTTATCAACATCAACAGTAAGCTTATTGATAATGGCTGTAATCTGCTCTGTCGAATTCTTGGTTTCTTCAGATAAGTTCCTAATCTCATCCGCAACAACCGCGAATCCTTTTCCTGCCTCACCGGCACGAGCCGCCTCAATTGATGCATTTAATGCAAGTAAGTTAGTCTGATCTGAGATACTAAGAATAGCACCTACAATATTCTCAACTTCCTTAATTCTTTCATTAAGTTCTTCTGTTGTCTCTCTGGTAGATCTGTTAACCTCGGCCGTCTCTGTCGCCTGAACCTTAAGTTCTTCAAGAAGTCTTGCGCCTTCTTCTACAGTATTACTTGCAACCTTGGAAGCATCCATCATATTATTAGCATCAGCTTCGGCAGATTCAAGGTTCTCCTGAATATCTGATGTCATAACCGTCTGACTCTCAATTGCTTCGGCTGTAGTCTTCATGCTTGCGGCTATTCCGTTAACAGCTTCGTTACTCTCTGATATAGCATCATTTAATTTATTAACAAGCTCTTGAGCTCCGTCAATCTTATCGGCGATATCTTCAGAGACACCAACGACTTCTCTTGCAGTACCTTCTTGAGCCTTGGCAGAATCTTCGATGGCACCCATACTCTCAACATTGTGCTTATTAAGTGTCTTAATAACCATAATTGCAACGAAGCATGTAAGGATACAGAATATAAGTTGTGTAATCACCTGAATAAATGACGTTCCGGCGCCCGTCACAAAATATATGACTGTTGCCGCAACATTTATCACAATAGCCGCAATAGAACCGATTATGGCTTTCTTCGTATCTTGGAAAAGAAGTACGAGAATAACGATTGGATACATGAAAGCGTACAGGTAGAGATCTTCTACAGCTGTAAGATAAAGCGTACCGTAGGCAACACCCGACGCATATGTAAAGAACATCTCGGAACCGTCCTTATTCTTGAATACTATACCCGCGATTATTACGAATATAAAACAGGCTCCCACGACTCCTACTCTGATAAAATCAATAAGTGCCCCACCGAAGATAATCTTATAAGCACAAAAAATAAGCATCACAATAAAAGTGATTATTGTAATGACATGGCTTATTTTCTTCTTCTCCATCATCTGTCTTAATTCCAGTTTCATAGTAAGACCTCCAATACATTATATTACTCTAGTAACCTTTAATCTCTTCTTCTTGCTTTGGATTTCTGCTTCATATTATACATTCTTGAATCCGCAATTGAGTATACCTGCTCAGGGTTGCGACTCCTGTCTTCTATATTAGAAGAAATACCGAAGGATGCCTCAATTCTCATGCCTGTCTCCTTCGACTTAGCGGCTTCAAGCTTAATCAACTTAGTAAGTGCAGGCTTAATCTCCTCTTCATGATCTGCATCTATTATTACAAGGAATTCGTCTCCGCCCATTCTAACGACCGTACCGATTTCATCGAAACATCCCTTAAGGATATCCGCAAATGTCTTGATAAGAAGGTCTCCCTTCTCGTGACCGAACTTATCATTCATACGTTTCAGACCATTAAGATCGAGATTGATAAGGAAATAATCCTTCTCCTCTTCTATAAGCTTAGAGAATTTCTTCTCTGCTTTCGCGCGATTATATAATCCGGTAAGCGGATCGTTATATGCCATAACAGCAAGTGCCGCAGCCTCAGCGTTGCTTTCGATAACTTCAAAGAGTGACCACAGGTAACTTGCCACCAGGATTACGATGAATACAAGTGTTCCGAAAGGAAGGAACGAATTCTGAACAGCTTCATTCTCTGGCCACACATATTTAGAGAAGTTAAATCTCACAATATCAGCTCCTGCGAAAATACAGAGAACAAGAATAGCTATATTAAGAAGCTTCTCCGCCTTATTCATCTCCCTGAACTTCTTCCAGCCCGCAACGGCAGCAATAATGATTGCCGCAAATGCAAGGAAATGGAATGTAGTAAGCGTACCCGGATAATGTTCTATACCGGTAAAATGAAGAATCGTACTTACAATGTCAAATATGAGTACCATAATCATTGCCGCAATAAGGGCTATCTTCTTCCAACGAACAATATCAGCTCTTACCATAATAATAAGTGCTATAAGCGGTATTGGCGCAACATATAGACATATGTATTCTATAGCGGTATTAATCTCAAGATTCACCGAGAACATCTGAAGCACTTTGGTATTACAAAGTGCCCATGCGCCGATAAGCGTAGCAAGAACACCGATTACGGCAAGTCTGCTTGCTTTACTGTCGTAGAAAATAGCTATACAACTTACGATGGTAATCATCGCACCGAGCATAAATACGAATATACAGATGAATATATTACTCATATTACGATCTGTAAATGATGTAGGTGCATATTGAGTGGGAACAACTCCGGGAACGGGGATATTGGTAAACGCCGCTGTCTCGGCAGGCTTCAGTATAATTGATATTTCCTTTCCTTCCGAATCATAGGGTAATTGAATAAAGTGATATCCACTGCCTAGGAAACCATCCTCGTATTTGTCTTCGCCATATGAGTAAATAGTCTGACCATCGATACGACATTCCACGGTAGACAGATATATTAAGAACATAACACAGGACACGTTACTGTCTAATTGATCCGGCAATTCATTCTTAAGAATAATGACATCTCCCTTCTTCAGTTCCTCAGGCATACGGAACGTCGAGAGATTAACATTCTCATAGAGGGAATCGTTAATAACAACGTCCCACCCTTCATCCATTTTCTGATAACTTGCCGTACTCTGAGTATTAACGGTAGATGCAAAACCAATTATAGCAGCAAAAAGCATAACTATAATCGCTGCAGAAATAAAAAGCTTATATACAAAATTCGCCGGTTTGGAATTCAATTTTGAGAATATATTTTTCATCTCACTACCTTTCGCAGAATCTTCATCCTACTACACAGAATGCCTTCCGCAATCTTAGGAAAATACATAATTTCCCCAACAAAAAACCTATGTTATATTATACTATAATAGCAAGTTTAGTTTCAACAAAATTATGCCATTTTCACAAAAAAGATATGGAAATTCAAGGCCAAATCCTCTTATTTCTTCTTAAATATAACTCTCTGTTGAATCTGGTAGCTTAAGAAGAAGAGACAAAGGTCTACGAATAGCTTGGTAACTGTCTTATTACCGCCGAATAACTGTACGAATATTGTAACAAGCTCAGCGGAGCAAAGCATTATTATGATGGTAAGAACGTAGAACATAACTATAGTCTTAAGGAAATCATTATAGGACTTAAATACAACCTTCCTGTTGATAAGGAAGCTTATTGTACTTGATACTGCCCTCGCACATACTGTGGACAACAGGACACACATATTAAGTTCAAGAGATGAGAACACATATTCTGACAAAATAAAGAAAAGCACGAAGTCGACTAGAGTTGCCGTGATCGAACTCAAAGCATACTCCAAGAAATTAAGGAACAAAACGACGCTGATTCTGAAGGAATCGTAAAATGGTCTGTAATTCTTACTTACCCTAATAGTATCTTCGCCCATATTGATAGGCTCAATTGGTCCCACGTCCACTTCCGAAATAGGAATATCGTTTCTTATCGCCTCAATAATCATCTTAGGCTCGTACTCATAGCGAGAGCCCTTGACTTCTATAAACGTGGGAATAAGGGACCTTTCGACTGCGCGAAGTCCCGTCTGAATATCTTTTATTTTCTTGTTATAGAGGAGCTTGAACACAAGCTTGGTAAGCTTATAGCCCCTTCTCATGCCTTTAGTGATATTACTGCCTTTTATGTCACGGGCACCGAGAACGAAAGGATTGCCTTCGAGAAGCTTATCGGCAACAAGCATAACGGATTCGGCACTCTGCCTGCCGTCATAATCCGCAGTTACGACACCGTAAGCATCCGGCATATTATCATAGACATAGGACATGCCTTCCTTAAGAGCCTTGCCCTTGCCGTGATTATCATCCTCCGTAAGCACCGTGATTTCGCACTCCATAAGCCTGGTAAATATGTCATTCTTGTGCTCTCTGTCACTTCCGTCATCCACCACAACGAACGTACTGAAGCCACAATCCTTAAGAGCATCAATAAACGTGAATATTCTGTTGTCAGGATTCAGCGCCGGTATGATTACCGGTACTCTATCGTAGTTTTTATCCATTCCAGTTCATATCCTGCATCTCATCACCAAGCACCTGCACGCTCATACAGAAAATCGCTTAGCAGGTCTTGGCTGATTCGATGATTGCTATACTTCCTCAATGAAATAAATCCTAGACCCAAAGTCCGGGAAGTGGCGTGTCTCGCCTTCGCCGTTATAGCCGACACCGGTGTATGCCTGCTTCAGCTTAACACCGCAATTCATAAGGGCGTCACCGTATACCTCGCAGTCTTCCTTTTCACCGTTCATTGGATTCATCTTATTAAGAAGATTCATCATAGTGTCATTATTCGGGTTAATGTGAGGCTTACCGAATAAAGGAAGACTCGGCATTCCCGTATTAACCAGGTCTCCGTATTCCTTAAGATGATACTTAAGCTCTCTTCCGAAGAAATGATATTTCTTATCGGGATCGAGACCGTTAGCGGTGAACTTCTGATATCCCTTTCCTGCCTGCATAAGAATCTGTGTGACCATTCCTATTGCGGTGCTCTTATCCGGTGATACTACGGTCCACTCATACACATTGCCTGCAGATTGCCTGTGGAACGCTCCGAACTGCATTGTCTCTCTGTATTTCTTGTATATCTCAATCTGTTCCTTGATTGCTTCCTTCTCTTCCTTGGTGGCGTCAGCAAGGTTACATTCATAGCCGAGCACACCGAAGCTTGCTACGTTGAAACGTGTATCAATTGGCGTGGTTCTCAGAGTCTGGTGGTTCGGACAGCCTGATACGTGAGCCGATACGGTTGACATCGGATAACCGTAGCTGTAGCCATTCTGAATCTTAAGTCTCTCAACCGCGTCTGTGCAGTCGCTTGCCCATATCTGCGGGAAATATGATAAGATGCCGAGATCGAATCTGTTACCGCCGGAAGCACAGCCCTCGAACAGAATCTCGGGGAATTTCTCCGTAAGATCCTTCATCATCTTATACAGGCCCATCATATATCTATGGGCAACTTCTCCCTGCTTGTCTTTAGGAAGATACTGTGAGAAATAGTCCGTAAATGTCCTGTTCATATCCCATTTTACATAGGCAATGTTACCGAGACTGAACACATCAGACATGGCTTTAGTCATATATTCAACGACTTCCGGATTAGAAAGGTCGAGAATCCTTTGGTTACGTCCCTCGGAATGATCCTTGTCCGGAATGCAAATTGCCCAATCCGGATGTGCCCTGTAAAGGTCGGAATCAACATTTACCATCTCAGGCTCAACCCAGATACCGAAATCCATACCAAGGTCATTAACACGCTCGGCGAGCCCCTGTACACCGTGAGGAAGCTTATCTGTATTCTCCTTCCAGTCGCCGAGAGCCGCAGTATCGCCGTCTCTCTTGCCGAACCAACCGTCATCCATAACGAAAAGTTCCATTCCAAGCTTCTTACCTTCAGCCGCAAGGTTAAGAAGTTTACTCTCATTAATATCAAAATACGCAGCTTCCCAGCTGTTAAGAAGGATTGGACGAACCTTATCCCGCCACTTTCCTCTTACGATGTGCTTTCTTACGAAGGCATGCATGTTCTGACTCATGCCGTTATGTCCGCATTTTGAAAATGTCATAACAGCCTCAGGCGCCTCGAATACGCCCTTAGGTTCAATAAGAAATTCGAAATTAGTGGGGTTAATACCGCTTACAAACCTAGTCTTATCGAAGCTGTTAACCTCGAATGACTCGTAGTGATTACCGGAATATATAAGGTTGAATCCGAAACAATCTCCCATATACTCGGTAGTTTCGGGACGAGACATCATTACAAAGGGGTTACTTCTCGAAGACGAACCGCCTGTAAACGAGCTGTTAACAAACCTTCCTGCAGACAGGGTTACGTCATGCTTATTCATTTCCTGTGTCCAACCGCCATGGAATGAAGTTATGACAAATCCCGCCTCGTCCACATCAAGCTGAGCTGACATAAGTCTTGTAAGCTTAACATCATTGTCACTTGTATTAACGAATTTCGCAGATCTTGTGATAACATCCTCTTCTTCATATACATAATAATGAAGTTCAAGTGTACATCCGCTGTTCTTGTCCTTCATTGATATCATCAAATGATCTTGCTTATTATCGTCATCATATGAACCCGGTAAGGTCTTATACGCCTTCTTTCCTTTATCAACAAGGCAATAATCGAATACAAAATCAGTCGTAGTCGAGCCGTCTTCGAACACCGCCTCAATAAAAGGCTCTCTTATGTCGCCTTTGCCGTAGCCCGACATTTCAAGGCAGGCATCCTCTAATGTAATCGGATGCTCGCTGTCATATGCATTGCAATTCCCCGGCGTTAGGCACCTTTTTTCAAGCATAAAGTCAGGCGCATCCGCTTTAATCTTACTTCCGTAGTACATATGCTCAACATGCCCAGTGTCAAGCACCGCCATACAATAAGAAGTGTTCTTCGTATCTAACTGAAAAAATTTCGTACTCTCTTCGTATCTAATCATCCCAAAACCCCCTTAACGAATATATATATTAGTATTTTATCGTAGAACAGGTCTAAGTGCAACGGAAATATGAATATAATACTCGGCAGGCGACTGAGGAGCCGAAACCTGCTAAGTTACCGGCACACCCCGTTCGGGGTGCGCATACGACATTTCGTCATGAGCGTGCAGGTATTCGGTCCGAAGGCGCAAGACAAAAAGTAAAAGGCAGGCGCTGTAGCACCTGCCTTACAGAAAGAACATATTCGTTAATACAAATCAGAATTAAGCATCCTCTCTTCTTGCCATAGCAAGTTCGTAATCCTTAGTTCCAACCCAAATCTCATTAGTATATGGATTCTTATGTTGCTCAACAGCTCTCTTAATGATAACTGCGAATACAACAACGTTAATAACGATAGCTAACATCGCGATAACACCTTGTGCTGTAGGATTAGCTGTAATACCAAGCTTGTCAACAGCTTCTGATGCTGTAAGTCCGCTTGTTCCGTTATATACGTTGATAGCTGAATCATAGATATCGATACCGGTCATACCTGCTGCACCACCGTATACTGTAGGAAGTACGCCCCAAGTCTCGCTTAACTGGAATGTAGGCGCAACCTGTGCGAACATACACCAAATAGCAAGTGTGTTGGCACGGTTCTGAATCCAACCACCCTTGTTCCAAATTGCTGCTGCAAATGTAGGAGCAAGAAGAAGTGCAACACCGCAGTACCAAGTATGTGTAGGAAGGTTCAAATATGTATATTCGAAGTTCCACACATCATAAGCTAAGATGAATGCGAATGTCATGTCAGGCCATAACATATCTTTCTGACCCTTTGATGAGTAGATTCCCCACCAACCTGTCATACATACGATATTGATAATACCTGCAAGTGCGTTTAAGAGGTTCCACCAACCGCCGTATAAGAATACGCCTTCGTTGGAAGCCCACCAACCGCCTTCGAGACCGCCTGCCATTGTACCTTTGATGAATGACTCAAGGTCAGATACAACTGCGATAAGAATGTTAGCTGCAACGATGAAGAAAGGCCAAGCCTTGAACCAATGCTTCTTACCGATTCCCCATCCGTACTTAAGCATCATGAAACCGACACATCCGATGTCTGCTGCATAGAGCTTGAAGTAATGGAACCAACCATTCATGTAAGCAACTGTGTAGTTACCATGCTGGTCTCCGATAAAGTCAAACAGTCCGAACTGAGCTAAAATAAAGTAAATAGTCAGTACAATCGGAATAATAACGAAAATTAAAATTCCACCCCACTTAGTTCTACGACCAAGCTCGTTGAGTAGAATTAATCCGACGAATACCATACACCAACCAAGAAGTTGTGTTAATGAGGTATCGCCATAGATCTGAAACATCATACCCATTTCTCGATTTCCTCCTTAATAGTAATATGTTCTTCGTATATGAATTATACGCCCATAAATTCAATTATTCAACAAGAAAATTAATAATTTGTTTATAATTTGGACACAATTTGGACATATTTATCTGTTTTTGACCACACCTGTTGCGAAATGTGTACGAAAAGCGTCTCACACGGTTTCAAAAACCGCTTATTTTTGTACAGTGTGCATAAGATATGTGAACAAAATGTGTGCATGTTGCCACAAGTCTAAGGGGCTTTTGTCGGTTTTTAACATAGTTTTGTCCTCTAAATTGTACTTATTGCACAAGTGCTAAAATGCTTAATAAGTCATTTTGCTACTTTTTAGTGCTATTTTCACAAATTCTACACATATTTTTTGTTGACATCTTCCAATTGGAGTGATATGATTACCTCGACAACAAGGAAAGGAGGTACCAAACATGGGAACATTATCATTTCAAGATTCATTTGGTTTAATGGTTGCTGATTATGATAAGTACTCAAATGACATGGCAGCTCAAGGCAAGAAGCCTGTATCATTAATGAAGTACGCACTCGGTAATTTCTAAACCTGACGAAAAACAAAAGACATTAATTAAGAAACAAACGAAACTACAAAAAACTACTTAAAACATTTTACTAAAAAGGAGGTAACATTATGAATTACACAGAATATACTACAGTAACAAGCGTTATCGCAGATTATGCCAACTATGCTACCAAGAAGGAAAACGAAGGTAAGAAGCCTGTATCAGTACTTAGCTATGTATTCGGTAACGTACAGTAAAAAAGACCTCTGACGAACGCCCCCTTAGTAAGAAGGGGGATGCCGCAAAAGGTCTTTTTTTTTTGCATTTTTTTATGCTTTTTCCGGATCAATCCGGATTCATATCATTTTTATAGGTTTTCTATTCCTTCTCTCTGCCGTTTCTCTCCACAAAAAAGTTCATACTACCGCTGTCGCCGTTCTTGCTTCCGCGAGAGAATTGATATTTAGAGCCTTTTTTGGATGTGTCCGTGAAATTATTGGACATTTCACATGCGGAACAATACTTACCTGCTACAATGGCACATCCGCACTTAAGACATTTTCTTGCGAATTTATTGTCCTGCTTCGGCGAATCAAGGTATTCACGCACAAGCTTACCGTCAACGCCGGTAGCCTTCTTAACGACATGATAGGGTGCGGGACCGTGTTCATCAATGAATTTCCTTACTTTACCGTAATCATCATACGCAACATGCCCACAATCTTTGCACACATACTCACCTGCGCCGGAATATTCGTATACACCGCCACACTTTTCACATATTCGGGGTGTCTCATCAAATAGTTTTGCAAGCTTTTTTAAATCGTCATCCATAAATGCACCTCATTTGTTATAACGTAGCCACAAATCTTTCAAATGCTTTAAGCCCTTCATCATCGCACTTGTACACTCCGGCATCCTCCAACACCTCACAGAACACCTTACCAACCTCTTGTTCAATGATTCCGGCAACATTCTCACTATTTATATCGGAATAATTCGCCGTAAATTCATCTACCCAATCGGCATGTTTTGCGAGCGTCTCACTGCTTCTGACATCCTTACCGTTAACAATATAGTCCGCAAGCTCTTCCATCTCACCCTTAAGTCTTGAAGGAAGAACCGCTAGTCCCATAACTTCGATAAGACCGATATTCTCCTTCTTAATGTGATGAAGCTTCTCATGGGGATGATATAATCCAAGAGGACACTCCTCCGTTGTTATATTATTACGAAGAGCTAAGTCGAGTTCGAATAAATCGCCCCTCTTTCTTGCAATGGGAGTAATTGTATTATGCTTCTCCCCGTCAGTCTCTGCAAAGATATAGGCATCTTCGTCGGTATAGCCTCTCCAAGCCTGAAGAATATGATCCGCAAGATCGATTATTCTCTTCTCATCCTTACATTGAAGTCTGATTACGGAAAGCGGCCATTTAACAATGCCTGCTGTTACGTCTTCGTAGCCCTTAACCGTGAAGTTCTTAATAATCTCTGCCTTTTCCATGGCAAATGTATAGTGACCGCCCTGGAAATGGTCGTGACTTAGGATTGATCCGCCCACGATAGGAAGATCGGCATTGGAACCGAGGAAATAATGAGGGAACAACTTCACGAAGTCGAAAAGCTTGATAAATGTAGCCTTCTCAATCTTCATCGGCGTATGCTGTCCGTTAAATACGATACAGTGCTCATTATAATATACGTATGGAGAGTACTGGAATCCCCAGTCGCAATCGTTAATTGTTATAGGGATTATTCTGTGATTCTCTCTTGCGGGATGATCGAGTCTTCCTGCATATCCTTCATTTTCCACGCAAAGGAGACACTTAGGATACTTAACATCGGTTGCATTCTTGGCAGCCGCAATAGCCTTCGGATCCTTCTCGGGCTTCGACAGATTAATCGTAATATCCAATGTTCCGTACTTCGTATCCACAGTCCATTTCTTATCCTTAACGATACGATATCTTCTTATATAATCGCTATCCTGAGAGAGCTTGAAGAAATATTCCGTCGCATCCTCGGGAGACTTCTTGTACTCTTCATCGAACTTGGCCTGAACCTGTGCGGGACGAGGCATAAGGCAATTCATAAGTCTTGTATCGAAGAGATCTCTGTATCCGATACTGTCTTCGATAAGATCTCTCTTAACCGCTTCGTCAAGAAGATCGGCGAGTACATCTTCCAATACAATATCAGATGTATCGATATCGGGATCTTCGTATGTATCCTCTTTGAATACATCCAGAAGAAGATTGGTTGTGTAGATTCTCTCACACTCGGGTGTAAGCCCGGTGTCAATACCATATTGAACTAATTTCTTGATGCTTTCTTGTAACATTTGTAACCCCCCTCGTTATAATATATTTCACATAACCAACATTTTGCTTCGCAAAACGTCGCCGTGCAATAAGGAATCCTCCCGCAAGCGGGTTCCTCCTTATCACATCTGGTGTCTTACAATTCTGTAATCATCATTCGACTGATAATACGGACAGTCCGCCGTACTGCCGGTTAAGAACTTAACCATGTCATCCTCGTCTAAGTCCATTTCGCAAGTATAGCACTCGTCCTCATCATCATATACATAATTATTGCATTCCTCACAATTACTTACACTCATGCCAGATATTTCCTCTCGAATTCATCCTTGGGAAGCGGCTTATCATATAAGAAGCCCTGTATCATCTGGACATTCATATCGTCTAAGGCATCTCTCTGTCTCTCTTCCTCAACACCTTCCACGCAGACATTAACGTCAATTGCATCTGCAAGCTTAGATACCGTCTTAACGAACGCATCCGAAAATGCGTTATCTCCTACGCCGTCCACAAAGCATTTATCAATCTTAATAACATCAAGAGGCATAGACCTTATGTGATTAAGGGAAGAATAACCCGTACCGAAGTCATCAAGTGCGACCTTTGCCCCAAGGGACTTAAGTCCGTTAAGAACCTTCTTCATAGCATCCATATCATTAACGGCTAACCCTTCAGTAACCTCCAATGTCAGATTAGCGGGGTTGATCCCCGTCTTATTAATAGCACGCTGTACCGTCTCAACAATGTCCTTTTGAACAAGCTGAACCACCGACAGATTAACATTTACCTTATAATTGGGATGACCGAAATCATTCCAATACTTACATCTGGTACAAGCCTCCACAAGAACATGTTCACCAATGGGAACAATGAGTCCCAGGTATTCAGCAAGCGGTATGAATTCCGCCGGATTCATAAAGCCGAAGCCCTTAGAACGCCACCTAAGAAGCGCCTCTGCTCCGCAACACTCCGCCTTGCCATCCGTAATATTTACAACAGGCTGATAATACACCTCGAATTCCTTGCAACCATCGGAAACGGCATCGCGAAGCGCCTTCTCCAGATCCAATCGCCTTACCGAATCGGCTCCTGTCTCTTCATTGTATTCTTCAACTCTGTTCTTACCATGCTCCTTAGCAAAGCTAAGGGCAATATCGGCGCGTTGCATAAGCGTTTGCACATCTGTTCCGTTAGTCGGGAACGACACATATCCCATTGACATTGTACAATAATACTCTGTCTCCGATAAATGCCAGCTCTTGGAAAATGCGTCTACAATCTTATTGCAAATTGAATCAAGCTTATGGTACTGAGTAGTCGGAATAAGAATTGCGAATTCATCTCCGCCAACCCTGTAACATATATTGTCTTTACCCACGATATTATCAAGTGTCTTGGCAACCTCTACGAGAAGGTGATCGCCCACTCTATGACCGAGGGCATCATTAATATTCTTGAAGTCATCAAGATCTATGTACATAAGCGCGCCCACTGAAGAAGTGGTCTTCGCTTTCCTGATTTCCTGCTGAAGGTCATCTTCACATTTCTTACGATTATAGAGACCGGTGAGATAATCGATATTAGCGCGTCTCTCAATCTCCTGCTGATACCTCTTGGCATCCGTCGTCTCATATATTGTAGCAACTCTTACTTCCCTGCCGTCTACCCAATGGTTTGTGGCAAATGTTATATCAAACCATTTCTCCGAATTCGCAGCGTAATAATCCGGCAGATGCGTAACTCTCTTATCTGCACCCGAAATAACAAGCTTTAGCTCCTCCATATCCTCTTCGTCATCAAGGAGTGTCTTATATTTCTCATTGGAATAGAGATTCTTTCCTGCCTTAATGTCGTCAACGCTTATACCGCAACCGGCATTCTCTAAGATTGCTTCAAGCACCGTATACGAACTTGCAAGAGAATTCTTGGCAACCCTCTTGATAAGTACAGTCTGAAGAACCCTCTTAACATCCTGCAAGAATATCAGCTCCTGATTCGTCCATTTCTTAGGAGTTACACTGATAAATACTATGTAAAGCCCCGGATTATCATTAACTTCAAGAGGAAGGAACACACCTGCGCTGATACCGTTTTTTACAAAGAAATCGGTAAACACATCCGGCATGGTACTGTCGGAAGAAATGGTATACGACCTGCCGTTAAAGAAAGGAATGTCAGACACCTTCATACCGCTGAAGCTCTCGCCAACCTTCATATCATCAATAGCCGCTCTCTCCACCATGCAGTCCACAATATCATCTTCGTCTGCTTGAAGAAGAATAACATCATCAATTCCAAGATACTCTCCGGTCATCTCGAGAACTTCCTTAGCAAGCTCTTCGAAGTTCTTATCAGATTCAAGCGCCTTAAGAACATTAGTCAGAACTTCATTCTTAGATAACTGCTTCTCAAGATCCTTGCCTATGGCCTCGGCTCGGCTTAAGTGTGATTCTAAGCCTATCGCATAGAATTTCTCATGGTAGAAATGCTTAAGCATGTACTCGGTAAATTCCACCGTCTTATCAAAATCTTCCTTAGTTGTCGTAGCAAGACAAGCCGGAATATCGGCGCTATCCGTATCATTAAGAACGCCCCACATAACACTGAGACCGATGACATTCTTATCATTATCACAGATAGCGAATCCCACCATTTCAAGGTAATCGATACCCGTGTCATAAGATACGACCGTTTCAATACAAGGGCTTGTGAATTGCGAACAAAGATCGTTGAACATATCGAGACTAACCATCTTCTTAATGGTCTCCTTCTCTTCATCGGAGCCAAAGTAGACATTAAAAACACCGGTGTCCTTCATAAGGGACACCGTGTATACATTACTCATCTTGCAAAGATATGTCTGTAAATCTTTCGTCTGGTGATATGCTGTAAGACTGATTCCCGCTTCGCTCTGGGGAATTTCCTTAGTATAATCATCCTTTATATAGAACATACTAACTCACCTTCTTTGTTCACTATTATCTTGCCAGTGCCTGTATTATCTCGCCCACATACATGGTATGATAATCACCGTTCCTATACCAGTCTTCCTTAATACTCGGGTCAATGAACTGATCCGGAGTAATTTCGGTTCTTGACATCTTCTTACATATTAAGCTGAATGTACCTTCATCAATAAAAGGTACGCCTTCGTGGTAGTTAATGTGGAATCTTGCGCCGGCAATCTTGTCTTCGTCACGGCCGGATACGCTTCCGAGATACTTAAGAGCGCTTCTGTTGCCCTTAGCATAATTAGTAATTGAGAAATATTCGCACGCGTCTAAGAATTCATGCGTATATCTTGATTCACGAACGTAGATAACGGCAACATATTTACCCCAGAGACTACCGAGCGTTCCCCAGGATGCAGTCATAGTGTTGACCTTGCCGTCCTTCTCTGCGGTAATGGTGTACCATTGATCCGCAATAAGCGTGAATGGATTGGCTTCGTATAATTCGATTGGATATGGTTGAAATGTGTGCATATCTTACCCCCTCTGGCTAGAATACATTATGTAGTAACCCTTCTCTTTTCTCACTTATAAATATTATACCTATATTTGTAGGTTGTTTGCAAGAAAAAAATAGCCGATTACTCGGCTATCTCTATCTTAAGTCCTAATTCTTCCAGTTGGGCATCGTCAACTGCCGTCGGTGCTTCTGTCATTAGACACGAAGCATCCTTAACTTTAGGGAAGGCGATGACGTCGCGGATGGAGTCGGCGCCGCACATAAGCATTACCATTCTGTCAAGGCCATAGGCAAGACCTGCATGGGGCGGAACTCCGTAGCTGAAAGCATCAAGAAGGAAGCCGAACCTCTCGTTCGCCACTTCTTCACTGAGTCCCAATGCTTCGAACATCTTCTTCTGCACATCTTCTCTGTGTATTCTTATACTACCTCCGCCAAGCTCGCAACCGTTAAGCACGATATCGTATGCAATGGCGCGAACCTTTGCAGGATCGGAGATAAGATATTCTATATCTTCTTCATACGGCATGGTAAAGGGATGGTGCATAGCCACGTATCTCTCCTGATCCTCCGAATACTCAAAGAGAGGGAAGTCTGTTATCCAGAGAAATGCGAATTCATCCTTCGGAATCAGGTCAAGCTCAGCTGCCAAGTTGCACCTTAGGCTTCCTAAAACTTCCCATACGATTTTATCTTTATCAGCTGCAAAAAGGAGTAAGTCACCGGGCTCGCCTTCTAAAGCATTTACAAGATTAGAGAGTTCATCCTCTGTCATGAACTTAGCGAAGCTTGACTTATACGAACCGTCATCGTTGACACAGAGGTATGCAAGACCTTTCGCTCCCACGCCCTTAGCATACTCAACAAGCTTATCTATCTTCTTTCGAGACATTGAACCCTGACCTTTGACGTTGATTCCGCGAACAGAACCGCCGTTTTCAATGGCTCCCGAGAACACACCGAACTCACAACCGCGAACAACTTCGGATACATCCTTAAGCTCCATTCCGAATCTAACGTCCGGCTTATCCGTTCCGAATCTGTCCATAGCTTCCTGCCACGACATCCTCCGGATCGGAAGGCTTACATCTACTCCGATTGCTTCCTTGAATACTCTCTTAAGAAGCCTCTCATTTACATCAATTACATCATCCATATCTACGAATGATAATTCCATATCAATCTGAGTAAATTCCGGCTGTCTGTCAGCCCTAAGGTCCTCGTCTCTAAAGCATTTCGCAATCTGGAAATACCTATCAAAGCCCGAGCACATAAGAAGCTGCTTAAAGAGCTGGGGCGACTGTGGAAGCGCGTAGAATTCCCCGGGATGAACACGGCTCGGCACAAGGTAATCTCTTGCTCCTTCCGGTGTTGACTTCTGGAGGATTGGTGTCTCAATCTCAATAAAGCCTTCGTCTATCAGGAAATTTCTCACGATATTACATACTCTGCTTCTGAGAATAAGATTGTCTCTTAAGTCGGGACGCCGTAAGTCTAAGTATCTATGCTTAAGTCTAAGCTCATCCTTAGTCGTAATTCCTTCTTCTATAGGAAACGGCGGCGTCTCTGCTTCGGAAAGAATTCGAAGAGATGACGCGATAACTTCTATGTCACCGGTCTTAAGGCTTTCATTTACAGCCGCTTCTCTCTTCTTAACAGTTCCTTCAACAGCGATTACGAATTCGTTTCTTAAGGTATAAGCCTTATCGAAGCCCTCCTTACCGATTACGGGTTCGTCGAATACAATCTGAAGAAGACCGCTTCTGTCACGAAGATCTACGAATATAAGACCTCCCAGGTTACGTCTCTTCTGAACCCAGCCCATAACCGTGACTTTCTTATCAATTAATTCATTACTAACCTCTGTACATCTGTGGCTTCTTTTTAAACCGTTTAGTGACTCTGCCATATCATTCCTCCGTTTATCTCTTTATTTTGAAAAGTTCTGAATTCTGCAAAAAGCTCTTCTAGTCTGCGAAGAACTCTTTAAAGTTCTCATATCCGGCTTCTCTTAGCTGATCCTTTTGGAACTTCTTATTCTTATTCATCTTACATACGAGAATGGTCTGACCTTCATCCCTCTTCTTGTCGGCTTCCCTCATAATATCAATATACTTATCAAAGGGAAGCTTCTTATCGATTAAGTATGCCACCTTCTCACCGCTCTCCGGAATCTTGAAATCTCTTTCCAGAAGCAGAAGAATTATTCTCTCGAATCCGATTGAGAATCCGCAAGCAGGAACGTCTATTCCCGCAAACCTCTTAACCATTTCGTCGTATCTTCCTCCGCCTCCGCAACTTCCGCCGAACTCAGGAATGGCGATTTCAAATATTGTTCCCGTATAATAACTCATTCCTCTTACAAGTGTAGGATCGAATACCAGGTCGAACTTTGCCGTCTTTAATGAATTTACCGCTTCGCCGATTTCCTCTAGGGACTTCTTCACATTTTCGTCGAGAAATCCCTCTAATTGTGCATAAAGTGCCGAAATTGACTCATTTATATCACTTTTTCCCTCTAAAATTGTGAATAAGTTGATATATGAGTTAACAACTTCCTCATCATAGCCTTTTCCCAGTAGTTCGTCCTTCACGCCTTCTAAGCCGATTTTGTCCATTTTATCGAGAATAATGTACACTTCATCAAGGCTTTCCTGGTTGAATCCCGATTTCTCCGCCATGGCTTTCAGGATTCTTCGTTCGTTGATTCTAACCTCGAAATTCTCAAATCCAAGTTTCGAAAGAGTGGTAGTTGTAGCAAGTATCAACTCAATCTCTGCAGTGTTACCGGGTTCACCTAAGATGTCGATATCACACTGGGTAAACTGCCTGTATCTGCCCCTTTGCGGTCTGTCGGCACGCCATACAGAGCCGATTTGCAAGGCTTTGAAGGGTTTAATTAAGTCATTGGCATTAGCGGCGTAGTAACGGCTTAGCGGAACCGTCAAGTCATATCTAAGACCGTAGTCCACCACATCCGATTCTTCCTCCGCTTCCTTAATCTTTAATTTCTCGCCTCTTTTAAGCACCTTGAAGATTAATTTCTCATTTTCACCGCCAAGCTTACCGCTTAGATTAGCGATATTCTCCATAGCGGGAGTCTCAATCGGCGTATATCCGAAGCTTCTGTAGGTATCCTTAATAACCTTGGTTACGTAGTCTCTTATCTCCATTTCCCGTGGCATAATGTCCTTCATACCGTTAACAGGCTTCTTACTTAACCCTTTAGCCATCCTATTTCCTCCAATTTCTCTTTTTTTCTTTCGATCATATCATCTATTCTGTCAATATACAGTCCCGGATCCTTCACATTTTCGGAACGAGTGACGGTATATCCATTATCTGTAACATATTTACACATGGCACCTGCACCAAGTGCAATTATAGTCTGTTTTTCTTCCATTATCAAGATATTATAGAGACCTTCCTTACAAGTCTTGGCGTATCCGATGTTCTCCAGGTTCCCCGCCATATTCTTCTGCCTGTATAGATAGTAGGGCTTCATGCCGAGATTCTCTGCCGTTGCCTTCGCATTTTCCATATGATTCATGGAATTCTCTATGATATAACTGTCATATTCTTCCTTATTAATATTAAGCCGTGCGCTCCTCTTTAACGCAAGGGAGTGAACCGTAAGACTGTCGGGGTTAAGATTTGATATTTCCCCTAATGTATAAGATAAATCATCTATATCTTCCCCGGGAAGCCCGATTATAATATCCATATTGATATTATTAAAGCCCTCTTCCTTTGCCATCTTGAAGCTTTCCTTAACATCCTCGGTTGTGTGGTGCCTTCCGATAAGCTTCAGTGTCTTATCATTCATAGTCTGCGGATTAACGGAGATTCTGTTAACACCGTGGGCTTTCATTATCTTAAGCTTATCTCTTGTTATGGAATCCGCACGCCCCGCTTCAATGCAGTACTCCTTCGTCTTCTCTATGGGAAATGTGTCTTCTATCATGGTAAGTAATTTATCAAGGTAGTGTTCCGACAGAGACGTTGGCGTCCCGCCTCCTATATATACCGTCGTAAGATTCTTATCTCGAATACTGTCCGCTATGAATTCCATCTCCTTACGAAGCGCATCAAGGTAAGAAGAAACCTTATCTTCCCACATACCGTAAGCGTATGATGTAAAGGAACAATAAAGACACGTGCTCGGGCAAAAAGGAATCCCGATGTACAGGCTGTAATCGGTATCGCAATTAATGTCACTTATCAAGCCAAGCTCCCGCCTTGCAATATCTATTGAAAGGTCAATCTTATCATAAGTTGCAAGATAAGTGCTTTTCATATAGGAACGAATACTATCGTCACTCTCCCCCTTTTCCATAAGGCGAAGGGGTATCTTAACAGGTCTTATTCCGCTTAGCGTCCCCCACGGAAGCTCTATTCCGGTCTCCTTATTGAAGCAGTAATATATAAGTCTCTTAAGCCTGTTCTTGGTTTCTTTCCTGTCGCTATGGTCGGCATAGATGTCATCTTGGTAGATTAGGGTGTGTTCGCCATTATATAGCTCAAGCTCGATTCTTTCTTCAATATAATCAATCACAAGAAAATACGATATGTTACCCTCCGGCCAATCCTTCGAGAACTTTATATCTTCCTTAGGATAAAATGCCTTAACCAAAGAATAAATATCGTATTCAAAATTATCATAATTAAGCTTAACAATTATCATCTTACTTTAATCCTACAGATACGGATTATGCATTCTCTCCTCGCCGATTGTAGTGCTTGCATCATGTCCCGTAAGAACAATAACACTGTCATCCAATGTCATAAGCTTCTCTTTTATTCCCTTTATAAGCGCTTCTCCCGAACTAAGAGGGAAGTCGGTTCTGCCAACTGAATTATAGAAAAGAGTGTCGCCCGAAAAAAGCACATTTTCATCAGGAAAATAATAACACACGCCTCCCGGGGTATGACCGGGTGTAAAGAGAACCTTAATCTTGAAGCCTGCAAGCTCAATTACTTCATCATCCTTCAAAGGAATATCGGCACTGTAAACAGTCGGAACCCTGTCAAAGAATCCCGAACGATTAATGTGGGGATCCTTAATTGTGTCGAATTCATGCTCCCCTGCATAAACGGGGATGTCGAATTCATCCTTGAGCTCGGATACGGCTCCCACATGATCAAAATGACCATGGGTTAAAAGTATAGCCACGGGCTTTAATTCGCTTAGTGTAATTCTGTCTATCAAAAGATTAGCTTCGTCGCCGGGGTCTACGATTAAAGCCTCCTTCGTATCCTTGTTAGCAACAAAGTAGCAGTTCGTCATTACCGGTCCGACAACATATTTTGTAATTTCCATTTTGTCCATATCAGCCACTTGTCCTTTCAATATCTATAACCCCTTCTATAGTCCTAAGTTTTGTACATACATTTTCCAGCATCTGCCTGGTCTTGACTTCGAAACCGACCGTAATCGTAGCCACATCCTTCTTATTGGTATTGGAGAAAATTGATACGATATTGATATCAGCTTCCGAGAAAATCTTGGATATCTCTACCAATAAACCGACTCTGCTCTGAACGTAAATGTTAACGCTTGCCATATAGAGTGCATTCTCCTCACCCATAAGATACTCTTCCGACCACTCGGCTTCGAGAAGTCTTCCTCTGTCAATCTCCGGCATATTAATAACATTGACGCAATCGGTTCTGTGGATGGAGAGACCTCTTCCTCTCGTAACAAATCCCACTATCTCATCGCCGGGCACAGGATTACAGCACTTAGAAAACCTTGCATAGAAACCGTCCATACCGCGGACGATGACACCGTTACTTCCCTTGGTCTCTTCTTTCCTTGTCCTGACACCGCTGGGATTCTTATGGTCGTCAATATTAAGTATATCCTCATCGGTAACAACGTTATCAAAGTCCTTAAGATATTGCTCATACATACGGCTTACGACCTGACCTTCGTTAAGTCCGCCGTGCCCTATTGCCGCAAGCGCCGACTCCCAATCATGGAAGCCGTATCTTCTCATAACATTTTCCTGATACTCAGGCTTATTGATATCATTAAAATTGATACTCTTCTGCTTAGCAGAATCGATAAGAAGTTCCTTACCTCTTACAATATTCTCAACCTTGAATTCGTTCTTGAACCACTGATTAATCTTGTTGCGAGCCTGTGTGGACTTAGCAACTTTAAGCCAATCGCGACTGGGTCCACGAGAGTTCGCCGATGTAAGAATCTCAACTCTGTCACCGTTCTGAAGTTCATACTCTAAGGGCACAAGACGACCGTTAATCTTAGCACCGATCATCTTATTGCCGACAGCGGAATGAATGCTGTAAGCAAAGTCAATAGGTGTAGAACCGCTGGGAAAATTCTTGACATCTCCCTGAGGCGTGAAGCAAAATACAGTATCGGAGAAAAGGTTTAAGTCATTCTTAAGAAGGCTTACGAATTCCTTATTATCATCGAGATCCTTCTGCCAATCGAGAATATCACGAAGCCAGGAAATCTTCTCTTCTTCGCCTTTTACCGTGGCACCTTCGCCCGACTCTTTATATTTCCAATGGGCAGCGATACCGTACTCGCTTGTACGATGCATCTCCCATGTACGAATCTGAATCTCGAATGGCACACCGTGAGGTCCGATTACAGTCGTGTGGAGCGACTGATACATATTGGGCTTCGGCATAGCAATGTAATCCTTGAACCTTCCGGGTATGGGAGTGTATTTATCATGAATTACACCGAGAGCCGCATAGCAATCCTGCAGACTGTTAACAATAATTCTTACGGCAAAGAGATCGTATATCTCATCGAACTCTTTATTCTGACTGACCATCTTACGATATATTGAGAAAATGTGCTTAGCTCGCCCGTATATCTCAGCTTCGATGCCGGCATTGTCAATATAACCCTGCACCTCAACAACGAGATTATCAACGTAAGCATCACGCTCTGCCTTCTTCTGCGCAATCGTCTCTACGATTTCTCTATAGGCCGCGGGATTATAATACTTAAGGGATAAGTCATCAAGCTCAATCTTGATCTTGGAAATACCAAGCCTCTGAGCCAGCGGCGCATATATCTCCATGGTCTCCTTCGCCTTCTCCCTCTGCTTATCCGGAGTCATAAATTGAAGGGTACGCATATTGTGAAGTCTATCCGCAAGCTTAATAATAATTACTCTTATATCCTTCGCCATGGCGAGGAACATCTTACGAAGATTCTCTGCCTGAACCTCAACCTTATCGGAAGAATAATTGAGTTGTCCGAGCTTGGTGACACCGTCCACAAGTACTGCCACTTCTTCGCCGAACTCCTCTTCTATCTCATCGAGAGTCATTACCGTATCTTCCACAACGTCGTGTAGCATACCGGCAACGATTGTCTCCTTATCCATCTCAAGATCAGCAAGTATTAATGCCACGCTTAACGGATGCACTATGTAATCCTCACCGGACTTTCTCTTCTGGCCTTTATGGGCATCATCGGCTATCCGATAGGATTTCTCGATAATGTCGGTGTTGTCGCTGGGATGGTATTTCTTGACAGTCTCAATAAGAGAATTATAGAGAACTTCCTTATCTACGAAATCATTTGTGGAAACGACGTTGTTCTGGTCACGGCCTATCTGCTTGGCAACTTTATTAACTTCTTCTTCTGTAAGAGTGTTAAATATAGTATTAGCCATAACCTACGCCTCCTTCCCACAAAAAGATAGTATATAATTATAAAGGATTTTTCGCGATTTTTCAAGGTTTCGAGGGGTATTTCGGGATTTCCGAGATTACTTTGGGCTTTCGAAGACACAGAATGTTCACAAATTATTAGCACTCGCCTCTTGACAGTGCTAACAACAGGGTGTATTATATAGTCACAATAAAAAAACAAAAAAACAAAAAAAAGGAGGGATGACTTATGTTGTTACCTAGTTTATTTGGAGAAAGATTAGTAGACGATTGGATGGATTTCCCGAGGATGGACTTCCCGGATGTAGACAGAAAGCTCTACGGCAAGAACAGTGCCAATATTATGAAGACCGACGTTCACGAGAACGATGAAGCTTATGAAGTTGATATCGACCTTCCCGGATTCAAGAAGGACGAGATTAACTTAACTCTTGAAAACGGATATCTTGCAGTAAGTGCTTCTAAGTCAGCAGACAACAGCGAGAAGAACGAGAAGGGTAAGTTAATAAGACAAGAACGTTATTCAGGCTCAATGCAGAGAGGCTTCTATGTAGGCGATGCCATTACAGAAGAAGACATCAAAGCTAAGTTCGAAGACGGCGTACTTAAGCTTACCGTTCCAAAGAAGGACGCTCCGAAGGTTCCGGAGAAAAAGACTATAGCTATTGAAGGGTAGCGTTAAATAATTAATCACAAATCCAAAGACAGCACCGAGGCTCTTGCCAAGGTGCTGTTTTACTGCGAAACAATCTATTTAAGTTCCCACTTCCCATCGTGATATTTCAGCACAGTAACGGAGGCGTTCTTAAGACTTGATTCGGAGTTGAAGCTTTCGGGGAAATATTTTTGCAATAGCCAGACAAACGTAGAATGGCCGGCCACAAGTATGTTGTCGCCGTCTTTTGCATCATTTACTATCTCACTAAGCGCCTTAGTATAATCAGCTACCTTCGTCGCTTTGGTGGTCGCATGAATCGGTGATACGAAATTAACGTCATCAATTGTCCCAAGGTAATTATCCTCGGAAAAGCCGGGGTATTTTGCCGACGCTTCATCAATTGTAAGACCTGCCGCATCCCCCCAGTTAGTGTCGTTAAGAAGAGGATTAACCGAAACTTCCGGCGTAGTATTATGATTCTTCGACAGAACGATATTAGCTGTATCCTGTGTACGGCTAAGCAAAGATGCATAAGCTCTGTCGAACTTAACTTCACTAAGCTTTTCTCCGGTCTCTTCGCACTGCCTTCTTCCTTCTTCCGTCAAATGTGCATCCGTCTCGCACCCCACAAGAATCATACTTACATTGGTATCGGTCTGACCGTGACGAACAAAATAAACAGTTACATCCTTACCCTTGCTGCCGGCAAGAATCATGTAGAATATAAGGCATAGAAGCGCAAATGAAATAACTGCAACGATTACCTTAATCAATATTCTCTTTTTCTTATTTTCACCTGTGCCCACTGCTGTCATTCTTTTTCCTAATATATTTACCATCTCCGAGATTCCTAAATCCCAGCTTGTCAATTACCTTTATGCTCGCCAAGTTACCTTCGTCAACTCTTGCAATAATAGTCTTCATCTTAAGTACGGCAAATGTATATTCGACAATCGCTTTGCATACCTCTGTCGCGATTCCACGATTCTGATAATCCTTCTTAACCTGATACGAAAGCTCAACCTGCCCATCTTCAAAGCAGGTATCTCTAATCTCAACTCCCGCTCTTCCGATGACGTTATTATCTTCCTTATCCACTATAAGCCACAGTCCGAAGTCGAAGTATTTATAAATATTATCAATATACTGCTGAAGATATCTCCTCTCCTCCTCCGGTTCAAACAGGGGCTCTATATATTCTGTCATTGCTTCATCACTGTAAATATCGCAAATAGCTTCATAGTCATCTACCGAATGCTCTCTTACTATACACCTCTCGGTATCCAAAATATAAAGAGGTGTGTTGTGGAATCTTGCATTAACTATATCAATGTCCCTTCGTTCAACCACCGACAGATCCTCCACTACATACGCTGTCTGCACATAATCTTCCGTAGTTGATTCAAATCCCAACACAGCGATATCCCGAGCTTCCAGAAGAGAAACAGTGTCATTTGATCTTGTTATCCCAACACAATTTGCAACATCAAAAAAAAGCTGCCAATTAGCATTTACCATATCAGCAACCTTAACGTAATTATATATATCGGGCGGGAGGTTATTATACAGCTTCGCCTCTTCCGCCTCGGACAAATCATTAATAATCATATACTTAGACATCTATCTCACCTTCGAAAACAATCTCAGCGGGACCGCTCATATAGACAACATCTTCATTCTGATTATATTCTATCGTAAGATATCCGCCAATAAGTTCTACATCCACAGGAGACGATACAAGTCCGTTAACAATACAAGAAACCGCCACAGCGCATGCGCCCGTACCACAAGCAAGTGTCTCGCCGCTGCCACGCTCCCACACTCGCATCCTGACTCTTCCTTTATCAAGAATATTAATAAACTCCGTGTTAATCTTATTGGGGAAGAGCTTATGATTCTCGAAATTAGGGCCGATTTTTTCAAGCTCTAACTCTCTTACATCTTCTTCCATTCTGACAACGCAGTGAGGGTTACCCATAGAGATGCAGTCCACATTGTAGGTCTCACCGTTAACCTCTATATCCTTACACATCATCTTCTCTTCGTCGCTGATAACGGGAATCTTTTTTGCAGTAAATTCGGGACTTCCCATGTCAACGCGGACGGACTTAACCTTGTCATCCTCTGTGTGAAGCTCCAATGTCTTGATGCCGCCAAGCGTCTCCACGGTAATATTCTTCTTCGTTGTAAGGCCTTTATCGTAGACGAATTTGCCGACACAACGTATGCCGTTACCGCACATTTCTCCGCGAGAACCGTCGGCGTTATACATAATCATCTGAAAGTCTGCCACGTCTGATGACGCAATCAGAATAAGACCGTCGGAGCCTATGCCGAAGTGTCTGTCACTGACCTTTATTGCAAGCTTGTCTGCGTTTTCTATCATTGTCTTGGTGCAGTCGACGTATACGTAGTCGTTACCGCAACCGTGCATTTTAGTGAATTGCATGTTATAGTCCTTTACCTTATATCCTACGTCAAGTCATATAACTATATGGCCTCGCTGGTTATTCTTCGCTAATAATATGTAAGCAATTGCATTATACTCTTTATCAAGGCATCCTGTCGGGAACCGGTAATCAAACTCACCGTCCGGGTTTTAACAGTGATTACCTTTTTCCGGCATCCGTGCCGGAAAATTCCCTCGATTAACAATCACTAACATATTCTAAGCTCGAATAAAGGCTTCGACCATATATTATACGACTTGACGCTTGGCTTTAAACTCCTTTTACACATGAAAGTACCGTTTCGTAATTCAACGGCCCACCAAATAGGTCGAGGGCACTGCCCACCGTAACATTCAGTCTGTCGTTACTGAGTTCCTTAATTGCATAAACGTCGTCATAATCTCCTACACCACCGGCGTAAGTTACGGGAATTCCTTCCCACTTACCGAGAAGCTTAACGAGATCCTCTTCAATACCACACTGTCTGCCTTCAACATCAGCGGCATGAATTAAGAATTCGTCACAATAAGACGAAAGACCTGAGAGAAGTTCAAGCGTTACCTCTTCCTTCGTGAACTTCTGCCATCTATCCGTTACAACGAAATAATCATCATTCTTTCTTCTGCAGCTTAAGTCCAGAACAAGACGTTCCTTTCCTACTGCTTTCACAAGCTTTTGGAGATTCTCGTAATTAATACGTCCATCCTTGAACACGAAGGATGTCACAATAACGTGGCTGGCTCCGGCGTCGATATATTCCATAGCATTGTCGTCATTGACGCCTCCGCCAAGCTGCAAGCCTCCCGGGAAAATCTCGAGGGCCTTAAGAGCCTGTCTCTTCGTCTCTTCGTAGTTGGGACTGCCCACGTGATTCAACATAATAACGTGGCCACCGCTTAAGCCTTCCTTCGCATAGAACTCTGCGAAGAAAGCAGCGTCCTTCTTTGAGACGAAATTCTCGCTGGCGGTGTCGACTTCGTCATCGAGGGAACCGCCCACAATCTGCTTAACTTTACCATTATGAATATCTATACACGGCCGAAATTCCATAAGTACCTTTCTAATCCTTATCTAGCGTCTCATCACCAAGTACCTGCACGCTCATACCTATCCAGTGTCTTCGCGACAAGTACCTGCACGCTCATACCTATCTAGTGTCTTCGCGACAAGTACCTGCACGCTCATACAGAAAATCGATTAGCAGGTCTTGCTCGCTCAGCCACTTACATCAAAATCTCTTAGCAGGTCTTGCTCGCTCAGCCACTTACATTAAAATCTCTTAGCAGGTCTTGGCTGATTCGACGCTTTGCTATACTATTCATCTAAGCTATAGTTAGGAGCTTCCTTAGTTATATGTATATCGTGCGGGTGCGATTCCTTAAGGGATGCTGCGGAGATCTTGACGAACTTCGCACGCTCTTGAAGCTCGGGGATGGTAGAACATCCGCAATAGCCCATTCCCGACTTGATTCCTCCGATAAGCTGGAATACAACGTCTTCGATAGATCCCTTGTATGCCACACGTCCTTCTACACCTTCGGGAACAAGCTTCTTCGCATCCTCTTGGAAATATCTGTCCTTAGACCCATTTTCCATAGCGGCGATAGAACCCATACCGCGATATACTTTATATTTTCTTCCCTGGAACAGTTCAAATGTACCCGGTGACTCGTCACAACCGGCGAACATTGAACCCATCATACATACAGAGCCTCCTGCCGCAAGCGCCTTAGTCATATCACCGGAATACTTGATACCGCCGTCCGCAACAATGGGAACTCCTCTCTTCTTGGCAACCTCATATACTTCCATAATTGCCGATATCTGCGGAACACCGATACCCGCAACAACTCTTGTGGTACAGATTGATCCGGGACCGATACCGACTTTAACGGCATCCGCTCCTGCGTCGATTAACGCCTCTGCCGCTGCTCCCGTCGCAATGTTACCGGCAACAACATCAAGATTCGGATAAGCATCCTTAACCTTCCGCACTGCATCGATTATATTCTTGGAATGCCCGTGAGCAGAATCCACAACGATTACATCAACCTTGGCGTTAACAAGCGCTTCTACTCTATCCATCATATTTCCCGTAATACCAATACCGGCACCACACAGAAGTCTTCCCTGTGAGTCCTTGGCAGAATCGGGATACTTAATCTGCTTCTCAATATCTTTAATGGTAATAAGTCCGCGAAGAATGCCCTTATCATCTACGATGGGAAGCTTCTCCTTACGCGCCTTGCCGAGAATCTTCTTAGCCTCATCAAGAGTGATTCCCACAGGTGCCGTAATAAGACCTTCGCTTGTCATAGATTCGCTGATCTTCTTGGTAAAGTCGGTCTCGAACTTAAGGTCACGATTGGTAATAATTCCGACAAGCGTCTTATCGGTCATACTCTTCGTAATAGGAACTCCGGAGATACGGAATTTACCCATTAATTCATCGGCATCGCGAAGAGTATTGTCAGGTGTAAGCGAGAATGGATCCGATATAACGCCGTTCTCAGATCTCTTAACCTTGTCTACCTCTTCCGCCTGGTCTTCAACAGACATATTCTTATGAACAATTCCGATACCGCCCTGCCTTGCCATGGCTATTGCCATTCTGTGCTCCGTTACCGTATCCATGGCTGCACTCATCATCGGAATATTGAGCCTTATATTCTTCGTAAGATAAGTTTCGAGGTTAACCTGATTAGGAGTAACCTCAGAGTATTGAGGCACTAATAATACATCATCAAATGTTATTCCATCGCCGATTATTGTTCCCATAATATTCCTTTCTCTATAGACTTCTTAACAATAGTTATAATCATTTATCATAACAAAAATCTTAACATTTATCAATGAAATATATCTTAAAATGGCAAGATATAGTATGTTAGTCCGAATAAAAACCCTAAGATAGCTCCCACAACCACATCTCTAACAAAATGCACACGTTCAACCACCCTAAGGATTGCCAAGACTACCCCTGCGAAGAGGAAACATATTCCCAGCCGGTAATCGAAGTAGAATATCGTCATTGCTATTACGAATATGGAAAATGTGTGGCGGCTTGGCATGCTCTTACCTTTAGTCTTCTTGTTATTCATAGGCGTTACGTCCATGACTTCATAAGGCCTCGGCGCATTGTAGAAGTATCTGAATATTGACACCAATACAAATGACACCCCGGGCACCGCCACGGCTTTTACCAGCTCCATTATTCCCTCATTATAGAAAAGAACCAAAACCAAGATATATGCAATCACCGTAAGCCCCGTTATAATCCTGTCTGCCCATATTATTATCATGTCAGCTGAAAGAAGCTTCTTCTTACCTTCTTCTTCATTCATAAATACTTCCTCGTATAGAAAAAGGCGACATGTATAACATATCGCCAGAATCTTATTTATGCCTTATCGTAAGGTACAAATATTATACTTCCTTAACGTTGATGGCTTGAGGACCCTTGTCTCCTTCAGACACCTCGTATTCTACTTCAGCGCCTTCCTTTAATGTCTTATACTCGGCCTCTGACACAATACCTGAGAAATGAACGAATATATCATTTCCTTCCTCGTCACAAATAAATCCATAGCCCTTTTGGTTGTTAAACCATTTTACTGTACCCTTACTCACTTTAATTTCCTCCAATAATATTAAGTCTACTGTCTTCTATTAGATAGCACATTTATATAATAAAAATCGTAGCACAATTACTTGTAAATATCAAGAGAAATTGCCCCTTCTTTTTACCTAAATTATGTGCAAATTTTTTCTTGAAAATGTTAAGCCTGACGCTCCACGTCTATTCCAACGGAGGCAAGGAACTTCATTATCCATTTGTCAAAAGCTTTTTCAAGGCTCTTATCCATTGTGAATTCCGACAAGCTTATCCCCGTAGTTACCGTAAGGCTTCCGGGGCTAAACCTAAATATCACAACAAGATGCGTGCCCTCAGGCTTAATGCTTAGCTCACTCGCGGTAATAAGCTGAGTTACGATCCGGTTGGGAAGGGATAGGATAATCTTGAAGCTCACGGGAGTCTTATTACCCTTAATAATATCGTATATATGCCCCCTATACATCTCGTAGGGCATAAGGGTATCACCCTCGTCTATTTCTTCGAGCTCCGTATCCGTATAGAAGTCATCTATTCTGTGACCGTCTATTGTAAATGTTGAAAATGTGCTTACAGTCGCTTCCTGTAACAGAAAGAAATCAAATCTGTCTTTAACAAGAAGCTCATTCATACATTTTCTGACATCCGATACGAGTAAAGTAACCATCCTTCTCCTTTAATCCGGATTAAACATTTCCCATATGAAAATATTAAAACATCATATATTTTCCGTTCTATCTACTCTGTTGCTTCAGACTTCTTAACAAGTGTAGGTGCATTCCTCTCTTCATCCGTCATAGAGTCAAGCTCGTCCCATGAAGGAATAACAACCTTCTTGTCTCTTCCGCGAATGATAAGTCCCGCAATTACACCGGAACCCAGAACAAGGATTGAGAATCCCCAACCGAATACAATGTTAGCCCAAAGCGAATATCCGTCGTCGGCTCCGTATACACCGCCTGTCATTATGAGCGCGTACATATTGTATAAGAACAGTATTCCGAGAAGAATCGGCGTTACGAACTTGAGAGACGTAACGAACCACCACTTAGGCGCCTTGAATTTCTTCGTATTCTTATTAACTTCCGTGAGGATCTTCTTAGAATCAAATAGCCATGCCACAGCAACACATTCGAGTACACCGATTAGAATCATGTTAATCTGATTCGTGTAATGGTCAACAATATCAAGAACAGCAAGTCCCGCACCGTTCATATAGATAAGCGAGATTATTGCAGCAACTACACATATCGTAATCGTAACCTTCTTCTGCTTCCAGCCGAAGTAGGTCGACAAGCTTACAGATACACCTTCTATAATTGAAAATGCGGAGTCTATCGCAAGTGTCACAAGACATAGATAAAATATAAATCCGAATATGGCATTAAACACGCCGGAATTAGTAAGCAGCACTATGGTCTGCGGGAATATCTTAAATGCTGTAGCAACACCTGATGTCGACATATCGTCAAGCATTCCTACACCACCCATTGTTGTATACATAACAAGACTTGAAAGTATCGAACAGAATAAATCCGAAACTGCAATAACAACTGCGTCTACGGCGATATTAGCTTTCTCATCTAAGTATGAACCGTATGCGAACATAATAGCCATTACAACAGATAAGCTGTAGAATACCTGTCCGATTGCGTCAATCCAGAGACCTGAATCAGCGAGTGCATTCCAATCGGGAATGAAAAGCTTAGACATAGCTGCGCCTGTATTCGGCATTGTGAATCCCTTGATTGCCATTACAATCATAAGAACAATAGGTCCGAATACTGTGTATTTTACAACCTTACCAACTGAGTTAGCGCCGTCTCTTATACAGAAATAGATAAGTCCCCAAGCAAGAACGCCAAATACAATAACCATTACGGGCCACTGGCTCCAGCCTGATGTATCGCCTGTTGTCTCAATAAGCTCAAAGAATAAGCTTCCGGCAGCTTCCGTATCGCCTGTCATACCTGCGAATCTGAAGCTGTTACCTGCCATAAGAAGCACCCACGCGAATACGATTGCATAATATGTAACAATCACGAATGCGTTAGCCGTTGCCGCCCACGCTACAGGCTTATTCTTCTTATTAAGTGATGCGAGACCACGAAGTGCTCCGCCGTGAACCTTACGTCCGATGGCAATCTCCATCATAAGAAGGGGGATACCCATAACAAGTATCGCAATTACATATGCGAAAAGAAATGCTCCGCCTCCGTGTACTGCCATAAGTCCCGGGAATCTCCACGCATTTCCAAGACCAACTGCAGAACCGACTGCGGCCAATATGAATGTCAGTCTACTCGACCATCTGCCTTGTTGTTCCATTTTAATACCTCCGAAATATCATAAAAAAGTACAAGTTGATTATGTATTCATAACACACGGAAACTATTTTAGCACAACCGGTGTCCTAATAACAATAAAAAATTGCATAAAAAACCGACCCGGATACAGGTCGGTATCAGCAATCTATTCAATAGTTATGCGACTTAGGAACTTATCTTTAACATCTTCTATGTCTTCATTAAATGAAAATGCCATCTCCTCAAACAGCTTCTTGCCGGCTATGTCAAGCATTTTCTCGTCTTGAGCCATAACCTTCTTACCCTCCTTGATTCGAAGAAGCCTTCTCGTGTACACCGTCTTCACGATTCGAGCAAGCTCAATTGGTTCGAAGCAGGATATCTTCTCCTTGTACTTCTCCCCTCTCTGCCTGTCATTATCGGCCTCGATAAGATCAAGTTCCAACACTTCATCATATAATTTTTCCAATTCTTCTTTGGGCTTAACATCCCTCACGCGAACCTTATCACTCTGTACAGGTGTGACAACCTGGCTCTTAGAATGGTACACCGGTGCTAAAATATAATAAAGCTTCTCAGATCCTCTTCCGGCAAGCGCCATCTCTTTTATTTCGTCTACTGTACACACCCCATTAGTTTCGTGGACGAGATGATCCCCTACTTTATATTCTTTCATAACCTTCACCCGGATTCTCTCAAAACACAGTTACTATTATAGCACGTTTTCCAGTTTTTTTCTAGAATTTATAGCCTTCTTTTTCTTTGATAAACTCCCTTTCAATTCTCTTCTGAATGTTCTTCTTAACGCTCACATTGTGGCGAAGTCGCTTCTCTGCAGCGTTAAGATTATTAACTTGTCTTTTAATATCTTCCATATCCTTCAGATTAACGTAGTCTACAAGATCCGTAAGCATAAGCACCATAAGATATACAATTCCCATAAGGTATTCTTTGTAAAATGTAACGGTTTCGTAAGATGCATAAATCATCTGATATGTATAATAAGAAAGGTAGGCTTTGTACTTATCCGAAAGAGCCGGATGTGCCTTCGCCATCTCTTCACATTTCCTATGAAAAAATCTGTCGGCCTCATCAGCAGTCATCTGTCCGAAGATTCTGTTGTATTCCTTCCTAAAATCACGAAGCGGATCCTGACTTCTGAAGCGACCGTCATCTAAGTCATTCATTATAACCTTGTCAATTATGGCGATAGAGTAGAAATTATATCTGCCTTTATCTTCTATGCCTGCTCGTCCCGAAATAGGAATGGAGGTAATATCGATATCCTGCTGCATAACATGACTGTGAAGCTCCCTGTAATACAGATAGAGATTATTCATAATCTCCGGCAAAGGAATGTCACTCTTAATAAAGTCAATGACCTTTTCTCTGACCTTCAAGATATCGTTATAGTACTTCTCGTTGAATTTATCCTGAATCCAAACAGGGTCTATTTCTTCGCCATCGTAGTCGATTAGACGGATATTATTCACATTTTCAAGAAAAAGCTCTGCGGTGACAGGACAGGAAAGTTCGAATGTGACCTCCAGATCGTCTCCTATCTTAATGCTTCTTCTCGGGTAAATCCTGCATACTTCGGGCATAAGCTCCTGTCTTCCCATAAGTTCTAATCTGCAAAGCCCGTCCTTAGTCTCGTTGGCGCAGCGACCGAAGAATTTCCTTACATCCTTATTCTTACCGAAGGTCATAGTAGCCTTAAGACGCATTCCTTCCTTACCGGGCTCCTTCTTATACCGACTTACGGTCTCTTCATCAATAGAGATTCGCCAGCCTCTGCAACAGGTACTCGGACAATCGGAGGCTATACATTTGAATTTATCATAAAAACTTATTACTTTTGTTGCCACTCTTCCACATACTCCCTAATATGCTGTGATAATGCCCTTGCAGCCGTAGTCAGAAGCGACTTGTCAGCATAGCATAAGCCGAGAACCCTGTATTCCCTTGGTTCCAGCGGGTAGACATCCACATTTCCCGTATTATTCTTCATAAAAAGTTCCGGCATAATAGCAAGTCCAACTCCACACTCTACCATTGCTATACTCGATAGTTCATTCATCATATGACAATCTGCACGTACCTCAAGATGGTGTTCATAGAGATATACGTTATCATCCTTATCCTTTTGATTGGGACCCTGCTTAACAACAAATGGCTGATTCCATAACTCATCGGGAGTAATTTTTTTTATACTCTTATCAAAGTATCCCTTAGGAGCAACGCAGAGAAGTTCATCTTCATAAAGCGGGTCAAATTCCAAACCGGTAGCTGCCCTCATAGACAGTATTCCTACGTCAATGCTCCCTCGCTTAGTCCATTCATTTACGTCCGAATATGCCCCCTGTGAAATCTGAAGCATAATATTGGGGTGAATCTTCTTGAAACTCTTAATTATACCGGGCATCCATGCAAGACATACAGTATTGGTGCATCCCAACCTGACCAGACCGGTCTCAAGTCCTCGCATCTCATCCATAGCCTGAGATAATCCCTCGTTCGCTTGAAGTATTTTCCTTATGTACGGGTATAACTGCTCTCCTGCCGATGTAAGTCTTACCCCGCTCTTATCACGAATAAACATAGCAGCACCTATCTCTTCTTCCATAGATGCAACCGCATGACTTACTGCGGAAGGCGTAAGATTCAGACTCTCCGCCGCCTTGGCAAAGCTTCCCTGTTCTACGATTTTACTGAATACTTCGTATGATAGTAGTGTCATAATAATATACCTTTTCTAATGTACTTAATAGTATATATCTTAGTTGATCCGATTTCAAGTTGCAAGTGAAAAAGTTGAACTTTACTAAACACCCAATATGTCTTATCATAATGTCAAACATTAAATGTTTTAGTAATCTTTTTTCTTTTTGGGGGACACGAAAGTGTCCTCTTTTTTATGTTACGCTGAGAACGTCTACAGTGTGAGCGCTTGCTCCCAAGAGTTCCGGACGGGCACTTACACTAAGCTGATACCTTACAAATTCCTCGAATTCCTCGTCAGAAAGGGAATTAAGAACAGGTCTTAGATGGTTTGCCGCGCCGTCGGGAGAAAAGAGTACTTCTCTCTTAACGGGCATATCCTTTATTACATCATCAATATCATCGAGACGAACGTAACTATATACATTTCCATCGTTGTTGACTTTATATAAAGCATCCACATTTCCCGTGTTTATGTCATTCAGAATGGTATGCTCATTAAAGCCGTGCATAAGGATTGCATATTCATTCATTATATATGCTACGAATATTACACCGCCCGGTCTTGTAATCCTAATGGCTTCGGACAGAGCCCTGCGTCTGTCTTCCAGATTATCCAGGTGATACATGGGACCGAGAAGAAGGGTTATGTCTGTGATGTTATCATCTATTTCCCGAAGTTTCATTGCGTTACGCTTCTTGATAGTCAAGTTGTCAAGAAGAGATTCGTCTTCAGCTGTGACATTTTGCTTAAGGCGTCCTAAGTTATACTGCACAAGGTCGATAGCAATTACACTATGTCCTTCCTTAAGGAGAGGCACGGTGTATGCGCCGGCTCCGGCTCCGATGTCGGCTATTGTTTCGGGCTTTAGTTCCTCTATGTACCTATTAACATAGTGCATTGTAACCCTATACTCCACCTGACCGTGGCGTGTCTTTAATCGCTTATCTTCGTTGAATTTGTTGTAGAATTCTTCTATTTGGTTCATTATTAGTGTCTCCTTACAAGATATTATAGCATTTTTTAGACTCGCGAGGACTTTTATTTTTTTCATATATATAGTATAATAAGAAATGCGCACACACTATATGTGCTAATTTAATAACATTTCACAGAAAAAGGAGAAAAACATATGTGGGCTGAAGAAGCAGTTTTTTATCAGATATATCCCTTGGGATTCTGCAACGCCACTTTCGAAAATGACGGCGTATGCAACGAGAATATCACTAAAGTAATAGATTGGATTCCCCATCTTAAGAAGCTTGGAATAACGGCAATCTATTTCTCACCGATATTCGAATCGGATACTCACGGATATAACACAAGAGACTATACGAAGATTGACAGTCGTCTCGGCACAAATGAAGACTTTGCCAAAGTATGTAAGGAACTTCATGCAAACGGAATTAAAGTAGTCCTTGACGGCGTATTTAACCATGTGGGAAGAGGATTCTTCGCATTCCAAGACGTACTTAAGAATAGGGAGTCGTCACCTTACGTCGGTTGGTTCGATCGTATAGCCTTCGACGGTAATTCCAATTATAACGACGGTCTCTGGTACGAGGGCTGGGAAGGTAACTTCGACCTCGTTAAACTTAATCTTCATAACGAAGATGTTATAAATCATATATTCAACGCAATAAGGGGCTGGGTTAACGAATTCGATATTGACGGTCTTCGTCTCGACGTAGCATATTGCCTTGACCACGATTTCATCAGACGCCTTCGTGACCTCGCCAATAATATCAAGCCGGACTTCTACCTTATCGGCGAAACTTTGCACGGCGACTACAATATGATTATGAACGACGGAATGCTTCACAGCGTAACGAATTATGAATGCTATAAAGGTCTTCATTCAAGCTTTAACTCAATGAATATGTTCGAGATTGTTCATTCATTAAAGCGTCAATTCGACAAAGACCCATGGTGCCTATATACAGGCAAGCACTTACTTAGCTTCGTAGATAACCACGACGTCACAAGAGTAGCAAGTATTCTTAATAACGAAAATCATCTTCCTTTAATCTACGCACTTTGCTTCGGCATGCCGGGTATCCCTTGCGTATACTACGGAAGTGAATGGGGATTCAAGGCAAGGAAGGAAGACGGAGACCCTGCCCTAAGGCCTTCATTTAAAGAACCGGAATGGAACAAGCTTACAGACTATATACAAAGGCTTGCAAGTGCCGTTCATGAGGCAAAGGCACTGTCATACGGCGACTTTAATTCAATCATCCTTACCAATGAACAATGTGCATTCCTTCGCGAATGGGAAGGAGAACGAGTTCTTGTCTGTATTAACGCCAGTGAGAATCCCTTCTATATGAACTTCGACCTTGGGGTGGCGTCCGGAACCGACCTTATATCCGGAGATAAGATAGAGTTTAATAATGGGTTCGAGATTAAAGGATACAGCGCTCACTACCTGAGGCTGTAATATGTAAAGCAGACATCTGAGGAACCAAGACCCGCTAAGCGACATTACTTCGCAAGTGGCTGAGCGAGCAAGACCCGCTAAGCGACATTTCGTTATGAGCGTGCGGGTACTTGTCGCGAAGACACTAGATAGGTATGAGCGTGCAGGTACTTGGTGATGAGCCGTAGGAATATGTGTTGAGCTTACGGGAACTTGGTCTGAAGAAGTAAGATAGCACAATAAAAGGAGCCGGGTCATAATGACTCGACTCCCTTATTATACTCTCTTTTATCCTCTTACATTTTAAAGTATCCAAGCTCATCCTGAAGCGCATGTGCAAGATTAAGAAGGTCATCTGCCTGATTAGACACAAGGTTAATCGTTGCATTAAGTTCTTCCATAGAAGCTGTTGTCTCTTCAGTTGATGCTGAATTCTCCTGAGCGATAGCGACAAGGCTGTTAACAACATCCACAACCTTATTCCTGCTCTCGTTACACTCCTCTGTTCTATCGGAAATGTTATTAGTCTCAACAGAGTTTGAAGCAATACCGTCGTTAACGTCCTTGAACTTCTCTTTTGTCTCTTCTAACTTCAGCTGTTGTTCTTCTATAATAATCTCAACTTCCTTCATGGCCTCGACTGTTGTCTTAGACTCTGAAAGCAAGTTATTAACTACATTTTCAATAGTCTTAGCGGAATCGCTTGATTCTTCGGCAAGCTTCTGAATCTCAGAAGCAACTACCGCGAATCCCTTACCTGCCTCACCGGCACGAGCCGCCTCAATACTTGCATTGAGTGAAAGAAGGTTAGTCTCTTCCGCAATTGATGTAATAAGTGATACAGCTGATTGAATCTTCGTAGCGGATTCATCAGTAAGCTTAACCTGCTCAGCAATCTTGGCAATTGCTTCATTGGTCCTATCATTAGAAGCACTGAGGTCTGTGATAATCTTATTAGAATCACTACCTGCCGTCTTCATAACAGATGATGTCTCATTAAGTGAAGATACACCACCCACAATACTCTCAATCTGTTCACCCATTACGCTAATCTGGCTGTTAGCTGTCTCAATCTGTTCTGCTTGAGAAACGGCACCCTTGGAAATATCTTCAACAGCGTGACTGATCTCATCTGCTGCAATACTTGTGGTACTTGTCATACCCTGAATGTTATTACTTGAATCAATAAGTGTATCCGCAGCATCAAGAATACGTTGAACCGTACCCTTAAGTGTATCGGCAGTACTTGTAATCGCTCTTGCAAGTGCTCCGATTTCATCAGTACGTTTCATAACCTTCTTCCTAATCTCAGGATTAAGATTACCGGCTGAAAGCTCATCCATCGCATTCTGACAGCTTACAACAGAACCGCTTATATCTCTTGATGAAATTACGGCAAATATAACTGCAATAACAAGAAGAATTACACTTACAATAATTATTGCTATAAGAACCGATGTAGCCTGAGCAGTTACTTCCGCAGAAGGCATTCCAGCAAAAGCACAACCTACAACTTCATTACCGTTCTTAATAGGAATATATGCGGCATAATAATTCTGGTCGTTAATCTTGATATTATTGGTCGTATATGTCTCACCCTTCATTATGGTGTCATATACTTGGTCTGATATGTCGGTACCGAGGATCCTCTTACCATCCTTACCGAGGAGCGTTGTTGCTCTTCTGGTCTTACCGTATATCATGGTAACATCTTGATCAGAACCCTCAACAAAGGTATCCATGACGTCTTCGTTTTTAGTAATATTATAAGTTCCTTTATAGAGGTTATCATTACTATCCAGCTTATATTCTCCGTCATCAAGAGCCTCGTATCCGGCCTTCATAGCTTGTGTAGTCGTAACAAGCGAATCAATGGCTTCGTGATCAAGCGCACTCTTCATCTGAAGGTAACTGATAAGCGCTACTCCGATTGCAAGAAGTACAACGGGAATAATTACCATCATCAGAAGTCTGCCTGTTAAGCCGAACTTCACATCTTTCTTTTTGTTGGTAGGTTTATTGTCGCTCACTTTAATGCCCCTCCCCTTTTTTAATTTTTTAACATTTTCTTAACTTTTCCGTAACACATTTTACATAATTCATAATCAATAGCGTGTTTACCTAATACCAATCTACATTTTACTACTTTTGTGAAACATTTGCAACAAAATTGTTAGATATAGACAAAAAGGAAACGGACACCACATCATATAGTGTCCGAATATAGTATATGCTCATGTGAAACATGAAAATATTTCAACTCGTATTCGTATTTTTCTAGCCTGAATCGAATTAATGTGCGAAAAGAATAATCTTACTACGTCTCCTCTTCATCAGTCTCTTCAGGGATGTTAAGCTTGATATGAACCTTGGTGACACGATTCTTCTCAACGCCGATTACCGTTATCTTATGGAAATCCTCTGTTATTACTGTTTCATTCATATTGGGGAAATGATCGAATTCGCCTACGACGTATCCGCCTATGGTATCGTAATCTTCCGAAGATACACCAAGGGGGATCTCCCGGCAGAGATCCTCAAGATTGGCCGAACCCTGAACATCATACTCGTTCTCGCCGGTCTTCACAATATCGTCTACTTCGTATGTATCGAACTCGTCTCGTATCTCACCCACCAGCTCCTCGAGCAAGTCTTCCAGTGTTATCATTCCTGCAACCGCGCCGTATTCGTCAATAACAATTGTTATTCCAAGAGCATTCTGACGCATTTCGTCGAATAGCTCCGCAGTATTTTTTCTCTCATATGTAAAATGTACTTGCCGAATAAAGTCCCTCATCCTAAAATTCTCTCGATTCTCATCGATAAGAAAATCCTTCATGTTGACAAATCCGATAATGTTATCAGCGTCGTTTTCATACACGGGGATTCGCGTATACTTATGCTCGCTGTAGCCTTCGAGAAGGCGATCGTATGACCAATTGACATTTGCCATAGTCATATCGATACGAGGTATCATAATCTCTTTCGCCATGGCATCGGAGAAGTCGAATAGGTTATGGATAATTTTCCTCTCGTCTCCTTCAATAACACCGCTCTCGTGGCTTACATCCACAATAGTACGGAGTTCTTCTTCAGTCATCTGATCTTCGTCGCCTTCGGGGTTAATTCCGAAAAGCATCATGACGCCCTTTGATAAAGCATTTACCACGAAAATAATGGGAGTAAGGACAACCATTATTCCCCATATAATCCCTGCATATCGCATAGACATCTTATTGGCATGAAGGGACGCCATTGTCTTGGGTGTAATCTCGCCGAATATAAGAATAAGAAGTGTCAGCACACCTGTGGCAATACCGGCACCGTAGCTGCCCCACACAGAGACTGCAATTATGGTGGCGAGGGATGATGCAGAGATGTTAACCACGTTGTTGCCGATAAGGATTGCCGATAACATCTTTTGGCGATTGTCGGTGACTTTTAGGACCATGGCTGCCTTCTTCGAGCCTTCGTCTGCCAAGGTTCTCATCTTCATTAGGTTCGCGGTTGTAAGTGCCGTCTCGGAGGATGAGAAGAAGGCGGAAAGTATGAGTAGGATTACAAGTACTACTATTTTAATTATTAAGTCTACGTCCAATAGTTTTGCTCCTCAGATGCTTACGCTAGTTACATATTCAAGTACGCTCTCTGCTCTTCTGTCAGCGTATCTATCTCTATACCTAGGAAACTTAGCTTACGGTTGGCTACCTCCAAGTCGACCTCACGCGGCACTACAATCAGTTTGTCGGTGATGTCATCCTTGTGCTCCAGAAGATACTTTGCAGAGAGGGCTTGGATTGCGAAGCTCATATCCATAATCTCAGCAGGGTGTCCGTCACCGCAGGCCAAGTTAACGAGCCTTCCTTCGCCAAGCACATATAAGAACTTGCCCGGTGTTACTTCATAGCCTACAATGTTATGGCGTTGGTCGATTGTAGACAATGCATTTTCCTTAAGAAAAGCCATATCGATCTCAACGTCGAAGTGACCGGCATTACAGAGAATGGCTCCGTCCTTCATAAGTTTCATATGCTCGCCGGTGATGACGCCGGAGCATCCCGTTACAGTAACGAAGAAATCGCCGACCTTCGCAGCTTCAGCCATCGTCATTACCTCGAAGCCGTCCATTACAGCCTCAATTGCCTTAACGGGATCAACCTCTGTTACAATAACCTTGGCTCCAAGTCCCTTAGCGCGCATCGCCGTACCTTTACCGCACCAGCCGTAGCCCGCAACAACTACCCTCTTACCTGCGACGATAAGATTCGTGGTTCTGTTAATTCCGTCCCACACAGACTGACCGGTTCCGTATCTGTTATCGAATAAATGCTTACAATCAGCGTCGTTAACCATAACCATAGGGAATTCCAGCTTGTCTTCCTTCGCCATTCCCTGAAGTCTTATAATACCCGTTGTAGTCTCCTCGCAGCCACCTACTACATACTGAAGCTTATCTCTCATAGAAGTATGAAGCATGGTAACCAGGTCACCGCCGTCGTCGATTATGATGTTACAATTATTATCAAGCACCATCTTAATATATCGGTCATAATCCTCCATAGTACAGCCGTAATGTGCGAACACATTTAACCCATCATGGGCAAGGGCAGCCGCAACATCATCCTGAGTCGTAAGGGGGTTACTTCCGGTTACATACATCTCAGCTCCGCCTGCCTTAAGAACCTTGCAGAGGTACGCCGTCTTCGCCTCAAGATGGACGGACAGTGCAATCCTTACACCTTCTAACGGCTTATCCTTCGAGAAGTCCTCTTCCAAAGAACGAAGAAGCGGACAATTCTTTCTTACCCAATCAATCTTATGCTCACCGCTCTCATATAGATTAATATCCTTGATATCGTACATAATATCCTCCCGTTAACATAGTATTTATGTAAGAGATTATACCATTTTCCCCATATAACATACAAGTAAAAGTACCATATCCACAAGAAGTTTGAAGCCACCCGTAAGCTGTGGCGCCAAGAAAAGAGCGTACATTCCCGATGCCGTATCTTCCATATGAAGCTTCTCGGCTTTATCCATCATGTATTGATTACGGCGAATAATATCATCTATCTGGTCGGAGGCATTGGCTCCCGTTCCTTCGGACAGTGAGAACAGCATCTTCATCGCGCTTCTTACTTCCGGCATATTGAATTCGGAGAGAAAATCATTATACGGCTTCATACTTGTTGGATTCTTCTTAAGATTTAAGACAAGCTTCGCAAGTTCATCTTGCATAAGCGCCGGTGCATCCGGAAGAGATTTGAAAATTGCAACCCTCACATTTTCACTTTGGAGAAGAAGGGACACTTGAAGAAGCCAGCGAGGGAATTCCTTCTCAAAGGCTCGCGTAAGCTGTCTTCTTGTAAGCTTAAGGGAGAGATAATGCGCCTTGGGATTCTCCTTGTAACGCTGAAATCTCTTATACTTGGCAACCATGATGCCATCATCCTTACGGTCATCCATAAGGAAGTCCACCGACAGCTTCTTATCGGCAAAATAATAAATCCATATATCGAGAATCAATGTGATAAATGTCACAATCTGTGACAGGATATGACCGCCCACATCTATGTCCAATTTATCGGACATATAATAAAGAACCAAGCAGAGAAGAAGGGAAGTTATAATAGACATAAGAACAAGGACTCTCTGATGCTTTCTTATCTTCATCTGCTCATATACGCGATCCGCCCACATGCGCCTTGATTCTAAGATTAATTGCATGCTTGATATATATTCACCGCCGTTGGCTTCAACCGACAAGGCGAAGCCGTGCATAGTCTTAAGCCCCTCGTAGCTATACTCCTTATCAATTATTTTAAGCGCACCTTCTTCAACATTTTTCTCTTCATAAGTAACCTTGATGTGATGAATTGCATTCTTAATTACGTCACACATTTTCCCTTCCGAAAAAAGCTCCCGGACATCATTAAGTGTAGATAGAATCTTGCCCGTCTTCATAAATGAATATATAAACTGCTCCATGTATATGTTAACATCGGAAAACCTCTGTTGCTCATAGCGATTGTAATTATAATTCCTTATATAAAGGGGCAACATCAGAACAACTGCGATGCAGAGCGCAATTATAAAGGGTGCGTTAAGATGAAAGAACAACCCGACAACCACAGCAAGAACCACCATCGTAAGATATGCGATTACCATTTTGGATTTTGAAAATACGTAGCCGTACTTTACAAGCTCATCAGATAACTTCTTTTTCTTCATAATACGTACCGCCTCCCTTCCGGATGCTTACGATGTCGGGTTCGCGGTCCCCTAAATCGCTTCTTATGTCACCGGCATAAATAGCTTCGTTATTGCCTAAAGCATCTGTCGAATCTGTCGCTTCTACAGAGGTAAATGACGGCGTATCTAAATCAATCATATCAACATGATTAGCACCATCTTCTCTCGTGAACAGACATATCTGCTCTATGTACCTCTTCGCGTAGTGTCTTCCATTCTTCTTAATATCGCGACGCTTTACAAGAACACCCACATCTATAAATGAATAAATATCATTTTCCATATTGGTTCTGGCATCGGCTCCCGCCATATTAAGCATTCTGTCCGGAATCTTCCTTACATCATCGGTATGGATTGTCGTAATACCTTTAACGCCGGTAGAGAAGCACTCAAGCAAATGTATTACTTCACTCGACCTTACCTCTGACAGCATAATCCACTTGGGATTAAGGCGAAGACATGTCTTGATTGCCAGAGAATAATCCACAATATCCGAAACCTTAAGTTCGATGCAATCCTTTCCTTCATTAATAAGACTGTAGTGCCATTCTGCATTATCCTCGATTGTGATAACCTTCTCGTCGCTCTCTATATATCGCGAGAAAAACTTGGCGCATTCGGTCTTGCCCGCACCGGGCTCTCCGCAAAAAACAATATTCTTCTTATCTCTGATACATTTCTTCAAGAATTCCAAAGTCTCCTTAGAGCAGAATTCCGATTCTATCATAGTTTCTTCCGTGAGCCTTACACTCGGAAGTGATTTCCTTATACAGAAGCACCTGCCGGATACCGCCACCGACTCATGCACAATTGTTATACGAAGAAACTCGGTCTCCGCTTCAAGCACGGGATACTGCTTGTTAAAAGGCTTACTTACCGCATTAGACACGCGTGCACAGAACTTGTCCGTAAAGTCATCGGTCATATCTTCATTCACACATTTCCTATAATTATCACTATATGTAATCCACAGCCTGCTTCCGTTATAATCAATATCAGTTATGTTATCATCCAAGACGTAAGGATAAAGTATTCCGAAGAAATCCTTCGTCTCTTCTATTAGGTTGTTATTTTTCAAATGATACTCCTTTCATCGTAACATTAATAAAAACGCCGGGCCAATGTGTCAGGTGGAAAATATATTAGCCCGGCGTACTGTCCTACACGCTTCCGCTCGCCTTAGAAAAGAACGTTGTGATAAGCTTAGAGAACTCTTGACCTACAATACCGCTGTCATTTGTTCCTATTACGAATACAACAACTGCAACAAGCGCAATAATAGCGATAACGGTAATAAGTGCCGGACCGTATTCTTTAAGAATATCCTGCATAAATACACCTCCCTTCAGGTTATTCTTAACCGGGAAGTTACAAATCGGAATAATATAATCCGGAAAAAGGATTATACTTAAGCTGAACGCTTAATTGACATATACAATAAGATACCACCAAATAGTCGAACGGACAAGCGAACAAAAAATTAAAATTTGTTAATAATTTTTCCGCTATTATTAGACGCGCAACAAATAATATCGTCTGTATCTACTGTATTAGCGCTTACAAATGTGTTAAAATGTGATGTGAGAGATATATGTAATCCGATTGCCTGAAAGATTCCGGTCAATCTGCAAGGAGGAATAAACTCATGATTACAGAGAACAGCACTTTATCGGAAGTATATAATACAGCCATAGGTCATGATGCATTAGATAAGCTTCTTATGCAGATCGGAGCTGATGCGAAGAACTTTAAGAATCTTTCGTGGATAAAGCTTAAGCACCTTAAGAAGCTTACGGGCTTCAAGGTTGACTCCTCTTTCTACAAGACTCTTATCGACCTTATCAATATTGAAAACGAGCGTGTAACGCCAAGTAACCTTCCTATTGAGCCGGCATGGTGGAAGGAAGCCGTAATATACCAGATATACCCGAGGACCTTCTGTGATTCCAACGGAGACGGAATAGGAGACCTTAGTGGAATCATAAGCAAACTGGACTACTTACAGGACTTGGGGGTTAAGGCTCTGTGGCTGTCTCCCATATATGACTCTCCAAACGACGATAACGGCTATGACATCAGAGACTATTATAAGATTATGGAAGAATTCGGAACCATGGAAGACTTCGACACTATGCTTTCCGAAATTCATAAGCGTGATATGAAGCTTATAATGGACCTCGTCGTTAACCATACATCCGATGAACACAAATGGTTTAAGGAAGCTTTAAAGAATCCTGACAGTCCCTATAGGAAGTATTACTATTTCCGTGAAGGCGCTGATGTTAGAAGAGAGCAGCTTGACAGGCTTTCTTCCGGAGAAGTAATAAATTATAATGACATAATAAATAATAAAGTTCCGCCCAATAACTGGGTCAGCTTCTTTTCCGGAAGTGCTTGGAATTATTATGAAGCGGAAGACGTATGGGCGCTCCATTTATTCTCTAAGAAGCAAATGGACTTAAACTGGGAATGCGAGGAGCTTCGCCAAGACATTTATAAGATGATTAACTTCTGGCTCGATAAGGGAGTTGACGGCTTCAGGATGGATGTTATCAATTACATTTCCAAGGTGGAAGGACTTCCCGACGGCGATGCCACAATAGGAGGTCTTATCGGATTCACCGGCGTGGAGAAATACTACTACGGACCGAGGCTTAATGAATTCCTTCATGAAATATATGAAAATACCTTCAAGAAATACGATGCATTTTCAGTGGGAGAAGGTCCGGGGCTCGGAATGGAAATGGCGCGTCTTATTACAGCGAAGGAAAGAGAAGAACTTAATATGATATTCTCCTTCGATCATCTTGAGACGCCGGGACATGACAGATTCCAGACGTATGAATATGACCTCAATTATTACAGAGATTATATGATAGACTGGATGCAAAACTACGGCAGTCAGTGCTATATGAGTATTTTCTATAATAATCACGATAACCCTAAGATGGTAAGTAAGGTTACGAAGAATCCGCACTTTGTTGAACCTGTGGAAAAGTTACTTGCGGTAATGCAATTTACACTTCGAGGCACACCTTTCGTGTACCAAGGTGACGAGATGGGTCTTACCAATTATAGCTTTACTTCCATCGATGAGATTACCGATATCGAATCTAAGAATTATTATAAGGAACATGTTGATAACGGGGAAAATCCTTTCGAAGTATTCGATACCATTCTTAATGCAACGAGGGAGCATGGTCGAGTACTCCTTCCGTGGAACGAGAAGATTCCCGACTATCATAGGAATGTTCAACAGAAACCTCGCGAAAATATAACGGAAGTCTACAAGATGTTAATTAAGCTTCGAAGCGAGCACCCTGTATTTGCTTACGGTTTCTTCGAGGTACTTGATGATTCGAAAGACAGATTCGTATATAAGAGAAATCTTGAAGACGAGACGTATATTATTGATTGTAACCTCGGCTCAAAAGAAAGAGATGCGTATGAATACGAGGGAGATTATGAGATAGTATACACAAGCTCCGATGAAAATGTTAAGACAGACTTCGGGCGGATTTATTACAGTAATCTAGCACCGTATGAGGCAAGGATTATAAAGGTGAACGAATACTGATAATGCCTAAGCAGGCAAATCATCAGAGAAGTAATACATGAAGGAGATATAAGAGAAAATGGGTAATATAGCAGAGAAAAAATGGTTTTGGATTGTACTGATTTCGCTATTTGCATTACTAATTGCAGGCTTAATCTTCGCCCTGGTTATGACCATCAAGTACGGTGAACCCGGCGAAGAGAATAATGAAGAGAATAAGGCTAATGAAAAAGTTGTGGGGGTCCAGCCCAACAATTCATTTCTTGCATTCTGTAATGATGAGAAATTGTATGCCATGGATGCTAACTTCACAACTAACCCTGTTACGGTTCTTACAGTAACAAAGAATGGTGATACAAAAGAGATAACAGACGCAAATGAGATAAATGCACTCTGGACAAATATTAAAGAGATGAATATAGCCGATGTAGCTCCCACAGAAGTTACACCGGCTCAGTATACATTAACATTTAAAAGGAATTCGGGAAGCGATGTTATTATCACCTTCCAATCACCCGAGATACTGACATTTAACAATGCCAATTACAGTATTGCCGATAACAAGGGGCTATTCGACAAACTATGATATATCATTTATATCCCAATTCTTAGGCTCGTATGTAACATTACATTCGAGCTTTTTGAATACCTGCTTATCTACTTGAGAGAGTAGCACGGTTGAATGAACCTGTGCACCCTTAAGCTTCGGTATCTGTGATAAAGCTTTGGCCGCATCTTCGTTATCTGCGGCTGTAGCGGAAAGTGCAATTAACACTTCGTCGGTATGAAGACGAGGGTTCTTACTTCCTAAGAATTTGATCTTAAGCTCTTGAATCGGCGCGATTGATTCAGGAGATAACACTTTCTTCTCATGTTCTATTCCCGCAAGTTCTTTTAAGATATTCATAAGTGCCGCGGCACTGGGGCCAAGAAGCTCGCCTGTCTTTCCCGTAGCAATAGTTCCATCGGGAAGCTCAATTGCCGTGGCAGGCTTACCTGTCGCTTCTTCACGATCTAACGCAGGTACAACAACGCTCCTGTCTTTCGGAGTGAGATTCAGCTGACTCATAAGAAGCTCGATCTTATTAACCTCTGATTTCTCGCGTTTACCTTCGGCAACACCTGTTATTGCTTCGTAGTATCTTCTTATTATCTCCTGCTTGGAAGCCTCTCTGCATACCTCATCATCAACGATACAATTACCTGCCATGTTGACGCCCATATCCGTGGGTGAAGCATAGGGGCTCTCGCCGTATATCTCCGTAAATATAGCATTTAACACAGGATAAATCTCTATGTCTCTATTATAATTAACCGTTGAGATACCGTATTTACTATGATGATAAGGATCAATCATATTGATATCATTAAGGTCGGCCGTCGCTGCCTCGTAGGCCAGATTAACGGGGTGTTCCAAGGGCAGATTCCATATGGGAAATGTCTCGAACTTAGCGTAACCCGCTCTAAGACCTCTCTTGTTATGATGATAGAGCTGTGACAGGCACGTACTCATCTTACCGCTTCCGGGACCCGGAGCAGTTACAACAACAAGAGGACGACTGGTTATTATAAAGTCGTTCTTGCCGAAGCCGTCGTCACTGACGATGGTCGATACATCATTGGGATAGCCCGGAATGAGATAATGATGGTAAATGTTAATGTCCATTTTCTCGAGTCTTGATGCGAAGAGATTAGCGGCTCGCTGGTTTGTATATTTCGTAAGAACAACACTGCTTACATATAATTTCCTTGCTTGAAACTCCTTGATAAGACGGATGACGTCGTTATCGTAAGTAATTCCAAGGTCTTCTCTTACCTTGTTTTTCTCAATATCTTCGGATGATACAACAAGAACAATCTCTGCCTGATCCTTTAATTTCATAAGCATCTGAAGCTTTGAATCAGCCTTGAAGCCGGGAAGAACTCTTGTTGCATGATAATCGTCAAGAAGCTTGCCACCGAATTCAAGATAGAGCTTGTTATCGAATTTTTCAATTCTATCTCTTATGTGCTCTGATTGAGTCTTAAGATATTTATCGTTGTCAAAACCTTGCTTCATAACTTTTTCCTTTTTAACATTTCTCCGGCTCGGGATAATCTACACCAAATGTGTCGACCGTAACTTCAACCATAACCTGTGGTTCAAGTGGCATGTCGTTATAGTCTCTTTCCACATTTGCAATTTTATCAACTACGTCAAGACCTTCCGTTACCTTACCGAAGGCAGCGTAGTCTCCGTCGAGATGAGGAGAAGTCTTATGCATAATGAAGAACTGGCTTCCCGCACTGTTGGGCATCATAGAACGCGCCATTGAGAGCACGCCTTCTTCGTGCTTAAGATTATTCTCAAATCCGTTGCTTTTAAACTCACCCTTGATGGAATATCCGGGACCGCCTGTACCCATTCCGTCAGGATCTCCGCCTTGAATCATGAAGCCGGGAATTACTCTATGGAACCCCACGCCGTTATAAAAGCCCTTGTTAATCAAGCTTATAAAATTATTAACAGCGTTAGGCGCAACATCGGGATAAAGCTCTGCTTTAATTGTATCCCCCGAGTCCATAACTATTGTTACGATTGGATTATCAGCCATTTTATTATTCCTCCTACTCTATCTCACTATGGAACTTCTGAAGCGACTTCACTTTCTCCTCCGTATTCGTCTTGATGTAGTGAATACCCTGGGCGGTTGCTCTTGCCGCTGCCATAGTCGTCATATAAGGAACCTTCGCCTTAATAGCGGCCTTCCTTAGGTAGCTGTCGTCGTTAACACATTCCTTACCCACAGGGGTGTTGACAACAAGATTGATATCGCCGTTAGTAATCATATCCTTGATATTGGGACGACCTTCGTATAGCTTCTTAACCTTAGTTGCCGGGATTCCCGCTTCTGCAATTAAGTCGTATGTCCTTCCCGTTCCGAGAATCTTGAAGCCGTCTTCGTGGAACATCTTCGCAATCTCAACAACCTCAGGCTTATCCTTGTCATTTACAGAGATAAGAACCGTTCCTTCAAGAGGAAGCTTAGATTGAATTCCCTCCTGTGCCTTATAGAACGCTTCACCGTAAGATGGGCTCATTCCGAGTACCTCACCTGTCGAACGCATCTCAGGTCCTAAGATCGGATCAACCTCAGGGAACATATTGAACGGGAATGCCGCTTCCTTAACACCAAAGTACGGAATATGTCGTTCCTTAATATCGGTAATCGGCGAAGGATTGCCGGTAATCTCAGATGTAATAATATCGGTAGCAAGAGGCACCATTCTTATGTTACATACCTTAGATACAAGAGGCACCGTACGAGATGCTCTCGGGTTTGCTTCAAGCACATATACCTTGTCATTCTCGATGGCGTATTGCATATTCATAAGACCGCGAACGTTCATCTCGACTGCAATACGACGTGTGTATTCCTTGATTGTCTTAACATTTTCATCGGAAATATGAGCAGACGGCACAATACAAGCCGAATCACCGGAGTGGACACCGGCAAGCTCGATATGCTCCATAACTGCCGGAACATACGCATTGGTTCCGTCAGAAATGGCATCTGCCTCACACTCCATTGCATGATTAAGGAATCTATCGATAAGTATCGGTCTGTCAGGTGTGACACCGACTGCCGCACTCATATATTCAACAAGGGACTCTTCGTCATACACAACTTCCATGCCTCGACCGCCGAGCACGTAAGAAGGTCTAACCATAACGGGATAACTGATCTTATTGGCAATCTCAATTGCCTCCTTAACGTCAACGGCCATTCCCGATTCGGGCATCGGAATGTCTAATTTATCCATCATTGCACGGAACTGATCTCTGTCCTCTGCAAGGTCAATGACCTTAGGAGATGTTCCGAGAATCTTAACGCCGTTTTCCTCAAGCTGGGAAGCTAAGTTAAGCGGTGTCTGCCCGCCGAACTGTGCGATAACACCCAGAGGCTTCTCCTTATTGTAAATGCTGAGAACATCCTCCAGTGTAAGTGGCTCAAAGTAGAGCTTATCGGATGTATCGTAGTCTGTTGAAACAGTCTCCGGATTACAGTTAACGATAATTGTTTCAAAGCCTAATTTCTTAAGTGCCTTAGCTGCATGGACACAACAGTAATCGAACTCGATACCCTGACCGATTCTGTTAGGGCCACCGCCAAGTATCATAATCTTCTTATTGTCGGACACCTTATCCCTGTCCTCTGAATTATATGTTGAGAAGTAGTAAGCCGAATCCTTTGTTCCGCTTACGTGAACGCCTTCCCATGCTTCTTCTACGCCGAGAGAAAGTCTCTTATTTCTGACCTCAGCTTCATCAATATCTAAGATTTGGCTAAGATATTTATCAGAGAAACCGTCCTTCTTAGCCTTAATAAGTGCCTCGTCACTTGGGAGGGAACCCTTAGACTTCGAAAGCTCTTCCTCTTCTTCCACGAGTTCTTGCATCTGTTCTATGAAATACTTCTTAACCCTTGTAATCTCATTAATCTCATCAACTGTGGCACCCTTACGAAGAGCTTCATACATGATGAAATGTCTCTCAGATGACGGAGTAATAAGCATCTGAAGTAAGTCTTCCTTAGACTTAGTATCGAAGTCCTTGGCATGACCGAGACCGTAGCGTCCGATCTCCAACGACCGAATTGCCTTCTGGAAAGCCTCCTTGTATGTCTTACCGATTGACATAACTTCACCAACGGCTCTCATCTGTGTGCCCAGCTTATCCTCAACGCCCTTGAACTTCTCGAACGCCCAGCGAGCAAACTTAATTACAACATAGTCACCGTCGGGAACATACTTATCAAGTGTTCCGTACTTACCGCACTCAATATCCTTAAGAGTAAGTCCGCAAGCAAGCATTGCAGATACAAGGGCAATGGGGAATCCCGTTGCCTTAGATGCAAGTGCTGATGAACGACTTGTTCTCGGATTAATCTCGATTACGCATATTCTGTCTGACTTGGGATCATGTGCGAACTGTACGTTGGTTCCACCGATAACCTGAACCTTATCAACAATCTTATAAGCCTGTTCCTGCAGTCTCTTCTGAGTCTCTTCAGAAATGGTAAGCATAGGAGCGGAACAGAAGGAATCTCCCGTATGAACTCCCATAGGATCGATATTCTCTATAAAGCAAACGGTAATCATATTGCCTTCGCAGTCTCTTACTACTTCAAGTTCAAGCTCTTCCCAGCCTAAGACTGACTCTTCTACAAGAACCTGACCCACCAGTGATGCCTGAAGACCTCTCTTACATACAACCTGAAGCTCTTCCTTATTGTATACAAGACCGCCGCCGGCGCCGCCCATTGTATATGCGGGGCGAAGCACAACAGGGTAACCCAGCTTATCGGCAATATCAAGTGCCTCGTCAACAGAGTATGCAACCTGTGAACGAGCCATCTCGATTCCAAGAGAATTCATTGTCTCCTTGAATTCGATTCTGTCTTCACCACGCTCGATAGCGTCAACCTGAACACCGATAACTTTAACCCCATATTTATCAAGGACGCCTGCCTTATAAAGCTCCGAACATAAATTAAGTCCCGATTGACCACCCAAATTGGGCAGTAAGGCATCCGGACGTTCTACTGCAATAATCTGCTCTAATCTATCTAAATTAAGAGGTTCAATATATGTTTCATCTGCTGTCTCGGGATCCGTCATAATTGTAGCGGGGTTAGAATTAACAAGAACTATTTCGTATCCCAGTTTCTTAAGTGCTTTACAGGCCTGTGTGCCTGAGTAATCGAATTCGCATGCTTGACCTATTACGATAGGTCCCGAACCGATAATAAGAACTTTATTGATGTCTTCTCTTTTTGGCATAATCCTTCTCCTTCTTCCTTAATTATTCTATCCATATTATTATAGAATTTATGGTGGGTAGATACAAGTATTTTTTAGTCTTTATATTGCATATCTATATTCTGCGCCCCAATATATTAATACCTTTGTACGTCGATTCTGCGCTTGATCTAATTGTACAAAGGTATTATATATTGTGGCGCAGAAGCCTACTTGCTCGCTCTGCCATACAAATACGTTGCAAAATATATTACAGCCGCTATGATTACAATCACAGGTCCTGTAGCTATATTTATAAAGTACGAAATGAATAGACCAAGTACTGATGAGAACAGAGAGAATATAATTGCATACACGGTATACTCCCTCATGTTGGTTGAAATGTTGCGACTGCTTGCCGCGGGAAGTATCAAAAGCGCATTTATCAGAAGAAGTCCTACCCAGCGAATGGACAGCATCACCGTCACAGCTATTATCACCGCAAAGATATCTTCTATAAGTTGCACCTTAATACGGTGACTCTTGGCAAGAGTCGGGTTAATACTAATGGCATTTAATTTATTAATTGCGAAGCAGTAAAACACAATCGTAACAATACATATGATAAGAAGATATAGTATCTCCATCTTGGAGATGCTTAAAATGTCGCCCACAAGAAGTGATGAGTACTCACTGAAATTACCGCCGAATGAAAGTACTGCAAGACCGATGGCAGTTGCCACACTTGCAAATACCGAGATTACCGTATCAACATTTTGAGGATTACGTTTCTTAATATGGTTAAGGAGAATCGCAAATATCACTGCAAATATCACCATAGATATTGTCGTGTTAACAATTCCACAGATTACTCCGACAGCAATTCCCGTAAATGCACTATGTCCTAACGCATCAGAGAAAAATGCCATCCTCTTCTGGACAATCATCGTTCCGAGAAGCGCAAAGAGAGGCCCGATAATAATTACCGCAAGAAGCGCATTAATCATAAAGTCATAGGAGAATAAACTTAGAAACGTACTCATTTTTCTCCTCCTTTATCTTGCTTACCGACATATGATGCATCGAAGGGTTCGTCGTCTGTTTCTTTAGGTTCGTGTCGTAAGATGAAGTCTTCATCGGCCAAGTCCTTAGCGGCATCCTCCAGCTTGAATCCTCCGAATATTTCGTCAAATGCTTTCGTTCTGTACACGTCGGCTGCACTTCCGTTCGCGAGAATTGTATTGTCGAGAAGAAGCACATTGTCAGCATACTTATACACGTACTCTAGGTCATGACTTACAATGAGAATTGCCATATCGAAATTATCCCTTAGATATCTCATCTTATCATAAAAAAGCTTCATTCCGTTAGTGTCAATTCCGGACACGGGTTCATCTAAGATAAGAAGCTTAGGCTCGTCATATATTGCCATGGAGAGAAGGACGCGCTGAAGCTGCCCTCCGGAAAGTGTTCCGATTGGCTTATCAATTAAGTCCTCCGCTTCAAATACCTTAAGCGCCTTAATCACTTTATCTGTTACCTTCTTACTCTTAAAGAGCACAGGTGTATTAAAACAAAAAGAAGCAAACAAGTCGTAAACAGATACCGGCGTCGACTTATCAATATTAAGATTCTGAGGAACGTATCCAATCTTAAGATTCTTCTTGTCTCCGTTCTCCACATTCCTGTATTCTATATCTCCGGTATGCTTAACCTCTCCAACGATGGCTCTTACAAATGAAGATTTACCCGCTCCGTTCTTACCGATAATTGCAGTGATACTTCCGCAATGAATGTGAAGATTAATATCCTGAAGTACCACATTATCACCGTATCGAACACCGAGATTCTTAACCTTTATACAGCATAGACCACATGCCTTTTTAGAAATCTTCTTAACAATCTCCACTACTTAGTCCCCTTCAAAAGTTCAATATTATCTTGCATTCTGTTAATGTATGAATCCTTATCGTAGTCACCGCGAATAATGGTGTCCAAATAAAGGGACACTACATCCGTCTCCTTCATAACGGCATTAGCCATCTTTTCTCCGTATTCCTTCTCAGCAATAATAAGGGGCACCTTATCCCTCTTAACAATATCTACGGTTTCCGCAAGCTCCTTGGCGCTTATATCCTTCTCTTCATCAAGGTCCAGAACACCTCTAACGTCAAGACCAAAGTCCTTGGCCAAGTATTCGTATGCTTCCGAGAACAGAACTACTTTCTTACCCTTTAACGAATCGTCTTCAGTTGCCAATAATTCTTGCAATTTGTTAATATAGTTTGCAGAGTTCTGTTGATAGATAGATGCATTCGTAGGGTCTGCTTTGCAGAGACCGGTAGTTATATTCTCCACCTGCTTAATATGGTCAGAAATACTCATCCATACGTGAGCATTATCTTCTTCGATATCAATTCCTTCCGATGCATCAATAATTATAAGGTCGGGATAATTGGCTTTAATATCCGGTAGGAACTCTTCCATTCCACCGCCGTTAACAACAAATGCATCGGCTTTAGACAAAAGCTTCATGTCCGCTGTTGTAAGCTCATAATCGTGAAGACAGCCGGTCTTCGGTTCTGACAAGTTATATAAGTTAACGTCAGCACCTTCAGTTATGTTCATCGTCGCAATGTACATAGGATAGAAGGAGGTAACGATGGTGAACTTGCCGTTACCTTCCGCCTCTTCGCTTTGTTTAGTTGTGGATAAAGCCATTATAATAATGCCGATTACAGTTATTGTAATCAGCAATATTATAACGAATATTATCTTATTGGATTTGTTCATGTTCTGATCCTCTGATCTCGGATTGGACTTCTTATATTAATAATTCTCGGCTCTAACCTCGAAAAAGCTCTGTGGATGATTACATACAGGGCATACTTCAGGAGCCTCGGTTCCTACAACCACATGACCACAATTCCTACACTCCCACATGGTAACACCGCTCTTCTTAAAGACTTCCATGGCTTCTATATTATGAAGAAGAGCACGGTAACGTTCTTCGTGGAGCTTCTCGATTGCCGCTACTCCTCTGAACTGCTCTGCCAGTTCATGGAAGCCTTCCTCGTCTGCTTCCTTAGCCATTCTGTCATACATATCAGTCCACTCGGCATTCTCTCCCTCTGCAGCGGCAAGAAGATTCTCCGGAGTGTCTCCCACTCCGCCAAGCGCCTTGAACCAGAGCTTCGCATGCTCCTTCTCGTTGTCGGCAGTCTTAAGAAACATTGCAGCGATCTGCTCATATCCTGCCTTCTTGGCAACGGATGCAAAATATGTGTACTTATTACGTGCCTGTGATTCGCCCGCAAATGCCTCCCATAAGTTCTTCTCTGTTTTTGTTCCTGCGTATTTGTTCTCTGCCATAGTTTTGTCCTCCTATCCATAAATTCCTTAGATTTATCTGAGCAGGCAAAAATCTCAACTGCTACAGTATTCCGTAATCATAATATACTCCACTCATATCAGAAAATCAATTAACAAATTACCCTTTGTAAGTCGGAACCATCTTACGAACGAACTCTTTGATGTCCGCATCCTCACTTGTTATCTCATCGTAGCTATCCTCAAGCTCTTGCAAGAACTTCTCCTCATCAAAATCTATGGGGCGTCCGATATAGACAAGCTCATTATCCGTTCTTCTTATTCCTTCTTCATCCATAAGAAGCTCTTCGTACAGCTTCTCTCCCGGACGAAGTCCGGTATATACAATCTCTATATCTCTGTCAGGCACATATCCTGACAAACGTATTAGATTCCGCGCCATATCATCTATCTTAACAGGCTCTCCCATATCAAGGACGAATATTTCACCGCCCTTAGCCATAGAGCCTGCAGCAAGCACAAGTGTTACCGCTTCAGGAATGGTCATAAAGTACCGAACCACATCCTTATGGGTAACGGTAACAGGGCCTCCTGCAGCAATCTGCTTCTTGAACAGGGGAATAACACTTCCGTTGGAACCAAGCACATTTCCAAAGCGAACTGCCACGAATTCCGTATCAGACCTTTCGTTATATGCCTGAACCACCATCTCGCACATTCTCTTGGATGCCCCCATAACATTAGTGGGGTTAACGGCCTTATCAGTCGAGATTAATACCATACGCCTAACGGAGTACTTGCTACACATCTTCGACAGCTTCAGAGTGCCATACACATTATTCTTAATAGCCTCCGAAGGGCTGTCCTCCATCAGCGGTACGTGCTTATGAGCCGCCGCATGGAACACAATCTCGGGATGGTAAGTACTGAATATGTGATCCATCCTGTTGGTATTACGAACGGATGCTATAAGGGTTATAAGGTTAAGCTCCGAATGTGTAACCTTAAGCTCCTGCTCTATGTCATAGGCGTTATTCTCGTATATCTCCACGATGATAAGCTGCTTCGGCTTGTAGGCAGCAATCTGTCTGCAAAGCTCGGAGCCGATGCTTCCACCACCGCCCGTAACCATAACGACCTTGCCCTCAACGAAGGACGTAACCTTATCTATATCGGCCTCCACCACATCTCGACCGAGAAGATCCTCTACTTCAACATTACGAAGCTTTCGAACCGACACTTCTTCATTAATAATCTGGTAGATTCCGGGAAGCGCCCTTATGTTACAAGATGTCTCACTGCAAAGGTCAACAATCTCCTTAAGCTCTTTTCTGGGAAGCGAAGGAATGGCAACGAAGATATCGGTAACCGCGTATTTATCAGCCATCTTCGGAATATCGACTCTCGTTCCAACGATACGAACACCCTGCATGTAGCTTCCCACTTTGGATTTGTTATCGTCAATTACGCAGACCACCTTAGCGTCAAGATATTTACTCTGCTTAATCTCACGAAGAATGGTGTTACCCGCATCCCCGGCTCCCACGAGAAGAATACGCTTCTTCTCCTCCGTCCGTTCAGTCTGATTCATCCGCCGAAGGAGCCTATAGAAGAATCTGGTCCCGCCCACCAGGATGATTAGTATCACAAGTTCCAATGGCCAGAAGCTTCTCGGCATAACGCTGTTATTAACGGAGTAGAACATTATATGCATACCGGCAAAATGGGTAACCTCAGATATGACACAGGCGATTACAATTCTCACCATTTCCTCGATTGAAGCAAACTCCCACAGGCTGTTATACATTCTAAGAAGCACGAATATAATGATAGTTACCGCAATATGAATGGGAAGATAAGTAAGGCTCCTCTCAGTATATGGGTAATCTATCCTATTAAATTGGAAATCAAAGCGTACGAACAACGCCGCAAAACCCGATATACCTACACAGATAACATCGAGTATCACAAGGAGTGTTCGTCTTAGAATAAGCTGTTTTCTTTCGGATCTCATAACCTCCCCTTACGGGTTCCTCCATTCTAAAATATATAAATCGCATAAGATTACGCTATGACCGCCGCTTTGTCCCCGGAGAATTACTCATCCGGCCGGCACCATGGTTTATTGTAATTTGTTTTGGGGAAATGCACATTCCCTCAAGATTGTTCCAGGATCTGGTCGCAGAAGTCCAGTATGGTATCCTTACCGGCCTTAGTGACTGATGAGAAGGGTACTATAATGGTATCAGATGAGGCTCCAAGTCCCTCTCTTACCTGCTTAATATGCTTATCAATCTGGCTCCGCTTAAGCTTATCCGACTTGGTAGCAATGATGACGGGATCAAATCCCATGTATTCTATCCAGTCGTACATCTGCTTATCATTTTCGGAGGGCTTATGCCTTATATCGATAAGCAAAAAAATGACGCGGAGCATTTCTGATTCGCATAAGTAATTCTCAATCATTTCGCCCCAGCGCTTCTTCTCTTCTTCCGAGACCTTAGCATAGCCGTACCCCGGAAGATCTACAAAGTATATTTCCTTATTAATATTGTAAAAGTTAATTGTCTGAGTCTTCCCGGGCTGTGAAGATGTCCGAGCCAGGGATTTCCTGTTCATAAGAGCGTTAATAAGAGAACTTTTCCCCACATTGGATTTCCCTGCGAAGGCAACCTCCGGCAGGGAATTCTCAGGGATCTTACTGGTTGGACCTATAATCGTCTCAAGCTCAACTGTCTTTATCTTCATTATGCTGTCTCTTTCTTGTCGGATAATTTCGCAATCTTCGCCTGAGACTTATCTTCCAGAACAAGATTGTCGTCAACCATTTCCTTGGTAATAACAAGCTTCTTAACAGAGTCGTCTGATGGAATCTCGTACATGGAGTCCATCATAACATTTTCCATAATAGCACGAAGTCCTCTTGCACCGGTCTTTCGCTCAATGGCTTTATCCGCAATCTCCTTAAGGGCATCATCCTCGAAGCTAAGCTCAACGTCGTCAAGCTTGAAGAGCGCCGTATACTGCTTAACAAGACTGTTCTTGGGCTCACGAAGGATTCTAAGCATTGCCTCTTCGTCGAGCTGGTCTAATGCAACATTGACAGGCACACGACCGATGAACTCGGGGATAAGCCCGAACTTCACGAAGTCGCCGGGAAGAACCCTCTTGAACGTATCTCCCACATTCACCTCGCTCTTCTCGTTAACAACAGCGTTGAAACCTATGCCCTTCTCGTCAAGACGCGACTCAATTATCTTATCAAGACCTTCGAACGCACCGCCGCAAATGAACAGAATATTAGTGGTATCGATCTGAAGAAGCTCCTGATGAGGGTGCTTTCTTCCTCCCTGCGGAGGAACGGACGCAATTGTACCTTCAAGTATCTTAAGAAGTGCCTGCTGAACACCTTCACCGGATACGTCTCTTGTTATTGAGACATTTTCCGACTTCTTCGTAATCTTATCTATCTCATCAATATATATGATTCCAAGCTGTGCCTTCTCGATATCGTAATCCGCAGCCTGTATTATCTTAAGAAGAATATTCTCAACATCTTCACCCACGTAACCTGCTTCTGTAAGGGATGTGGCATCGGCAATGGCAAATGGCACACCGAGAATCTTAGCCAGGGTCTGAGCAAGATATGTCTTACCCGAACCGGTAGGTCCGAGAAGTAGCACGTTACTCTTCTGAAGCTCAACGCCCACTTCCTCTTCCTTAGCCATAACTCTCTTATAGTGATTGTATACAGATACGGAGAGAACCTTCTTCGCCTCTTCCTGTCCGATTACATATTCATCAAGAAATGCCTTTAATTCCTTGGGCTTAAGGAGATTAATATCCTTGGCGGGATCCTCTGACTTGTAGTCATTCTTGAACTCTTCATAGTTCATGTATTGCTCGTCAATAATCTCCGCACATCCGAGAACGCAGTTATCGCAGATGAATAGCCCGTTCTCGCTTTCCATAAGAATCTTAACCTGGTTAGCTGTTCTTCCGCAAAACGCACAGCGTTGAATGTCGTCACCGTTTCTTCCGGTTGTCCTTGCCATATTATAATCCTCGTCTTTCTATACTATGCAAAATCGAGTAGGGTTATTCCCTACTCGTTGTGTCTCGTGTCAAAGTACTATTCTCTGTTGGTAATAATGCTGTCGATAAGACCGTACTCGAGAGCTTCTTCGGCATTCATCCAATAATCTCTCTCTGTATCTTCAGCAACCTGCTCAATAGGCTTACCTGTATTATCAGACAGAATCTTATTAAGTTTCTTCTTAGTCTTAATAATATTCTCAGCGGCAATCTGGATATCCGTAGCCTGACCCTTCGTTCCGCCTGACGGCTGGTGAATCATAATCTCCGCATTGGGAAGTGCATATCTCTTACCCTTAGCTCCGCCTGCGAGAAGGAATGCACCCATTGATGCGGCCATGCCGATACAGATGGTTGACACATCACATTTTATATATTGCATTGTGTCGTAGATAGCCATTCCGCCGGTAACGACTCCACCCGGAGAATTGATGTAGAGATGTATATCCTTGCCGGGATCCTCCGACTCTAAGAAAAGCATCTGCGCAACGACAAGACTTGCAGTAGTCTCGTTGACATCCTCTCCAAGGAATACAATTCTATCCTTAAGAAGACGAGAATAGATATCATAAGATCTCTCGCCTCTGCTATTCTGTTCTATGACATAAGGTATTGTTGCCATGCTTTTTCCTCCTATGTGAAATGTTAGGTGTTACCTTTATTCCTAATCTTCCTTCTTGTCGTCTTTTTTGTCGTCCTTCTTGTCGTCTTTCTTATCTTCAGCTTTCTTCTTGGTTGAGGCTTTCTTCTTAGGTGCTGCCTTCTTCTTAGCCTCAGCCTTTTCCTTCACATTTTCCATAATAAGATCGACTGCCTTACCGATGGCTGTGTCCTTCTTGATATTCTCCTTCTCTGACTCGGGAATTAAGTCCTTAAGCTCTTCAAGCTTCATGTTATAATTCTCAGCCATCTCCTTCATCTTCTCTTCGATGTCTTCAGCGCTGATGTCAATCTTCTCAACTTCTGCAATCTTCTCGAGTACAAGTGAAGTCTGGATTCTCTTAAGAGCTTCCGGCTTCATCTGCTCGTCGAACTTCTCCTTGGTCATTCCGCTAAACTGCATATATTGCTCAAGGGACAAGCCCTGAGCCGCAAGAGTCTGTGAGAATTCCTGCATCATCTGCCTAATCTGATTCTCAATCATAGGCTCAGGAATATCCATCTTGGAATCGTCAACAATCTTAGCTACGGCTTCGTCTTCCTTAGCACGTGTGGCTTCCTTTGTCTTAGCCTCTAAGAGTCTTTCCTTAATCTTCTTCTTATATTCATCGACTGTCTCGCACTCTTCGTCAACGTCCTGTACGAACTCGTCATCAAGCTCAGGAAGCTCTGTTGTCTTAACTTCCTTAATCTTTACTTCGAATACAGCATCCTTACCGGCTAAGTCTGTAGCCTGGTATTCCTTGGGAAATGTTACATTAACCGATACTTCCTCTCCTGCCTTATGACCGATAAGCTGCTCTTCAAATGTATCGATAAATGACTTAGAACCTATCTCTAAGTCGAAGTCTTCACCTTTACCGCCTTCAAAATGCTCGCCGTCAATAGAACCGTCGAAGTCAATCTTGGCAACATCACCATTCTCGATAGCTCTATCAACAGTTACCGTTCTTCCGTTCTTCTCAAGCTCTCTGTTAATCTCAGCGTCAACTTCTTCGTCAGTTACGTCTACGTCAACCTTTGTTACCGTAACGCCCTTGTAGTTACCAAGCTCAACATCAGGCTTAACGGCTACGGTTGCCGTAAATATAAAGTCCTTGCCCTTTTCGATCTGAACAACGTCAATCTCGGGCTGAGACACGATTTCAAGTTCGCTTTCGTCGTAAGCGTTGGGGTATTCCTGCTGAATCAGCGTATTGGCAGCATCCTCATAGAATATCTCTGTACCGTATGTCTTCTCTACGAGATACCTTGGCACCTTGCCCTTACGGAATCCCGGCATAGAGATGGAATGCTTCTGCTTATTATATACTTTATCAATGGCCTTATCTAACTTAGACGCGTCAACCGTCACAGTCAGCTTCGACATATTTTTACCTAAATCTTCAACAACTACGCTCATTTTATTAATTTCCTCCTTGTTTCTTAACGCAATCCTGTGAATTATAGCATAAAATGGGGGGAATTACAAATTACACATACAAATATATAATTTTCTCTGCCATCTCAACCGCTTCGTTCTTGTCTCTTAGGTATTCGAGGATGGCAAGGGCGAAGTCGATAGCAGTGCCCATACCACGGCTTGTTATGAGATTGCCGTCCACAACAACGGCCTCTTCTATATAGTTCGCTCTCTTGAATGCTCCGTCGAATCCCGGATAGCTTGTAACCTTCTTACCTGCTGCAACACCGTTCCTTCCCAGGATACTTGGCGCAGCGCAGATTGCCGCAACAAGCTTACCTTCCTTCGCAAATGTCTTAACACCGTTCTGAACGTAAGTGTTACTCTCAAGGTTAGTCGTTCCGGGCATACCGCCGGGAAGAACGATTCCGTCATAGTCATCAGTGGTTACTTCCGTAATCAACTTATCGGCCTTGAATTCTATTGCATGGGAACCCGTAACCGTAAGTGTATCGTTAATTGAGAGCATATCAATAGTGATTCCCGCTCGTCTTAAGATGTCTACTACTGTTAACGCCTCTATCTCTTCACAACCGTCTGCCATACATATAGCTATTTTACTCATACTTCTGTACCTCCTTATACTTGAATACTTATCCGTACAGATATGACACTACTTCCCGACCGCCTCATACAGAAAATCGGCTTGTCGTCATATTGCTCATATCTGTCATCCAACCATCTTATAACCTGCACCCTCGACTGCCTTGGCAAGCGTATCCATCGCCGTAGCCTCATCGTACTTATCTTCGTCGATTACAAGCTCTGCTTCGCCCTTCTCATGGCTTGGCGTAGCGCTTACTACGAAGTCAAGCTTCTCTAATGCTTCCTTCGTATGTGCCTCACAATGAGGACACATCATACCTTCAATCTTGATTACCATATCTCCTTCTCCCTTCGTATCATTATTATCAGGTATTACTTCATTGTCAAGTTCTTCTATCGTCTCATCGCCATTTTCTTCAAGCTCATCTTCTTTTGGCATACTGCTATTATATGATATAAGAGGCATTCTGTTAAGCCTTAATGCATTAAGAACCACACATATACTAGAAAAGCTCATACAAAGTGCTCCCAGGGCAGGAGTCAGAGTAACACCGATTCCGCTAAGCGCTCCCGCTGCTATGGGAATTCCGATCACATTATATATAAATGCCCAGAACAGGTTTTGCTTTATAACCCTAAGCGTTTTCTTACCTATCAATATCGCATTTACCACATCAACAATTGACTCGCCTTGAAGTACCACGTCAGCTGAATCAATAGCAATGTCCGTTCCGCTTCCGATTGCAACACCGATGTCTGCAACGCTGAGTGCCGGCGCGTCGTTGATGCCGTCACCCACCATCATTACCGGTCGCGCGGTCTCATCCTTCATAATCTCTTCCACGTGGCCTGACTTACCGTCGGGAAGTACGTCCGATATCACATCATCGATTCCGGCCTTTTCTGCAATCCCTTTCGCAACCTCGCTCCTGTCTCCGGAGAGAAGTACCGGATGGACTCCCATTCCCTTAACTTTCTCTATGGTAAATGCGCTATCAGGCTTAATCTCATCTTCCATAGTGTCGTATGATTCAACTGTAAGACCTTTGGGAATTCCCTTCGTAATCGTACCGGTCTTGTCGAATACAACCGTCTTGGTCTTACCTATTATCTCCATAATCGCAGCCGACTTAAAGAGTATCTTCGACTTCGCCGCCTTGCCGTTACCAACCATAATTGCAACAGGCGTGGCGAGACCGAGAGCGCAGGGACAGCTTATTACGAGAACGGATATTCCGTAAGTTATGGCAGTCACAAAGTCAGCTCCTACAATGAGCCATATTATAAATGTCACAATGGCAATCAAAAGAACGGCCGGCACAAAGTATTTTGCAATCCTGTCTGCCATTCTGCTGATTGGTGCCTTCGAGGCCGACGCATTTTCAACAATGGTAATAATCTTACCGAAGGATGTATCTTCGCCCACTGCTGTAACCTTCATTAAGAAGTTATCCTTGTAATTGTTAGTTGCGGAATATACATTGTCCCCTTCCTTCTTCTTAGAAAGCTTACTCTCGCCGGTAAGTGCCGACTCGTCAAGAGCACTGCTGCCCTCTAAGATAACTCCGTCAGCAGGAACCATCTCGCCGATATATACACGGCATACGTCTCCGACTTTTAATTTACTTGCGGGGATTACTTTCTCCTCACCGTTTGCAATAACATTTGCCATCTTAGGACTCATATTAATAAGTGCTTCTAAGGCACTTCCGGTTCGACTCTTAGACACCGCCTCAAGAAGCTTACCGACAGTAATGAATACGAGAATCATCGCCGCCGACTCGAAGTAGAGTCCCTCGTCCGATTTATTGACAATAAGAAGGTAAATGCTAAGACCGAAGCTCACACCGGAGCCAAGCGCAACGAGACTGTCCATATTGGGGGACAGGTGTATGAAGCCCTTCGCACCGTTTATAAAGAATTTCCTATTGATAATCATAATGATAAGACAGAGGATTCCCTGAAGAATTCCGTTGTACATGGGATTATCGTGAAGAAATGCAGGAATCGGAAGACCGAACATCATATGTCCCATGGAAATGTACATAAGAATAAGAAGCAGAATTCCTGAGCTTACGAGTCTTCTTACGTGGTTATTAATATCCTTCTTGTATGTATCGTTAATGTTCTTAACCTTGGACTCGTTATCTAAGTCGGAATCTACTTCGATTGCTTTGTAGCCTGCCTTGGATACGGCGTCGGAGATATCCTTGGCAATAGAAGTGTTGGGCGTTGTACCTACGGCAGCTTCTCCGAGCGTTACTTCCATAGAATTCGTAAGCAGATTGACATTGCAATCTGCTACGCCTTCAACGCCCCTTGTCGCGTTGTCCACGCGAGCCACACACGCCGCACATGACATGCCTTGTATATTGAATTGAAGTGTATTGTTACCTGGCATTTAATCCTTCTCCTTTTATGCAAATCCTATGCCTTATATACTAGCATAGAGGAGTTAGCCTAGTCAAACTCATAGCAAAATGCTTATCCCAAACAGCAAAAGAGCCCGGCATATGCCGAGCTCAATGCTTTTTGTGTAATGTGACAAATTAGTGTGTATCATGCTTTTTCGTTAAAGTATCTATCTATTCCATTAGCAATTCCCGTGGCTATCTTCCACTGGTAGTCATCGGTAGCCATAAGTTCATCTTCCCTTGGATTGGACAGATAACCCATCTCTACCATTGTAACAGGAACCTTACTCCAATTATTGCCGGTCATTGTATCTGTCTCCCACACATACTCTCTCTTGGCACCTGTTGATGCAACAACCTCGTCCAACACATCTACCGACAAGCGTTTACACTCACTGTAAATGTTACTGTTATACGGATTTTTCGCTGTCTGACATATTGTCATTACACCGTTGGCGCTTTGATTGTCAACGCCGTTAGCATGAATCCTTATGTATGCATCCGCATTGGCATTATTGGCCACCTCCGCACGTTCAATGCAGCTTATTTCACCTTCGTTTTGAGTTCTGGTCATAATTACTTTGTATCCGCGCTTCTCTAATTCTTCCTTAAGCTTCTTAGATACCTGAAGATTAAGCTCATATTCACGAAGTCCGGTTACGACTCCTGTTGCTCCGCTTGTATCCTTCTGCTTCATCTCACTTGACCCGGGACCGATAGGTTCTTTTTCGGAAGAATCCTTCGTCTGATGACCGGGATCTATAACTATAACTTTGCCGGCATTAACATCGCTTACTGCCCCTGTAACCGGCTTTAGGTACTGACTTGCAACATATAATTTTTGATTATCAATAAGAACTTCGCTCCACTCACCCATATCGGATAATCTGTCGAGCTCAGCTCCTTTTTCTATTTGAAATGCTACTTCCGCATCACCGGATGGAGCTTTTCTTACATTTACTTTAGATGTAGTTCGAACCTTTTCAGTTGCAGGCGTTTCAATAGTATTAGTCTGTTCTGTGCTATTTGAAGCCGTTGTATTAGCTGAATCGGCGCTCTTCTTACCACTGCAGGAACATCCTGCCAAAACAGATACACATAATAATAAAGCAATTATTAACGCCAGATTTCTCTTCATATACGGCCTCCTTTTTATTGCACGAGGCTGTCCTAAAACTGCTTGTAGTGAAAAGTGATTCCCAATTTGTCCGAGAATAAAGCCTAATGAGGGAGGCGATGTGGAACATCGTTGACTG
>CAJODN010000007.1 GCA_905233695.1 uncultured Lachnospiraceae bacterium | reverse complement strand
AATATCATTAAGCGTATATTCTCTCATATCTCTATACCTCCTATCGATAGTAAAGACCGACCTCACTACAATGTGTTATAAAATCAAGTGCTGCTTCATAACACTCTGTCACAGAAGATTCCTTTGTCAAATCCTCTACACATTCCTGTCGTAGTCTTTCAGCATCCTCATAACTATAATCGTCATCTTTCATAATATAATGAACCGTTCCCTGATTCGTTACAACCACCATAAATTTCAAGCGAGCATATCTAAAAAAGAATCCAATATCTTCAATAGATAGTGTCTGTGTAGATGGATGGTTATGAATAATTGCCACATTATTTCCAGTTAGTAGTAAATGATTAGATATGGTATCCGAACAAACATCCACCCCATGCTCATGTTACCTCTTCATTTTTTAACAAATGAATTGACCCAAATTAAGTCTTTGGCTTCGATAATTGTGCCGTCAATATATCCTTCTTCCTTAAATCTATTAAACAATTCCCTGTTTTTTTCAAACTCTTTTTCAATAGCCTTTTTGTCCGGCATGTAATTATCATCCTTGACAAATAGACTTACTTCCTGTGGATTATATTTGATGTCATTTAATGTATAATCATTCATGGCTTGTCTCCTTACAAAGATAATGTATGTTGCCTTGATTAGTAACCACAACTATCATTCTTATGGATTACTCGGAGAGTACTCTTTGCAAGATTACATTAATAATCTAACTTATTATTTAATTTTTTATCAAAGCTAAATATCTTTTCACCTTTAACTTTGTTTCTTCCAATCAATATGCAATCTACAAAATCCAATGATGTATCTTCAAATAAGGATAATGCTTCAAGAATACATCTCTTATTATCTATTCCTACATCTTCTAAAAGGTCTTTTAATACTTTACATACTTCTTCTCTTCCAGAGCCATATACCTTTGTAAGAACATATACAACTTCAGCTAAAACCTCCGGCAATGTAAACGCACCTTCATCTATGACTTTTTCAGCTTCAGATTGCATTTCCTCATTATCGCCTAACAAATACCTCAAAATAACATTTGCATCAATCAGCCACATACTTTTCCACCACAGCCCTTTCAAATGCTCCTTCTTCTTCTGACCATTTACTTGGGTCAGCATATTTCTTCAACGCTCCTTTAGCGGAATGAGTTTTTTTATTCTTTTCTTCTTTGTCAACAAAAGTAATTATTATATCATGTAATTGCTGCATGTTTTCCTCTGGAACAAGATCTATTTCATTGTGAACTTTTTCTCTTAATGCTGTCATATATTTACCTCACATTATATATCTAATCCTATTTACATTTCTATTTAAATTATAGCATAAACCCAATTATTATTATAGGCATTTTAAGAGGGTATATCTCTTTCTTTCGAATTACACTGAATAAGTCTATGAATTTTACTACACACACCACCCTAAAGAAGTCGCTACTTTGAAAACTAGGTGGTGACAAAGTAGTGATTAAAGTGGTAATTAGCTCAAAAAAAACGAGGACTAACTACACCAAACTTAGTTCGTTAATCCTCGTTAATTTGCTTAAAATCGTCGGTTTTAAAGCTATTTATTATTGTAAAAAGCTAATTACTTTAGAACTTCCCAGCCTTCGCTGCTTCTTCTACAGAAACCGCAACAGATACTGTCATACCAACCATTGGGTTGTTACCGGCACCGATAAGTCCCATCATCTCAACGTGTGCAGGAACTGAAGATGAGCCTGCGAACTGAGCGTCTGAGTGCATACGACCAAGTGTATCAGTCATACCGTAAGAAGCTGGACCTGCAGCCATGTTGTCTGGGTGAAGTGTACGACCTGTACCACCACCAGAAGCAACTGAGAAGTACTTCTTGCCTTGCTCCATACATTCCTTCTTATATGTACCAGCTGTAGGATGTTGGAAACGTGTAGGGTTTGTTGAGTTACCAGTAATTGATACACCAACATTTTCATGATGCATAATTGCAACACCTTCCTGAACATCGTCAGCACCGTAGCACTTAACTGTTGCACGAAGACCATCTGAATAAGCCTTCTCATATACTATATTAAGCTTAGCTTCCTTATAATCATACTCTGTCTCAACATATGTAAATCCGTTGATACGGGAAATGATTTGAGCAGCGTCCTTGCCAAGTCCGTTAAGGATAACGCGAAGTGGCTTCTGGCGAACCTTGTTAGCCTTCTCAGCGATACCGATAGCACCTTCAGCAGCTGCAAATGACTCATGTCCTGCTAGGAAGCAGAAGCACTCTGTCTCTTCTTCTAGAAGCATCTTACCTAAATTACCATGTCCAAGACCAACCTTTCTGTGGTCTGCAACTGAACCTGGAATACAGAAAGCCTGTAGGCCTTCACCGATTGCTGCAGCGGCATCTGAAGCCTTACGACAATCCTTCTTAATTGCGATTGCTGCACCTACAGTATAAGCCCAGCAAGCATTTTCAAAACAAATTGGTTGAATGCCCTTAATCATATCATATACGTTAAGTCCGGCATCCTTAGTAATCTTCTCAGCTTCTTCGATTGAGCTGATTCCATATTTATTCAACACAGCATTAATCTGGTCGATTCTTCTTTCATATGATTCAAATAAAGCCATTGTTTCTCTCCTTTCTTACTCTACTCTCGGGTCGATAACCTTAACAGCATCAGCTACACGGCCGTATGAGCCCTTAGCCTTCTCCCATGCTGTATTCGGATCGTCACCCTTCTTGATAAAGTCTGTCATCTTGCCAAGAGAAACGAACTCGTATCCGATTACTTCGTTATCAGAATCAAGAGCAATACCTGTTACATATCCCTCTGCCATCTCTAAGTAACGAACACCCTTCTCTTTAGTTGCATACATTGTACCAACCTGTGAACGAAGACCTTTTCCTAAATCTTCAAGACCTGCACCAACTGCAAGACCATCATCTGAAAATGCAGATTGTGTACGACCATATACAATCTGAAGGAATAATTCTCTCATTGCTGTATTGATAGCATCACATACAAGGTCAGTATTAAGTGCTTCTAGGATTGTCTTACCTTGAAGAATCTCAGCTGCCATAGCTGCTGAATGAGTCATACCAGAACATCCGATAGTCTCAACTAATGCCTCCTCGATAACACCATTCTTAACATTAAGAGATAATTTACAAGCACCCTGCTGTGGAGCACACCAGCCCACACCATGTGTAAATCCTGAGATATCCTCAATTTTCTTAGCCTTAACCCACTTACCTTCTTCAGGGATTGGAGCCGGGTCATGCTTTGCGCCCTTGGCTACGGGACACATATTCTCTACTTCTTTTGTGTAAATCATGTATGAAACTCCTTTCTTTACTTCCTTAGTGCTATGTCACACATTGTTAATATTTTCTCATATTTTCAGCATTTAGTCTAGTGCTTACTGACAATATTGTCCTTATCCTTATATATAGAGTTGGCAGGAACTACGCCCCTGACGCATGACACAGGGTAAATGTTGGATGATGGGCAGATTACCGTTCCGGGGTTAAGTACGCTGTTACAACCCACTTCTACATGATTGCCAAGCATTGCCCCGAATTTCTTAAGTCCTGTTTCAATTTCGTCTGTACCATTCTTGACCACTACAAGCGTCTTGTCAGACTTGACATTTGACGTAATTGAACCGGCTCCCATGTGGGCTTTGTAACCGAGAATCGAATCACCGACGTAATTATAGTGAGGAACCTGCACATTGTTGAAAAGAACTACATTCTTAAGCTCGGTGGAGTTACCCACTACACAGTTCTTACCCACAATAGCATTTCCACGAATAAATGCTCCGGGGCGAACCTCGGTATCTTCGTCGATAATAAGAGGACCTGTGAGTGTTGCCGTATCATATATCTTAACAGACTTGGCAATCCAAATGTCCTCCCCCTTTTTTTCGAAAATGTCAGGATCAAGTGTAGGTCCAAGCTTCTTAATAAAGTCTGATATCTTCGGGAGAGCTTCCCAAGGGTATGTAGTGCCGTCGAATAAAGCAGACGCGATGGTTTCCTCTAAGTTGTACATATTAGTAATCTTACATTCTTCCATAATTTTTCTCCTATTTCTTTCCTTTAGATTTATAGAACCCGGATAAGTATCTGTACCTGTCGTTAAGCGTATCATTTCTGGTGTACTTGCTCTTAACTCTGTCCGTCTTATCTTCTATAAATGCCTTAAGTTTCGTCATATATTCGTCTTCCGATATGGTTCCGTCGGCGACACCGGTTAGTCCCTTCTCCCAACTCGCTGTTAAATCAGGATTTAATAATGACGGGATGGACGAAACCACAACATCATTGACAAGTTCACCCCGAAGTGTGGGGGTAATTATCTGTGTCTTCTTGTTAAGTGACAGATACTTTATATTAACAAGCTTCTTAAGAATCTCGGCTCTTGTTGCGGATGTTCCTATTCCGCTTCCCTTAATCTGAGCTCGAAGCTCCTCATCCTCTATAAGCTGACCTGCATTCTCCATTGCAAGTATAATAGAACCGGAATTATATCGTTTTGGTGGGGATGTCTCGCCTTCTTTAATGTAGAATTTATTAAATTTCAGCACATCACCTTTCTTTAATTTAGATATAATTTCTGCCATTTCCAGCGGATTTAGCGAGCTATTGTCATCATTTGTATCTTCTTTTACGTCATTCTCGGAAGAATCGGCCTCACTTTCTCCGGCTCCCTTTTGTTCGCCATCTTTCTTCTTATCCTTCTTAAATGAATAATTCATGACCTTAAGATATCCCTCTTCCTTAAGGTATTTATTATTGGCGTAAAGCGGTTCTGTATCCACCTTAGCTATAATAGAACATTTCTCATATATTGCAGGTTCGAAGAATATGGCAAGGAATCTTCTTACGATAACCTCATATACTCTTACAGCCCTTGGATTAAGCGACTTAAGAATAGAGATTCCTTGTCCCGTCGGTATAATCGCATAGTGATCTGTTATCTTCTTGTCATCTGTATATCTCGTCTTCCCTATTCCGGTGTGAAGATTATTACTAATAATCTCTTCGGCAAATGCTCTAACGCCGGTAAGCTCCTTAAGTCCGCTTATGTTCTTAGATATTTCCTTAGCAACCGCTGATGACAACACTCTTGCATCAGTACGAGGATACGTCACGAGCTTCTTCTCGTATAAATCCTGCACTATGTTAAGGGTTTCATCGGGACTGATTTTGAATAGCTTAGAGCAGTCGTTTTGAAGTTCCGCCAGGTTATAGAGAAGCGGCGGATTCTTCTTTTCCTTCTTCTTAGTTATGCTATGTATAACAGCATCACCCTCAACATTTATTAAATCAGAGATTAATTTCTCTGCATCTTCCTTTTTCTTAAATCCATTCTCCTTGTATAGCAAAGGAGAGTCGAGATATTTAGACGTTTCAAGAGCTTTCCATTCGAATGTAATCGTTGTTTTACTTTGCGAACCATCTTCTGAATCTGCATTTTCAAGAGAACCACCGGCTATCTCAGTATCTCCGAGGACACGATAAAAGGGTGTCTTCTTAAATTCCCTAATCTCCCGCTCTCTTCTTACCACCATTCCAAGCACACAAGTCATGACACGACCAACGGATATACTCGTATACTTCTCATTCATACAGTTGGCAAGAGCATAACCGTATTTTAAAGAAAGTAGTCGGGAGAAATTAATTCCCATAAGATAATCTTCCTTGGCACGAAGATATGCAGATGTGGACAGGTTGTCGTAGCAAGAGAGATCCTTGGCTTCTTTAATACCGCGACGAATCTCATCCTCCGTCTGTGAGTCAATCCATACCCTCTTCCTTTTCTTGCCTTCTACATGTGCTTCCTGCTCAACAAGTCTGTATATGTACTCTCCCTCACGTCCTGAGTCGGTACATACATAGATTGTATCAACGTCATCTCTGTTAAGAAGCTTTGACACAATCTCAAATTGCTTCGCTGCACTTCCTATAACTTCATATAAATATTCATCGGGAATAAAAGGTAGCGTTTCTAAACGCCACCTTTTCAGATTCTCATCATATCTATCAGGATAACTCATGGTGATAAGGTGTCCGACACACCATGTCACCACAGTGCTTTCTGACTCCATGTACCCATTATGATTCTTAAGATTTTCTTTTATAGCCTTGCCGAATTCTCTGGCAACAGAAGGTTTCTCTGCAATAAAAAGAGACTTACCCATAGATTATAATTCCTTCATGTCAATAAGGACGATTGACGAATCTTCATTTGCAAGCTCAGTTAACTTACTGTCAAATGCAGTTGCTGAGAAGAGATATATCGTCTTAGCGTTAATTCTTGCACTCTTCATAAGGTCGAGAAGCTTCTCATAGTCGGAGAATAAGAACTCCTTAGCCTTCCAATTACACATACCGACAACATTATTTCTTACGCTATCCTTAGCAACAATATCAATTGTTCCTGTCTTACCAATCCAAGTTCCCATCTTGTCAATATTTATTGAACATCTTCCAACCTTATTAATAAGCTCAAGATATTCCTGACATACGCTTACGAAGTATCTCTGGAGATACTCTGCAAGCTGATTCTTAATATATGTATCGAAGAACTTGTCTGCCGACATTGTATATAGGTCTGATAAATGTGGATAAATAAAATAAAAATAGAAATTAACAATGTTATTATTAATCCTATACACGCCCTTCTTGGCATTATCCCATCCGCCTGTCTCGAAGCTTACCACCTTAGACACAATATCAAAGGCCGCAAGATTCTTAATATACACACTAATCTTAGCACGAGAATATCCCGTGTCCTTGTATAAGTCGTTAAGCTTCTCATTTCCTCTTGCAATAGACGAAAGAATTGTATTATATACCGTTAACTCACGAAGCTCGCTTCCGAGAAGCTCATTTACCTCATTAAAGAGATATCCGTAAGGGCTCAGGATGTTGTCACAGACATTTGCCTTGAAAGGCTTCGTCTGGCTCCATCTGTTAAGATACGAGGGCACACCGCCGAGAATTCCGTATACTGAGACGCTCTCCTCCACAGAGAATCTGGGAAATGCTCTTACAACGTCGATAAATCCCACTTCGTCAAGCTTCATTCTTACATCGACAAGGTTCTTCTTATTAGCGACAACCTCATCGAAATCATTATTTATCCAAGAAAGTGAGGAAGAAGAAAGTATTATGAACATTTCCTTCTTATACTTTGAAACTGCATCAAGAAATGCTTCTTCCTTCTTAACAACATATTCAAAGTCATCAACTACAACAATATCCTTATCGCTGTCAGCTATAGCCTTAAAGCAATCGTCATATGATTTAAGCGGCGTATCAACCTTGAGACTGTTCTTAACATCTACAGACATATCCTGAAACTGCTTCTCGGGGGACACATTTCTCCCCTTATAATAGAAAGCCTTCTTGCCTTTAATAAAATCTCTGATTAATTCTTCCTTAAGACATCCTCTTGCACCGTATATAAGCACAACCTGATTCTTGCTTTTGGAATAAAGACTATCTAACTTCTTAATCTCTTGTGTACGACTTACCATAACGTTTCCTCTCTTACGGTCTCAGTATCTTGCATCATAATGAGTCTCGCCCATTATGGTTTCGACTTTCGTCGAAAAGGGCTCGACGTGCAGTCATTTCGCTTCGCGAAACAACTACATATATTATAATAAAAATTAAATCAAAGTACAACAAGGAATATATATTTTATTAAATGTAAATTATAAAAAAGCGAACAACCTCACAGTTATCCGCTTTCTATGTACTATATATAGTTGTGATTTAAGATATTCCACTACATGTAGATTCCCATTTTTTACTTCTTTGTAATATATCCTTCAGCTTTAAGAAGCTCTGCGCAGAGAACCGCTCCACCTGCTGCCCCTCGAACCGTATTATGTGCAAGTCCGATGAACTTCCAATCATAAATTGTATCTTCGCGAAGCCTTCCTACCGATACGCCCATTCCATTTTCATAATCAACATCAAGGGTTACCTGTGGACGGTCGTCCTCTTCAAGATACTGGATAAACGGCTTCGGTGCACTTGGAAGATTAAGTTCTTGAGGTTTACCACTGAAGTTCTTAAGCGCATTTACAAGCTGTTCCTTCGTAGCCTTCTTCCTGAACTTAACATATACGGATGCTGTATGACCATTAAGAACCGGCACTCTTACGCACTGACATGTGATTATAGGTGACGTAGCCGGAACAATCTCGCCCTTGGCTTCATCAATATGACCCCAGATTCTAAGAGGTTCCTTCTCAGACTTAGCTTCTTCACCGCCAATATAAGGGATGATATTATGCTCCATCTCGGGCCAGTCTGCAAATGTCTTACCCGCACCTGATATTGCCTGATAAGTAGATGCTACCACTTCATAAGGCTCGAACTCTTTCCATGCGGTAAGAGCCGGTGCATAAGCCTGAATTGAACAATTAGGCTTAACGGCAACAAATCCGCGCGTTGTACCGAGACGCTTCTTCTGATACTTAATAATCTCCATATGCTCCGGGTTAACTTCAGGCACTACCATAGGAACGTCAGGTGTCCATCTGTGTGCTGAGTTATTGGATACAACGGGTGTCTCTGTCTTAGCGTACGCTTCTTCTATAGCCTTAATCTCGTCTTTTGTCATGTCAACCGCAGAGAATACGAAATCAACGTCTGCAGCCACATTTTCAACCTCGTTAACATTCTTAACAATAATAGACTTAACGGCTTCCGGCATCGGGGTATCCATCTTCCATCTTCCGCCTACCGCTTCTTCGTAAGTCTTACCTGCAGATCTCTGAGATGCTGCAATTGTTGTAACTTCGAACCAGGGGTGATTGTCAAGAAGAGATATGAATCTCTGACCTACCATACCCGTGCCGCCAAGTATTCCCACTTTTAATCTCTCGCTCATTGCTAACTCCTTTTCTTTTTCGTTCTTAGTAATCTTTCTTATATTCATTCGACCGAAGTATTGTAGCGTATAATTAGGATTGTGTCAATTATAATACATATCTTACATCCATCTCGTGATATTTGTCGTACATATTATTAACTGTTGATATTTTAACACAATTATTGATGTCGCGAAGACCAATTGACCTAAACCATTGATAATAAGATATAGTCCATCCGGTCCAATACTCTCCTTGCATCCTTAAGATAGCATTCATCGTAAGCGTGGGTCATTTGGCTGTACCTCCTCATCGATAATACGTATCATGTATAGGTCTCCCTTAAGTTCTTTTATTATACCAATTATAATGCTATAATAACCCTATAATTATCAGGAGATGACGGTTTATGAAAAAAGACACATTTGGAATCAATATGAAAAAATATTGCCGAAGCCACGAGGATATTATGGCTTCGGCTTTGTCTAACAACGAAGTTACGGAAGAACTCATCGAAACACATAGCGAAAAGATAAAGATTGTACAGCACGAGAGACTTGTGCATCTAATAGTGACATTTTTAGTAGCGATACTTGTATTCTTCCTCATGTATCTGGCATTGATTCACCCGGAACTTGGAATACTTCCTCTTATTCTATCACTTGTCGCACTCATACTTGTCGGATTCTACCTATATCACTATTTCTTCCTGGAAAATACGCTTCAAAGATGGTATGTCATGCTTGATAAGGCTAAGGAGATGCTATAGTTCTCTCAGCCACTCACTATACTCCTCAATCACACCTTCCATCACTTCCTTGGAGCAGGCTCCATGAGTCAGCCTCTTATTGACACATGTCTCCATAGAGATGGCGTCGTATATGTCCTCTTCGAAGGCAGGGCAAATGTTCTTAAGCTCATCTAAAGACATATCGTCAATGGCAATTCCTTTGTCAATACAGTATAGGACAATCTGTCCGATAATTCCGTGTGCGTCGCGGAAGGGGACACCGTGATTAACAAGGTAGTCAGCGGCATCCGTTGCATTGGTAAATCCCCTATTGGCGCTGTCATACATTACATCCTTATTAAACGACATGGTATCGAGCATTCCCGCGAAGAGTTGAATGCAACCGTTAGTTGTTCTCATTGCGTCAAACGCAAGCTCCTTATCCTCCTGCATGTCCTTATTGTAGGCAAGAGGTATACCCTTCATTGTCGTAAGAAGAGACATAAGCGCACCGTACACTCTTCCCGTCTTTCCACGTACAAGCTCCGCTATGTCAGGATTCTTCTTCTGCGGCATAATCGAACTTCCCGTAGAGAATCCGTCATCAATCTCAACGAACCTGTACTCATTGGAATTCCATATTATTACTTCCTCAGAGAATCTGGATAAATGCATCATAATTGTAGAGAGTGCCGAGAGATATTCAATCAAATAGTCCCTGTCACTTACACCGTCCATTGAATTATCGCAGGGACCATAGAATCCAAGCTCCTTAGCAGTAAACTCCCTATCAAGTGGATATGTTGTTCCCGCAAGAGCACCGGAACCAAGTGGACAATAGTTCATTCGTTCCCTTATATCATCGAGACGAAGTACGTCTCTTTTAAACATTTCAAAATAAGCACCCATATGGTGGGCAAGAGTAATTGGCTGAGCCTTCTGCAGATGCGTAAAGCCCGGCATAATCGTATCTGTATTCTCCTTCATAATACGAAGAATTATATTAAGTAAGTCAAGAAGTTGACTCTTAGTATACTCTACCTGACTTCTCGTATAGAGTCTCATATCAAGAGCGACCTGATCATTACGGCTTCGTCCCGTATGAAGCTTCTTACCCGGATCTCCTATTCTGTCGATAAGATTAGCTTCCACAAAGGAATGGATATCTTCGTACTCCGTTGTTATTTCTAACGCTCCGGAATCCACATCCTTTTCAATAGAATCGAGGCCTTTAAGAATCGCATTTTCATCATCACTCGTGATGATACCTTGCTTAGAAAGCATCCTTACGTGAGCACGAGAGCCCTGTAAGTCCTCCTTAAAGAATGTCTTGTCAAATGTGATTGATGCATTGAACTCGTACACCAAGTCGTCAGTTTGCTTTTGAAATCTTCCTCCCCATAATTGTGCCATTTTATTTTTTCCTTTCTTTATACGAATACACACACCCACAGTAATCCTGCCGGTACATTCCATATTCCTTGCTAAGTTCCGTTGAGCGGAGAAATCCGCCCTTCTTTTTGAAATCGGAATATAAATACTTGACTCCGTATTTCTTCCCTATTTCTTCCCCTAAAGTGTTCAGGAGTTCGGCGTCCTTATGAGGACTTATGGAAAGTGTAGTCGTAAAGTAGTCAAATCCTTTTTCACTTGCAACCCTTGCACTCTCGCCTAGCCGAAGCTTAAAGCATTCTGTACATCTCTTCCCTCTCTCAGGTTCATTTTCAAGGCCCCGAGAGACCTCATAGAACTTATCATCTTCATACTCTCCCTCTAGGAAATGTATGGAGTTGACGGCAGGATTATTCAATGTGAACTCTTCGATAAATCGCTCCTGCTCCTTACATCTAAATCTAAATTCCTCAGGCGGATAAATGTTGGGATTATAGTAATACACGGAAATCTCGAAATGCTTAGAGAGATATTCTAAGACATAACTACTGCAAGGTGCACAACAGCTGTGTAGCAACAAAGTTGGCACACAGCTGTCGTCTAAGTTCATAATTATATTGTCAAGCTCGAGCTGATAATTCTTACTCATGGTTATTTCAGTGTTCTTCTTCTTACCCACATAACAACGAGTGTAAATGCGTATACAAGCGACATGAATATCATGAATCCGAGTCTGTCAAATGCATATCCCAAAAAAATCTGAATACCTATAATGATGAGCTGTATCCACCAAAGCTTAATAGCGGCAATACGGCAAAGCAACACGCCGAGCACAGCCTCAAGTACTACCATCGTACAAAGCGGTACAATCGGCACATCAAGATAAACGTAATTAACTATTATAATAGCCACGAGAGCCACAATATAGAACACCTGAAGAAGTCCGTTAATATGAGGGAAGTAGCTTCTCCGCTGCATTCTCTCTTCAACCTTAGCAACAGCAATCTCCTTCTTGGTCGCTTCCTTATGCTCCATTATACTCTTATTGCCATATTTTTTCTTAGCCATACCTATCTCCTTGTCAAATAAGACGATACCACCAAATTCATCATACTCCCATATATTATAACAATAATGGGCATTTTATACAAGTTATAAATATCACTAAAAAACCCACTAACCATGACGGTAGTTAGCGGGCTATAATATAATTCTATTTATAAACTAGGCAATCTTATTAACAGCTTGTGTTAAACGAGATACTTTTCTGGCAGCATTGTTCTTGTGATATACACCCTTGCTGGCAGCCTTGTTAATCTCGGAAATAGCAACAGATAATGCTTCGTTAGCCGCATTCTTATCGCCGGCTTCTACAGCTGTCTCGACTTTCTTGATACAAGTCTTAACCTTAGATCTGATTGCTTTATTTCTATCAGCCTTAGTCTGTGATACTAATACTCTCTTCTTCGCAGATTTAATGTTAGCCAATCTACACACCTCCTATTATAATCTTTACAGTCTACGGAGCCGGACACGGACAGTCCATAGACAAAACCTTGTATATTTTATAGGAAATGTTAAGAACTGTCAAGGTTTTTTCTTATCAAAAGAACCTTTTTTATTGTTTTATAAGAGTCGACACCTTCTTACTCTCCATATCCACAAGCACCCTACCTCCTTGATCTGTTCTGTAGATATCACATCCTGCATCTTCTAACGTATCTAAAGTGACGCCATGTGGATGACCGTATCTATTATTGACACCCGCCGAGATTATTGCTATATCGGGACTTAGGGCACTTATGAATTCTTTGCTCGAGCTTGTTTTTGACCCGTGATGAGATATTTTCAATATATCCAGATTAGATATATCATATTCTGACTTAGAGAGCACACATTTCTCAGAGGCAGTAGTCATATCTCCGCCCATCAAGAATCTTGTGGTAGAATCACCACCATCATACTCCCCAAGAAGAACCAGCGAATTACCGTTGATATCGTCTATACTCTCATCTCCCGCGAATATGGATGTTATGGTAAGATTATCCAGAGACAACACATCTCCTTCCTTCATAACAATGATGTCAGTTCCGACCTCCTTAGCTTTCGCTTCTATCTCCTTATAATTATTCTCATCCAGCATAAACCTGTCGACCACAATATTCTCAATCTTATATCCCTTATCAAGTGCTTCAAGAAGCCCACTCATATGGTCACTGTCCACGTGGGATACAAACCAATACTCGATACTTCTGATTCCTTTATACTTTAAGAACGGAAGTATTCGGTATGTTCCCACATTCTTGACATCAGAACTTCCACCGTCGAAGAAATAATTAATACCGCTTCCGCCAAGATATATTCCGTCACCCTGCCCCACATCGAGTACGTCCATCTCGAAGTCAAGGCGATTGTCATTATTGAGAATAAGGCACACCATTAAAGCTCCGCCGATAATGCATCCGGCCAACCTCTTTCTGTATGAGATATGGTCTTCTTTCTCGAACCTGTCAATATACTTCGCCTTATATACCAGATATCTTGTGGCAGCAAGAACCACCGCGTAATACACTATTATCTCGACAATACCCGGTCGTCCTGTTATTATCCTTGAAAATGGCAGTCTGAGACTGTTATACGCTAAGAATTCATATGCATATATTATAAAATGGCTTACATAAAGAAGCATTTCGCTTATAAACGAGAATACATTGCCAAGAACTGCTACTCCCAAAAGAATACCTGCTATCACTCCGACTACTCCTCCCGAGAGAGCCGACCCGAGAAGCACTCCCATAACAGGAATAACAATTATATTTAAGAATACCACATAAGTCGGTATTTCAAAGTAGTAGTAACAAACTATGGGAAGCGTAACAACCTGAATAAGTAGCCCGCCGATTAAGGCTTTTACAAGTCTTTCCTTCAGACTTATCCTGAACGATCCTTTCCTATTCCGCTCTAAAAAACGAAGCCTTATATACTTATCATATACAGATACTAAGGGATTCACCACTACAGTTATTCCGCATACCGCACCGAAGGAGAATATAAACCCCGCAGAATAGACGGAATATGGATATACTAATATTATATATATCAAAAGCACTCCCAAAGCAGTAAGGGAATCGTAGCCCTGCCCCAAGATATCCGCTAAGATCATTATTAAGAACATTCCGATTGCTCTAATTGCCGAGGTTCCACCGTCACAAAGCATACCGTATAACACAACAAGGACAGACGATATGACTCCGGGAATGATAAACCCAAGACCGAATTTACGAAAGAGTTTATATATGCTCATCCCCACTATTGATATATGAAGCCCCGATATAGCAAGGATATGGGCAAGTCCCGATAACTTGAATAAATCCTTGACCTCTGTATCAAGTTCCGACTTATCCGCAAGACTCATAGCAGACATAATGCCGCTTTCTTCTCCCGGAAGATTAGCCGAGTACACTTCTTTTATATCGTTTCTGAACCAATACAACATTTCCTGCAAAGGGAAATAATCTTCGCTGTATGAATCCACATTTCCCTTAACCTTGCATAACGTACCGATAGAATTATAATAATCCTTCTCATCATAATTCCCCTCGTTTCTCGCTATATTCCATTTTAATTTCTCTCCGCTAACATAAGCGCACGTATTAAGAGGTAATTCGTCAGAATCTGACTGTAAGATAATAGTTTCGCTACTGTTTAGATCGTAGCCATCAATTGAAATATGATCAAAATACAGATAATAAGAAGCTGTTTTTTTCTCTTTCTTGGCTAACTGCCCTTGAAATGTTACATTTCCATCCTCTTCTATTCTGTCAAAGTAATCTCTGTCCTCTTGGAAGCTCATATATCTAATACATCCGAGAGCAAAGCTTCCTATGACGCAAAGTAGGCTAAGCAAAATAAATATAATCTTAAGCCTGTTATTGACTTCATATATTATTAACCTTACGGAAAATGCAATACCCACAGCAAGAATCACATATTTCGCAAAGGTGTCATAACTTATAAAAATGCATCCGAGTAACATTATAAGAGCAAGAGCCGAAATAAGTCTCTTGTATATAATATCACCTTCTTAATTTATTCAATAATAAGTCTTCGTCTGCACAACCATCGTTTTATCGCCGACATAAGTTCCGGATATGTCGAGATAGTCCTTCTGTGTTGCATCATTAATATTACCGGTCTTGATCACAACCGACTTAACATCTGCCGAATCACACAGGGAATTAACAATCGAGTATATAATCGCCTTACTTGAAATGTCCGGTTTCTCCGTAAGCAGTGTCGAATCAAGCGTTACATAGCACACACCGTCAGATACTGATGTATAGAGTATCTTCGTATCGTCCGGTATTGGCACCTTAGCGCCGTCGGTTTCCGGCTTCTTTCTTAAGTAGTCAAGAACAGCATTGGCAAGCGGAACTCTTTCATCAAGTTCTACGATTTTTTTCTCGCATATAAGATTATCGCCATCTTCTGTTGCGTAATACAGTGTCAACTCTTTACTTTCCTTGAATCCCGATTCATCACCGTAATCATCGATAAAGCTATCATCTGTATAGGCCACGGTAACATTTCCATCATCACCGATAAGCGGTACACCTGACACATAGAATGAGACCTTATTAACACCTTCCACCTGTAGCATAGTCTTGGCAACGGCAGACCTTGTAAGCACTTCTTTAAGCCCCTTTAAATCATTATATTCGGGACTAAATTCAATCTTAAGTTCACCCCTGTCAAGCTTGCAATCGCGAACCTTAACATCAGCCGGAATCGGCTTAATATACTCGGTAGATTCCGTATCAGTAGTAAGATATCGAAGCAATTCCTCAATAACGTCGTCGACCTTCGTGCTTTCTATCTTAACGCTCTTAGTGACGAGGGCTGTCTTCTCTATATTAAGATAATATACATCATACTTTCGTCCATCGTCATTCCCGCATCCCGCAAGAACTGACACGCAAAGTATTCCGATTAAGACAATACATATTAATCTCTTCTTCACAGTTAGCTACTCTCCCCTTCTATATGAACCAAAGGAATTCTTACGTCAAATGTTGTTCCTTCGCCGACAACCGAATCAACCTTAATCTCTCCGCTATGCATAAGAATTGCCATATGAGTAATTGCAAGACCGAGTCCCGTTCCGCCAATCTCACGGCTGTGTGACTTATCAACTCTGTAGAAGCGCTCGAATATCATATCAAGTGACTCCTTCGGAATTCCCATTCCCGAATCCTCAACCTTGATATAGAAATACTGATGATCCGAATTAAGGGAAATGTGTACAAATCCCCCGGGATTATTGTATTTAATTCCGTTTTCAATAAGATTGGAAATGGCAAGAGAAAGCTTCACCTTATCCACCTCGGCGTTAATCGGTCTGAAGCTCTCAAGAACCAATTCTACCTCCTGCTTCTCCGCAATAGGGCGAAGACGCTTAAGAATCTGTTCAGTAAGCTCGTTGATATTAACATTTTCTATATTAAGACTTGCGTTAGACTTATCCATTCTTACCATGGCAAGAAGGTCTTCTATAATACCCGTCTCTCTATCGATTTCGTCTGCAATATCATTCATAAATTCCTGATATAACTCTACAGGTGCATCTCCCATGGCAACAAGAGAATCAGCAAGAACCTTCATTGATGTAAGCGGTGTCTTAAGCTCATGGCTGACATTGGATACGAATTCCTGCCTTGACTTATCAATAGTCTCCATCCTGCTTACATAAGAATTAAATCTAAGAGACAAGTCTTCTATCTCCGTATAACCCGTAACATTAATCTCACCGATCTCGCCGCCTTTTACACCCTTATCAAATTGCTTTGACGCTTCATTAATAGGCGAAGAAAAACTTCCTCCCAATATCATTCCGACAACGATAGAGAGTACCGTTACCATAAATACAATAATAGCTTCAAGCGCAATAATATGCCTGAGGTTATCGTCAATAAATTTAAATTCTCCCGAGGCAAGAAGCACTCCGGCAACCTCTATATCGCCCTCATCATTAATAAATGTTACGGGAATTGTGGTAGTTAATATTCCCGTATCTTTATCATAATAAGATAGTTCTTCACCGTAGGCGCTTTTAGTAACATTTTCCCAAAGGAAAATCTTGTCATTGTCACGGGAATAGGAATCGTAGACTATACGAAGAGAAGAATTAGTAAGGATTACACGACCGTCTATTAGCTGAGACATCTCATCAAGCCTTGTATCCATCGTAATATCAGATTGATCCTCGAAATAACCGCTTGTAACAATCTGCTTTGCCAACACCTCGGATTTGGCATAGAGATTCTTACACTCCGATTCTATGCTCCTATTGGCATATGCAATATCTACTATAACAGATAATATAATAATCGGAATGATTGCAGAAAGACATACTAAGACAAGTATTTTGACATTTAATCTATAAAAAGCCTTATACAAAAAGTCAAACATCTACAAACAATCACTCCTTATAAAAATATCCCAGCCCCCACTTTGTATGAATATATCTTGGATCTTTGGGATTAGGTTCGATTTTCTCACGAAGACGTCTTATATGTACATCAACAGTTCTCTCATCACCCGGGTAATCGTCGCCCCAGATTGTTGTAAGAAGAGTATCCCTGCTGTATACCTTGCCCGGACTGTTGACGAGAAGAAGAAGCATATCGAATTCCTTGGACGTAAGATTAACCTCGTTGCCGAGCACCTTAAGTCCTCTTCCTTGTATATCAATAGACAAATCTCCGCTGTTAATAACATCACCCACCACAAGAGAATCGTCGTCGATAACGCTCGTACGACGCATAATTGCCTTGATCCTCGCTTTAACCTCTAAGATATTAAAAGGTTTCGTAATATAATCGTCTGCCCCGTACTCGAGTCCGAGAATCTTATCCATATCCTCTCCCTTAGCGGTCAGCATTACGATAGGCATGTTGGAGAACTCTCTGATTCGCTGACATACCTCGAAACCATCCATCTTGGGGAGCATAATATCAAGAAGGACCATATCATATTCTGTCTTCTTGGCCAGATCCAAAGCTTCCTGGCCGTCATATGCACAGTCAACCTCCATATCATCCTGCTCAAGCGAGAACTTTATTCCCTTAACAATTAACTTCTCATCATCAACTACAAGTACTCTCTTCGACATTTCCAATAAAACCTTCCTCATGAAATACTATTTAATACTACACTTTAATCTTATCCGATATTTTGTTATATACCCCATCCTTTATTCCGGAAATGTTCTTAATATCCTCAGGACTACCAAATGGTCCGTTAGTCTCACGGTACTTTATAATGGACTGCGCCTTTGACTCACCGATACCGGGAAGTGTCATAAGTGTCGTCTCATCTGCGGTATTAATGTCAACTTTACCGTCCGATGCGCTGTTCTCTGCCATAAGAGCAGCCTCTTCCTTAGTCATAACAACTATCTTCTGTCCGTCGTTTACCTTACCCGCTTGATTAAGCGATCCCTCATCGGCATCCTCTCTCAGTCCGCCTGCCATCAGAATTACCTGAAACATCCTCACATCGCCTTCAAGCTCATATACTCCGGGCTTATTAACGGCACCGGATATTTGCACATAACATTTCCCCGACGAACTCTTCGTAGAATTACTCTTAGTCGAGTTACTCTTGCTATCCTTAGAAGAACTGTCTTCCTTTGTCTCAGTAGAATTATTGTCATTCTGCAGATAAGAACTCTTAGAGCATGCCGTTAGTGACAGGATAAATATTAACAAAAATAGACAAATATTAAATTTTCTTTTCATAAACTCTCTCCTACTTATAACGAATATTAGTAGAAGATTCTAATGTCTGCACCAACATTTTAACGGAAATGTTAAATTATTACAATAGTATAACGAAAATATTTCATATTTTTTACACATTTTTTATGGTTTGAGTCGCCAAAATCAGTAATCTAATCAATGTATAAGCATATCGGCACTTGACAACAAATAAATAATAGGATATTATACTTGTTAGCACTCATATTTTAGGAGTGCTAATACACGAAAAGGAGTGAATTACTATGAGTGAAAAACATGGAAATCTATCAATTACCAGTGAAAACATTTTCCCGGTAATCAAAAAATGGTTATATTCAGACCATGACATATTCGTAAGAGAGCTTGTGTCTAACGGTTGTGACGCAATTACGAAGCTTAAGAAATTAGACCTTATGGGAGAATATGAGCTCCCTGATGATTACAAGCCTAAGATAGAGATAATCGTTAATCCGGAAGATAAGACAATGACATTTATCGATAACGGTCTCGGTATGACAGCCGACGAAGTTGATGAATACATTAATCAGATTGCCTTCTCCGGTGCAACTGATTTCCTCGAGAAATATAAGGACAAGGCCAATGAAGATCAGATAATCGGACATTTCGGTCTCGGCTTCTACTCTGCATTTATGGTTGCGGACGCCGTACATATCGACTCACTCTCATATCAGAAGGGCGCATCTGCCGTTCACTGGGAATGCGATGGCGGAACGGAATTCGATATGAAGGACGGTATCTATGACAAGGTGGGAACCAAGATTACCCTCTTCTTAAATGAAGATTCTCTTGAATTCGCCAACGAATACAGGGCAAGGGAAGTAATCGAGAAGTACTGTTCATTCATGCCGACAGAAATCTATCTTACCAAAGCAAATGCAGAGGAAGAATATGAAGAAATCGACGTAGAGGACAAGCTTGACACCGATACGGTTATCGAAGAAATCCATGAAGAAGCCAAGTACGAAGAGAAGGAAAACGAAGACGGCAAGAAAGAAAAGGTAGAAGTATCTCCTGCCAAGGATAAGCTTAAGATTGTTAAGCGTCCCGTTCCGCTTAACGACACTAATCCTCTCTGGGCTAAGCATCCTAATGACTGCACCGAAGAGGAATATAAGAAATTCTTCCGCGATGTGTTCGCAGACTTTAAGGAGCCACTCTTCTGGATTCACCTTAATATGGATTATCCATTCAACCTTAAGGGAATATTATATTTCCCTAAGATTAATATGGAATATGACTCAATTGAAGGAACAATCAAATTATATAATAACCAGGTATTCGTTGCAGACAACATTAAAGAAGTAATTCCCGAATACTTAATGCTTCTTAAGGGTGTTATTGACTGTCCGGATCTTCCTCTTAATGTCTCTCGTTCTGCTCTTCAAAACGACGGATTCGTTAAAAAGATTCAGGATTACATCTCTAAGAAGGTTGCGGATAAGCTTGCGGGAATGTGCAAGACCGAGAAGGAAGATTATGAGAAATACTGGGATGACATTAGTCCCTTCATCAAGTTCGGTTGCCTTAAGGATGACAAGTTCTGCGACCGCATGAACGATTATATTCTCTTCAAGGATATTGAAGATAAATACATTACTCTTCCCGACCTCCTCGTCAAAGAAGAAAAGGAAGAAGCAGATGTCACCGATGAGGACGGCAACAAGGTTGATGCCGAAGTTGTAGATGAGGATGACTCTTCTAAGAAGGAAGATACTCCTGATGAAAATGCTGAGCCCGAGGACACAAGAACCGTTGTATACTACGTAACCGATAAGGAACAGCAAGGTCAATACATCAAGATGTTCAAAGAACAAGGTATGAACGCTGTAATCTTAGATCACAGCATTGATACATCATTTATCTCACAGCTTGAGCAACGTAACGAGACTTATAAGTTCCAGAGAATTGATGCCGACGTTACTGATTCACTTGTCGAAGAGACCGGCGATGATGAATTAAACGATGAAGAAAAATCTCTAAGCGAAATCTTCAAGAAAGCATTATCAAACGACCAGCTTGAAGTTAAGGTTGCGAAGTTCAAGAACAAGGACGTGGCTTCTATGCTTACAGTAAGCGAGGAAAGCAGACGTATGAAGGACATGATGCGGATGTACAATATGTACGGCATGGGAGAAGATGCATTCCCTACAGCTTCAACTCTTGTCCTTAATGCCAATAACGAACTTGTTCAGTATATCCTTAATAATAAGGATGGGGAAAATGTGGATCTGTTCTGTAAGCAAACTTATGACCTTGCAAGCATGGCCAATGCTCCGCTTAGCCCTGAAGAAATGACAGAATTCATTAAGAGAAGTAATGACATAATGATGATGCTTACTAAGTAGCTGTAGGATACCGGAACAATAATAAGACCTTCTGTTATGACGTTTTCGTCATAATAGAGGGTCTTATAATATGCAAATATATTAATAATGCTTCTAACCTATTAAGCTTCTTCTACCTTAGTAATTCCTGTATTATAATCTTCGTCAAGGTCAACCACCTTATAAGATATATCAAGCACACTTGCATCAAATAGCTTATAGAAATCAAGAAGAATTCTCTGTACAACGAGGCCTATATTGTCAGGGTTTGCATCGAATAGTACAACCATAAACTGCGTCTTACTGTAACGCACCGATATGTCTTTATCTCTTACGGACTTCTTGATGGCAAGCTCCATACTCTCTACGGATTTAACCATATACTCCTCATTGACCAAATCTTCATCTATCGGTCTAACCGAGAACACAATAACCTGGAAGTACTTATAATATTCATCACGAAGCCTACGGAGGAATCTTACTATCTCACCAAGCTTCACTCTCTCGATATCGGTAACATCATAGTCTTCAAGAATCGAGTTGATCTCTTTATTAACCTCGGCCGAAAAATCGGTCGAGTCAAATGCGTCGTCTTTTCTCTTAATGTATGATTCCGTATCTTCCTTTACATCAAGCTTATCTTCATCGAAAAGCTTAATAAACACATCAACAAGCTCCGGATCAAACTGGGATCCCTTACCCTTAATTATCTCTTCTCTTATAACCTTCTTAGGAAGCGCCTTACGATATACACGGTCGGAATTCATGGCATCATACGCATCTGCAATTCCTACAATTCTGGCACTTATCGGTATCTCTTCACCCTTCAAGTGATCCGGATAACCGTGACCGTCATATCTCTCATGATGGTGTCTTGCAACATTCTCAACTTCGGGAATCGATGTTACATTCTTAAGAATCTCACTTCCCACAACAGTATGGGATTGAATAAGTTCGAACTCAATATTGGTAAGACGTCCCGGTTTATTAAGCACGGTATCGGGCACACCAATCTTACCTATATCATGCATCATACCCTGGAATCTTAAGTCAAGTATCTCATCATCGTTCCAGCCAAGCTCCTTTGCCAGTGTGCAAGATACTTCAGCAACACGAATGGAATGACCTGATGTATATCTGTCCTTGGCGTCCACTGTCTTCGCAAGCGCCTCCATGGAAGTTCTTGAGAGATACTCAACCTTATCAATGGCTTTTATTCTGTCACTATCAAGCTGACTAATCTGCTTAACCGTAAAGAGAAGGCCGAATACAACCAGAATAATCAGTCCAAGAGAAATAGCCGTACCGGATATAACAGAGAGCTTCAAAGTACTCTCCATCACAAGCTGAATTATACCGCATATTGCAAGAGACAAAAGTCCTATTGCCACAAGAATATATGACTTATCCTTTCTCTTGAAAATATCATATACCATCGTGACTACAATTGTAAGCACCGTAATGCCGAGTACAACAAGCGAGCCCATTCTTGATTCTGAGAAAGCAAGAATATTCGAATAATTAAGCCCGGATATAACAAGAAAATCAACAATTGATGCTATCACAATAATCATATACATATTGTGATATCTCTCTTTCTGAATAATATCCACATATACAGAGAAACATATGGCAATCAGCGGGAGTACCAAGAATGCACAATCTCTTATAATGGAGGCATTCGGATAGATAAACTGTCTGGCACGGCTATTGCTTACAACCCAAAAGCCCAAAGTGACAACGGCTCCCGCCTGATAGAATAACGCCACATCTCTCTTGGTGAAAAGGTGTAGTGCGATAGACAGAATCAATTCCACAAGTCCTATAAGTATTACGAATAACCCCAAGAACAATTCCAACTGATTCGCCTTTACAACTTGGATTAGACAGGGCGCACGCCGTCCTATTAATACATCGCCAATCTTACCGGCATCATTTTCAAGTACCGCACTGTATTTAAGCGCAATTTCACTATTACTGATATTATCGGGAAGATCCATAAATACATAGATATATGTACTGTTGGCGCCAAAGGAATCTGCCGAATCGGGATCATACACATAGAACAATTCACCGTTACAATATGCTTCAACCTTCTGCCCCTTACTCCAGACCAGCAGTGTATCGTACTCAGCCGGAACATCACCGATATGAGTCTTGATCGTAACATTATCATGACCGGTCATATCCTTTGAATCCGGAATCGTCACGGGGACTTCTTCTCCGTCAATGTCAGCCACCCAATTCGAAAGGTATTGAACCTGATTGAGATCCGGCTGATTATCGGGAGCCTTCATTACCTCACCGTAGATAAGATACGTAAATAGAATTGCTATAAGAATAGTCGAGCATCCGGCAATCACCATATGTGCAAATGCTCTGTTTTCCACCCCAAGTCTCTTAGCCATAGCTTAACCTAACTCTCCACAAACATACTATTATAAATCATTATAAACCATTTTATGCAATAAAGGTAGGTTTATTTAGCAAAACTTTGAACAATAAAAACGGCTACGCAATTTGCGTAGCCGCCTTGAATAATCATTTTCTATATTAATCTTAAAGAACAACTTTACCTTCGATTAAGTCCTTACCACTCTTAACAACATAGTAAGCTGCGCTGTCATCAACGTTAACATAAACTCTGATTTCATCAACAGTCTTTCTCTTGTTCTCTGACTTGAAGTTATCCTTGCACATCTTGATTACTGTATCAGTCTCAAATTCCTTACCTGCAAATTGGATGTAAGCCTTCTCTGCTGCTTCCTTCTTAGCTGTAGACTTCTTAGCTGTTGTCTTCTTAGCTGTAGTCTTCTTAGCAGCTGTCTTCTTAGCTGTTGTAGCCTTCTTAGCTGTTGTTGCTTTCTTAGCTGTTGCAGCCTTCTTAGCTGTTGTTGTCTTCTTAGCAGCTGTTGCTGTAGAAGTAGTTGTTGCCTTAGCAGTTGTAGCAGTAGTTGTTGCTGTTGTCTTAGCTGTTGCGTCTTTAACATTTACTTTCTTTGTTGCTTCTGCCATTTTTAATAATCTCCTTCCAACATTATTATTGAGTAATCTTTTTTTCATTTTTCACAATGTTTATTATAATGACAATCGTTAATTTAATCAAGAGATTTTATTAAAAAATTGCAACAAAATTTTTTATATGTTTTATAACTTTTTTGAACTATTTACATAATAAATAAAACTATTTAAAAGCTATATATTTATTCAGTACTTGAAAAAAAGAATCACTTTTTACTTCAGGGCTTTTATTAACTACCAGATTCTCCAATGTACTTTCACTGAAATGAGAATAGTATTTTTCTTCATGATCCTTAATCATATCCTCAACTAATTCATTCTTTCTCTCACTTATTACATTAACCTTATTCTGCTCCGAAAGCTCTTTATTATACTTGTTAATACACTTGAAGAAATAGTATCCGTCTTCGGTTGTAATCATATTGGATACTTGTCCGTTCTCCATATTGAATACTACCTTATCAACCTCCTTAGGATACTTGTGACGTCCGAATGTAACATCTATATTATCAGCCTTGGAATACTTCTGTGCAAGGGATGTAAATGTTGCACCTTCCTGAAGACCTTTTGTAACCGCTGCCGCATCCGCTTCATTAGTTACATAAATCACTTCCGCTTCCATCATCCTTGCTTCATCTTCCGACACTTCTTCATCCACGGAATTCATAAGTTGAACATAGACTTTTTCTGCAAGAGCGTATCTCTTATACATCTTCTCAATATCAGATTCAGACACCCCCATATAACTTATGTCTTCCGACGTAAGGGAATCGTAATATTCTTCCGCCGCCTTCTCGCAATTCTTCTCTTCATCATTGGTAAGTTCAATGTCGTTATCTCGTGCGTAGAGTGCAAGGCTATACACCTTAGTTAAGTGCTCAAGTACAGCCGACTTAAGTCCGCCTTCAACAAGCTTCTCACTACTCTCATCTTCCATTTCAGACTCATCAAACACACCATATAGATTCTTGTAATTGCATAGGTATACACGGAACTCTTTCTTACTGCATGAATAGGGTCCTATCTTAAATACATTTCCTATACCGCTTGTGGAAGAAGCGTATATATGAAAATCACTTATAGAACATCCGGTAAGAAGTGTGAGTGACATTATTAGTATTAGAATTGTAACAAGCTTTATTCGCTTATTCATATATTATCTCCTAAAAATACAATATAACTATTCTAATGCAAAACAACAGATTCATCAAGGCAAAATGAATAAAGAATTTTTTCTTTTACTTTAATACCGGCGTATTTCTCTATTGCCTTAGTATATAAATCCAGCTGCGCACGATAACGACTTATAAGTTCCTCCCCGTCTGTTACCTTATCTGTCTTATAATCAAGAAGAACCATTCCGTCCTCTTCTTCGAAGAATACATCAATAATTCCCTGTATAAGTATTGGATCAGAATTATCTCCCGCATCTTCAAAAAGTGCTTTCGGATTCTCTTGTAATACAAAGGGCTTTTCTATGTATAGCTTATCGTCTAATGCGGCATTATGCATTCTGAAAGCGAGACTGCTTTCCAAAAAGCTCTTTATTTTATCTCTGCTTATTAAGCCTAATTGTTCCTCTGTTATAAGATTACTGTCTCGCATAACTCTAAGCTGAGAATCATAGGAAGTACTGTAATCATCCATAGCAAAGTCGAAGCATTCCATTACTCTATGCATAGCGGTTCCGTATAATGCTCCGGCATTTTCTTCCTCTTTCTTCTCACCCGATATAAACTTCGGTATAATCTTTTCCTTCTCTTCCTTTAAGAAGTCAGGGCGCGCCTCTGCCTCCTCCGAAAATGCCTCATCCATCTTTTTATGTTTAATCTCGGATACAGAATATTTTGTCTTGATATTATCATTGTTTTCATACGGATACTTAAATGATAACCTATCTTCTATTTTATCAATATGATCCTTCGGCACATTACCAAGATTATATTCAAAGTCTATCTTCTTATCACTTATATATGTAAAGTCAAGAATGGCTTTTTCCACATTACCTGCCGGCTCCTTAAAGGAAAGAATCTTATCGAGACTCTCGGGATTAACACTGTTAATACCTCTTATAATCCATTCGATTCGAGTCGATGCATTAAGCATGGCTTCAGAATCCATCGAGCTCTTCTTAAAACTATCTACTTTTTTCTCTGCACCTTTTATTGCAGCTGTAAGAATAAGCTTTTCTTTAGCACGTGTTGTGGCAACATAGAGAAGTCTTGCTTCCTCTGCCTTAAAGTCCTTCTCCATTTGTTCTTTGATATGTATCTTTACTTCACTATCCTTCTTATATCTGTTACCGTTTAATTCACGCCTTATTTCCATTCCAAGCCCTAATGTATTATGAATTACATTTGACTTTTTGGCGTCTCTGTTCGACATATTGCTTCCGAGATCACTTACAAATACTACCGGGAATTCCAGCCCTTTACTCTTATGCATTGTAAGGATTCTTACAACATTATCATTCTCACCGAGAATAGATGCTTCACCCGAATCAATCTCATGCTCCTTAAGTGTGTCAATGAACTTAATGAAACGAAAGACACCTCTAAATCCGGTCTTCTCAAAGTCAAGTGCTCTGTCATATAATGCCAAAAGGTTGGCTCTCTTATATTGTCCGTTAAGAAGAGTACTTACATAATCAAGATAAGAGGTTCTATCATATATTATTCTTATAAGTTCATGAATAGGCGTATCGGATACAAGAAGTCGAAGCTCTTCTATCATATCCATGGCGTATACGAGTCGTGTAAACTCTTCATTATCACCATCATCACCATCGCCACAATACGCATTTATAAATTCCTTAATATTATCGTATAAGTAATCGGAGTCACAGTTGTCCCTGCCGTATATCCTAACCTTTGCGATCATATCGTTGCTAATATTATATATGGGGCTGTGAAGAACGGATGCAAGCTCAATATCTCGGAACGGATTATCGACAACAGATAGGAATGCTAACACAAGCTTAACTTCCACTGCGCCGAAATATCCAACGTTACCGCTTGCATAACACGGTATATTATATTCATTTAACGCCTCCTCATATACTCTTCCGTTAGTGTTGGCTGCACGAAGCAGTATGGCAATATCGGAATACTTGATATCGCGCTTTATTACATTACCATTATCGTCCTTATCCTTAACCTGATATTTGTTATCGATAAATTCTCTTATACGCTCAGCAACAATACATGCTTCTGTCTCACGAGAAGACATTGCATCCTTCTTGTCAACCTTAAGCGGATCTGTAATTATTATCTCAGGATCAGAATCGATATCATCATTAAAGAGTTCTTTAGCTCCGAAATAAAGCTTAGCATTATCATCATAATCAAACCCGCTTGTCTCATTAGTCATTATGTCATTAAAGATATCATTGACAACATTAAGTACCTCCGGTCTGCTTCTGAAATTCTCCTTAAGATTAATAAGAGTACCTTTACTATTATCCCGGGAGAACAATTCACTTTTACCGATAAAGATGTCCGGATTCGCCATTCGAAATCCATATATGCTTTGCTTAACATCACCCACCATGAACATATTTGATCCATTGGAAAGCGTGCTTAATATATATTCCTGCAGTTCGTTGATGTCCTGGTATTCGTCAACCATGACCTCATCAAAGGTCTTCTTAAGTTCCAATGCGCACTTTGTCACTTCCTTAGTCTCGGGATCAATAAGAATATTGAGTGCATACCTCTCAACATCATTAAATGTTGCGACATTTTTATCTCTCTTAATAATGTCATATTCTAAAATGACCTGACGTGTAAGTTCTATTACAGTAAGCGCATGGTCTGAGATATCATGGTTTTCTTCCAAAGTATATGGCTTTGATATTCTGTCAAGCCACTCCATAGGCCAGGGATACGCTGACGCACACCTGTATAAGCCTTTAATAAGAGAAGTTATATTCGAATAATCCGATGCATTGGTGTAGAGATTCATAAGTTCAATGAAGTTCCCATCATCCGCCTTCTCGAAATTGCGATCAAGAACCTTATCCACCGCTTCTTCAAACAGTAACTCTTCTTCGCTCTCATCACATATTCGAAAGGTCGGATCAATTCCGATATCGTTAAAATTATCTCTTACAAGATTGCCGCTGAAGCTGTCAATTGTAGAAATATTGGCACCTGTTATTAAAGCATTTTGTTTAAGCAAGAATTCGTTACTCGGATCCTTTGCAATTTCTTCATCTATTGCCTTCTTAATTCTATCCTTCATTTCCTTGGCCGCAGCGTTGGTAAATGTTACAACGAGAAGCCTGTCAACTTCTACCTTCTCGTTAATAATCTTTTTAACAATCCGTTCAACCAAAACAGCAGTCTTACCTGAGCCTGCTGCCGCTGACACCAATATATTATTGCCTCTTTCTTCTATTACCTTCTTCTGATCTTTCGTCCACTCGGGCATATATCTCTCCTACTTATCTATTAATTCGAAAAACTTTTCTTTCTTCCGTCCGGACAAACTCTTATAATCCGAATACTCGTATCCGGGCATCTTACTGTCGAAACCGCATACCCCTCCGTAAGGACAGTATTTACACCCTATATCTTTAACGGGCTTGGAATCAATCTCACCGCTATACATATCACTGCCAAGCTCTTTTATCTTATTCTCTACATATGCTTCCATCCTCTCTATATCATGGATGCCGAGACACTTGGTACTCTGTCCGTTGAGTTTTCCCTTCGCCGTGTAAGCAAGGGGTGCGTAGAGAGACTTATCTCCATCTTCGCAATCTAAGTCAAGTGCTCTTGCTATATCAAGCATAAGATTCTTAGGCAACACAAAGTGCTTATTATCAGAATCTTTTTTCGAATCATCACATTCTGCTTCCTCATCAAAGAAGAAACCGCTTGGAATCATTTCTTTCTTTATTGCATCATCAATGGAATCACTTGCGTAATCCACAATCGGATCCTTGACATGGTAATAGAACATTGCGGCAGGCTTAACTTCTTTTGTGCCGTTCTCTGAAAGTCCCTTTACAGCAACATCAAGATAGTATATAAGTTGCAGCTGTAAGCCGTTATATATTTCTTCAAAGTCAATTTTATTATTGCCTGATTTATAATCGATTATCTTAACGTAGACTTTTCCTTCCCGCTCATACGTATCCAATCTGTCTATTCTACCCTGAAATGTCATACTTCGACCATCACGAAGCGCCACCGTCAGGTCTTCTCGATTTGCAATCTCAGACAATTCAACCTCGAATCCGTAAGGTTCAAATGACGAGTGCTTTGCTTGGTCCACAAGACTTTCTACCGTCTTATCCATTGTTGTCTTTACTTTTCGAAGCGCAAATATTTCCCTTGGGGCATCTAATAATTCAAGCTTTTTATAATCCGAAAAGACACTGTCACACGCATCATCCAATACTTTTCTTCTTGTATCTAAGTCAACATCTCTCCATTTTATACCTCTTTTTCTAAGTATCAATGAGAAGCTCTCTAAGATATCATGATAGATATTACCAAGGTCTAATCTCTCCAGCTTTCTATTCTCTTTCTCCCGAATCTTAAGACAATAATTAAGGAAATAACTGTATGCACATTTCCTATATAATTCAAGACGAGACACACTTCCAACGGGATTATCGGAATTAACAAGCTCATTATAAATCTTACTGTCTATTTCTTCTTTATTATGGTAATAAAACGCACCACTTATAATACTGTCATATCCGCGGTAATTATTAATACCGGCATATCTTATGAGTGCGAACAATATTTCCTTTTCCTCAGGAGATAATTCATTATCATCATGAACAAAGTCACGAAGAGAAGAAGCAACATATCTCTTCGAGCTTTCGAATGTCACAAGCGAATCTTTGGCTCCTATATCATTAACAATATCAATAGTTAAATCAGGGAACATCCTTAAGAGTTCATCTATAAGATATGATTTATTAAGGGGCTTCTTATCATTATCACCGGCCGAATATGTAAGGCATAGTTTCTCCCTTGCTTTGGTAAGTATCATATAAATGTAAAAGCGTTGCATGAAAGACTTTTCTCTGTCCGTCGGTGCTATATCAAAGCCATTGTCCTTCAGTACCTTCTTAAGAGCCGTCCTCTCCGTCTGCGATATAATACCCGCACTGTGAAATGAAGCCGGAATAGCTCCGTCATTAACTCCCATAAGATACATCGCCTTGGGGTTATCGTACCTGGTACGCTCCAGGTCTCCTATTACCACAGCATCGTTTGACGCAGGAATTGTATTAATCTTAGATCCTTCCGCCGCCGATATAAATATTTCAAGATAATCCTTGGGACTAATGACTTCATCGCCGAGAAGAAGAACAATCTTGTCGAGTAAAGTGATTATTATCTTAAATATTTTGGAATACTCCGCCGACTTAACAGTTCTGCCCTCTGCTTCCAATCGATCCGCTTTCTCGTTAATCTTATCTTCCACATCATAGTCACAAAGCAACTTATAAAGCGCTGTGGAAATAGATCTTCCATCATTCTCCCCCTTAAGCGAGTCGTTAAATGAGAGTAGCGGTTCAATAAACTTATCTCTGATGCCGTTAATCTCCCGAAGTCGATTCTCGAATTCCTTGGGCTCATACTTAAAGCTATTCTTATATGCACCTTCACCTCTTATTCCTGTAATTCTGAGATAATTATCCATCATATCCACTTCATTAATTGTAAGGTCTGTAAGATTACATCTCAAGAACTGCATTACCGATTCATAAGAAAAGCCTGTCTCAAATATAAGAAATGCGCTTCTTATTAATTCTATAAGAGGCTGGAATACAACCTCATTATTGACATCCAAATAATACGGTATATTATATCTTGTAAATACAGCGTCAAAATAATCCTTATACTTTTCTATCTGAGAAACACATACAGTAATCTCCCTATACTGCATATTGTTATCCCTAACATCCTTAGCAATCTCTGTAGCAACAAATTCAATCTCCTCTGAAGGATTCTTAAGAAGATGAATTGTTAATTCGTCCAAAGAACCGTCTTCTCTGTATTCCTCCTTTTCTCCCATTCTGAATATATGCTGTTCAATAAATTCAAGCACTCCGTTTTCTTTAAGTCTATAATTCTTATCACATATAATGGGTTCATCATCAATATCTACATTGCAGGTCTCACATATGTCCGTAGTCTTTTTAATCATCTTCTTACTCATTGAGAAGAGCTCATATTCCTTTATATCACCGTACATTGGCTCACTTTCGTCCATTGTAACAACAACGTAGGCCTTATCAATAATCGGTAGGATCGTCATAAGAAGCTCATTTTGAAGCGGGGTAAACCCGGTAAAACCGTCAAATACAAATTCGCTTTCGCTTAGGAATTTCGAATCGGCTATCACTTCATTAAGACGAATAAGTATTGTCTCTGCCGTAACGAATCTGTCCTTAATAAAATCCTCATATGCTTTGTAAATAACAGCTATATCTTCGGCTTTCTTACGAAAATGTGAATTAAATCCTCCCGCCGAAAGAGAATCCAAAAAATCAGTCGGACTGATACCATACTGTGACAGTTCGGATATAAATGACTTTATCTCAGATATACACCCCACTTTGTTACTGTTTAATCCAAGTGCACTTAATCCATCCTTCTTGTCGGTTAACAACTTACGAATCACAAGATTCTTGCCGGATTCCTCCAACACATCGAGAGACTCTGTGCCAAGCTCATCGAATACCCTGTATGCCAGACGATTGAAGCTTAATACATCGATATTCATTATTACATGATTCGGATGAAGTCTCACGAGCTCCCGCTGCGTCTGCATAGTAAACTGCTCCGGAACAATTATTATATAATTCTTCTTGGGATTCTTAATTGACTCTTCTATTATTCTATTGTAAATATAAGTGGACTTTCCGCTACCCGAGCTTCCTATAACAAATTGTAATGACATATGTAATACCCTTTATCTAAGTTTCGAACGTATGTTTGTTATATTGTACAACATATAGTTTCTTTATTCAAGTGTTTTTTTGGTTTTGTATTTATCGATACGCTCTTTTTAAATCCATATCATTTCTAAGCTTACTTAACCTATCAAGCTCTTGTTTCTCACGTTCTTTCATGGTATCACCGAGAATAGTATACGGTCCGACAGACAAATCATAATACTCGAACTTTCGTGATGTATGCTCAGCATCCATATATTTATCCACATAGTATTGTAACACATTTTTATCGTGCATTTTTCTTAAACCGACAGAATGTATATACTCTGATATTTCTTCTCTCTCTGCCTTTGTAATCGTTATTGACTTAATCGGAGTATTCTTATCCATATTGTCAAAGCCCTTTGTCATTACCGAAGCATACGTAGGATCGTCATACCATGGACTCCCTTCAAGACAACCGCCGAGCTTTGAATCGTGAGTATTATATGCGTGACGATTTATGGATCTTACTTGCCTTGTTATAACATTTAATGCTTTTCCGTCATAACTATCATCCTCGCCTTTTCTTATTTTGGCAAATGCTCTTGTGGTATTGCCGGCGCTATCTGTGACCTCATATATCGCAGTAAACTCCAATGCCCCACTTTCAAAAGCCGTCTTAACTTCATTGTAATTAATAAGATTGATCTTATTTGTAATATTACCGTCCTCATTGTCGGTTGCTGAAATGTTCTTTAAGAGGTCACTTGTGCTGATTCTATTAACACTATCATTAGGTATAATTATTGTACCTGTATTAATTACGGGGAACCTATCCCACATAGCATAGAATATAAATGTAGGCGTTTTTGACGCATTTGTTCCCCATAATTCACTATCATTAAGATATACAGTCCCGTTGAATAATGTACCGCCTGTTTCCGACTTCGTCCATCCTTTGAATTTGGCAAGCGAATTACTATCACCGAGATTATTTACCATATCTCCTTTCTTTGCTCTGTACTGTGGCGCTTCAGATGCTCCTACACTTGACATACCGGAAGATAGATTGGCTTCAATATATCCTCGTGTAAATGTGGTATCTTCCGTAAGCGTCTTACCTCCTATATCCGAACCATTGGGAAGTGTAACCGGCTCTGTTACGGGCGTATTCTTATCTTGAACTATACGCTCTATATGGTTTCCTTTTGCATCCACCGAACCATTGGGTTCAAATATAATCTTCCTCTCAATAGCTTTCCATACCGCAACAAAAGTTACGGGATTATCGTTATTCGGTGTATATGTGTCACCCGCAGGAATCACATCACTTGTTCCAAAGACCTGCCAACCGACCAATTCATAATCATCTTTTTCACAACCGGGAAGCGTAATAGAACTTATAGTCCAATTACCGTTCAATGTAACTGTTGTATCCTTAGCACCCAGATTAGTAAATGTCTTAGGATATTTATACATAATACTTGAACCCCCCTTTGACCATCCGTCGAATTCTTTCTTTGTATTAAATTGATTATCACTAACGTAGCTTGCACCGTTAACGGATGTTATACTATCCCCGCCATCTGTATTAAATGTAATTCTTGCAGTTGAATACCTTGACGGATCGGCTCTGTATGTATATGTATTATCTCTGAGACATTCGTCTGTCACTTCATCGCCATATCCGTTATTATATATATAATGAACATTATATTTATCTGTCGCTATTTTCTTCCAAAGCGCTGATGCAGTCCTGTTACCTGTAAATAACTGAGCTGCATTACTGTCATAGGTTGCACCCGACGGTAAAGACCATCCCGTATGCTCATAATTAGAGGCACTGAATCTCCTTTTGTATAACGCCGAGAACCATTCGTTCCAGTAAAATGTTGTTTTATCAAAGCTTGTCGGATTCAAGCCTTTTATATCAGAAGGCGCGTTGGCGTCATAATAGAGATTATATTGTCCGCTCAGATAACAGTTATCTTTTATTCTATTATTAATAAAGCTTCCCGGCCTGATTGCAACAGAATTGCCGCTAAATACTTTATTACTTCCTTCCTCCGCAGAATCCTTAACACCTTTTGAAAAAGCTTTACCGTTGTAATTACCGTATGCAAGAGAAAGCTTTGTATAATTGGTTCCGCTTCCACCGCCGACTGTAAGCTCTCTTCCTATTTGCCTGTCATTTATGGCTGTAGTAAGAACAATCCCCGAGCCTTGAAGATTGTCGGTTATTCTTAATCTCATGTCTTTTGTTGCCAGATATAACGAATTACCGTATATACCGGCACTGCCACTTACTGTATATCCGCCATTTTGATATACACCCACATAACAAGTATCAGAACTGTCGGGCTTTGCTCCTTTGTTACTGTATATATTTCCACCGCTTTGATTATATGTTCCGCTATTATTGACTCCGTAGCTTGTATTACTGTATATGCTACCATTACTTTGTGTAACAGTTCCTGCATTGTTAATTCCGATTGTATTATTACATATTTCACCACCCGACATGGTAAGTGTCTTCCCGCTCGAAACATTAACACCTGTACCGTTATACATTATCTTCGTACCATTCTTTATCGTCGGCATTTTGGATCCGGTTATTCCATAAGTACTGCCTTTGGCAACCGTAGCAATCCTTCCGGCTGCCGAACTTCCTCCTAATGTAAGCGTACCGGAATTATTAATCGTTGTAGCATTGCTACCATAATGCACCCCATTTTCCACATTATTGAAAATATAAGATAAAGCATTGGCTGTTCCTGAATTAATAAAATTAGTTTCTGAATCAGCACCAAGAGAGGATCCTCTGGCATAATATCCTTTGCTGTCTTTATAATACTTGCTTGAATCAAATGTAATTGCTCCGGTATTATTAAGTACATTCTTTGCTTTTTTACCTCCACGAAGAGAAGTAGCATATATATAAGTTGTACCTCTATTAGTAAGAACCGGTCGGGATGAGCTACTGTCAACCGCTGATATGTCATTGGTTGAATTCAACACACCGTTATATACAGTACCGTCATATAAACAGAGTGTTCCTCCGCTCATAACATTTATAGGCGCAGATGTTCCGTCTGCCGAAAAACGAAATCCGGGAGTCTTGTCTCCACTTACTCCAAGTCGGTAAGAAAATAGGTGCTTTGCAGTATTCTTTTTAACAGTCATCGTGTATGAACCCATATCTACAACGCCCGGACAATATATGGCGTGAGAGCTTGAATCATTCATAAAAAAAGAAACAACCTCTCCAATGGATTTATAGGTTTCTCCTGTTCCCACATAGCTTACAGCATCACTCATATTTTTTATTTTGTACTGGCTTACCATCGCATTTTTTATGGATGAAAAAGAAGAAATATAGGCGGAATAATTCTTATCAAAAAACATAACATTATCAATAATTACAAATCTTGCGAGGGTTTCATTATTGACATTAAAACCGGAAGCCAATTTAATGCTATTATCATGTTCTTCACTGACTCTTTCTTCAGAAAGTGAATTATTAAGAATCATTTCGGTTTCTTTTACATTTTCATCTTCTTTTGGACCGGTTATTTCTTTATTATCCCCTTCATCATCAGATATTGTTGCCGTATCGTTCGTCTCATCATCCGTATCTTTCGATTCATCGGTTTCAATTGTTTCTTCCTTGTGTTCGTCCTTTGCTGTCTCACTTTCTTTTGTCGTATCTTCCGTATCTTGTCTTACAACAGTCAGTTCTTCTGCATTAACTACTGTTGTACCGAATACTACAAGACACATAATAATGGCAAATATAGATTTTCTGATTTTTCTGTAATGTCTCATTAAAATCTCCCTTATAGATCAGTATTTAATCCCAATGAACCCCGTCCTCAGACGTCTTATTACATCTATTGCATGAATAATATCCGGGACTGACAAGTATCCGTTTTATTGTTGCAGGAATATTTCTGTACTCTAACTCAATAGAATTGATATAATCCTTTTTTTCTGTTTCAATCACAAGACGCCTGTCCTCATTATCATTTGCCAAGCTCATATAGTAATCACATAAATCGGGATCATCATAAGATTCTTCATATAGCCTAAGATACTCACTGTACTCAGAGAGAAGACGTGCTATCTCGTTATCGTATTCATCAATCTTAGCCTTGCTGACATTGGTTCCGTGACAAGTGTTAAAATGTTCTATAGTAGACGGTGTATATTGATTACGTTCATATAATAACCACTCATCATTTTCAAAAGCTTCGAAAAAAACCTTTTCACAAATCGGGCAATAGTATTCGTATGTAGTACTGCCACCAAGCACACCATTACTCTTTTCTTCATACAACGCCACGTGGTATACCACGTCGTGATTATTGTTTGCAGGAATCACTTTTCCCTTAAATTCCTTACCGCAATTAACACAGAGTACCCTACCCTCGTATCCGTCCTCATCGCAAGTTGCTTCCTTATCAAGAGACGTCTCGGCAATACTATGCGCAGACATCCACGAAATACCTTCATAGTTCCAACCGATTTCATCAAGGTAATCCCTGTCACTTTCACTCATTGTATAGAAGTGTGCCCCGGCTCCGCCCACATCATCTGTTGCGTTAGGGTTATACAATCTATACACTACCGCATTACAAGTAGTCTCATCTTCTTCCGTGTACCAACCTATACCCTCGTCTCTCCAGCCAAGACTTACAAGCCAATCTCTTCCTCTTTCGTCTTGAAGATAGAAGTGTTCGCCCGAATTGGGATTATATACACGATATACGGGTGTCAAACCTTTTACATTTTCCCACTCGTTTGTTTCGGGAATAAATCTCCCCGGCGCTATCCAAGCAATACCCTCATAATTCCAACCAATCGTTATAAGATAATCTTTTCCTCCGGAATCAGCCGTGTAGAAATGTTCACCGCCATTTGGATTGTAGAGTCTGTAAATAATTGTGTTCTCTCTATCACTTTCTGTTTCGTTTTCTGCATTTGCACTCAGTGTTGAACATATTCCGAGCGCAGTAATTGCAAGTGCTGCCACCAGTTTTCTTACTACTGTCTTAATCTCCATATTTTCTTTCTCCTTTCGCTTTCTTCATCTTCCGCTTATTATGAATATAATGCTTTATATGTAATATTATTCTTGTTAGCCGTGCCCAGACTCATACCTACATTCTGATTTGTCTCAGCATTAACCCAACCCACGAATGTCTTACCCTGCTTTGAAGGTGTAATGGGGGCTTTAATGCTTTCCCCGTCACTAAGCGTATGTTGTCCCAAAAATGCTCCATCGCTATCTATAAATGTAATTGTAGAGGTGCCGACACTTGCCCCCACATTATTACTCTTATCAACATAGGCAGTCGTCTCACACATAGCGACCTTGGGCGTTCCGATAGCGGTTTTATAATACTCCGTGACGCGAATAGACATATATCCTTTATCCTTATCAACGCCCATTACCTCAATCTTAATATCAGAATCGTTCTCTATGGCATTAGAGAGTTCTGCGAGTAGATCTGCTACAAATTGGTCGTTATTATCAAGGCTGTATCCTCTCCTCGTAGTGCAGGCATCTACACTTTTCTCAACCGATTCCTTTAAGGCATCTTCAATCTCCACTTCTCTATTCATAACACCCGTAACACTTAGTACGGATAATGTAATAACAAGTCCCATTAGAATAATTACAATACCGAATATAACGTTTTTCATAAATTCTCCTTTTATAATACATTCCCGGAAAAGCTAACCGGCTTGATTAATCACTGTATAACTGCCGGGTGGGCAACCCCGACAAATACCCGTCTCTTTATTAATACTGTTTACGGATATTCTGTAATCATAATCTCTGTCACAATAATACCCGCTTCTTGTTATATATCTGAAATTCCAATTATCGTCATAAGTCCAATGTATAGAATCCCAACCCCAAGATGTATCATTCATTAACACAACATTCTGATCGGGGTCATATCTGAATGTGCATTCGTAACCACCAAGAGAATTACCATCATAGTGCGAAAACTCTTCCCGGCGATATGTATAAGGATAACCCTGTATAGGAGTTACCTCTTCCGAATTGGTAATATCATTGAAATCAACCTTACAGAACCACCACGTTCTGTTTATTTGTCTGAATTCGTACTTAGGCTCCACAACCGACTTAACCTTAAAGGTCTTAGTCATAAGTCGTGAGGGAGTCCTTATATCTATTGTAAGATAGTATTCTCCCGGACTTTTAAATGTCAGTATCTTATTACCCGTCAAAGTAACAAGACCGTTTGAAGCAGCATCAGTGCTGCTGTCATTAAGGGTTGTGGTTATCTCAGACACTGACAAGTCCACATCCTTAACATTATTTGTTACCTCGAATAAATCGTTAAGGGTTATTGCTTTATTAACCGTTGCATTGGCCTTAACCTTAAGCTCGGGAACAGTCTCAGCCGCTTGAGCATTCAATACCGTAACAGATGCGGACTGTGTATCTGCAACGTCTGTATCTGCCAATTTTTCAGCATTATTTCCGAAAATGTCAATGATTCCCGTTGCATTTCCTATGGTAAGTCCACCGAGCAATACTACTATAATTACAGCAATTACAATTGTTACAATGGTACTTCCGTATTCATTAAGTATTTCTTTCATAGTATTACTCCGTTTCTATATTGCATTTCCGGCGACACTACTGTAAAACTGTTCTACTATTCCGCCTTGCCTAAACAAAAAAATTCCTATTCCGATTATGAGAAGCGCTGTAAGAACACCCACAATCGCTTCTCCGTATTCTTCTATTATTTGTCTCATCATTCTCCCTTTCTTAATACACATTTACCGTTAGACAAAAACAACAATATATATAAGAAAAGCTACTATAGCAGAAAGAAGCAGCATTCCTATCGCAACACTTACTATCGCTTCTGTGTATTCATCAATAGTGTATTTCATAATAATCACCCCTTCCGTTACATATTCAAAACACAACAACTACACCATCATTCGCGAATAATGATGCTTATCATTAGTAGTCGTTCCCTCGCCGGCATTCAGAAATTTCAGGGAATAATCATATTCCAAAATGCATTCGCATACATCGGGATACCCGTCGCTATTGGTATCATATTTCTTAACCGACAGCACATAATCATTGCCCGATGCTTCGCTCTTGCACGCATTAATTGATGCATCTGAATAATTATGACCGGCAATTGTCATAGCATATCCGCTGTTAGTCTTCTCTGCCCTCTGGGCATCAAGACTGCATAGTATTAGGCCGGCACCGACTAGGACGATAATTAATAATAAAAAAATTGTCATATACGTTTTTACTATTTGATTCATATTTTTTCCCTTCTGTTTTTAGACATAAAAATAAGACGAACAAACCTTTTCATACTTCTACGAAAAGATTCATCCGTCTATAGTTACATTTCTATATCAAATATTTATATAAAGAATATTGGCATACGTTTTACGTGCTAATACTATACTACAAAAATTGTTAAAAAACAATTAACAAATTATTAAAAATTATTAACAAATTATTAACTTTTTATTTTTCCTCCGAGAAATGACGTATTTATGCGGTTCAGAATAATTGAATAATTGACTCCACCACTTCATTTACAGGGCGATCGGCCGACACTTTATCAGTATAGGCCCGGTCATAAAGCATTTTTCTCTCAAGAAGTAAATCATTTATCCCTTCAACACTCTTCCTTCCTTCCAGCAAAGGTCTGTTAGTCGAATCCTTCACTCTTTCATATATGGATTCAGGGGATGCCGTAAGAAGAATTACCCTTCCGGAATCCTTCATGAGTTTAACATTTTCCTCATTCTTAATAATCCCGCCACCACACGATACAACGATATTATCACTTGAAGATAACTCCTTTATAGTATCTGTCTCCAATTCTCTAAAGTAATCCTCACCCTTTTTTTCGAATATAGAGCTGATGCTTAATCCCTCTTTTTCTTCAATTAATTCATCGGTATCGATTAGTTCATATTCGAGCCGTTCTGATAGTCCCTTTCCTACCGTGCTTTTCCCGACACCCATGAATCCTATAAGATATATAATCATACTACTTCTCCACTATCTCTCTAAGCTTCTCATAATTAATCTGTCCCGGTGCAGATTTCTTCATATATGAGCCAAATGTTATAGCTGACCCTGTCACATTTCCCGAAAACCTGGAAGCCATACCGAGTTCTCCCATCGACATTGCGATAAACAATTTCTCTGTCTCCATCGCAAATGAATTACATACATCCATAAACCTTGTTACGTCAGTAGCACTTTCCGGCATTACCGCAATCTTAACGGCATCACAAGATGATAAGTCCATTTCCTCTAACACATTAAGAAGCATCTCATCTTCCAATGTCTCTTCGAAATCGTGGCTCGAGCATATAACCCCGGCTCCAAGTGCCTTAAGACTCTCTATAAACTTATTCGGTCTCTCATATGTAAAATATTCTACGTCAATAAAGTCAACTGCTTTACTGTTGGCAATGAGTGACAGGAAGAGTTCCATCTCCGACTCGTTAAAGTCACATTTACCGCCTTCCCTCTTAGTTCTAATTGTCGCAATTGTCACAGTTTCCTTGCAAATCTTTGAAAATTCCTTCAGACCTTCTATTACCGCATCCTTATCGCTTAGCTCCGTAAGATAGTCTAGCCTCCACTCGATAACCTTAACCTTTTTAAGCGTGAGTATACGTGCTGTCTCAAGACTTCTCTTAATAGTCGTATCAACAATTGGTACGCATACAACAGGCTTAAAATTCTCTATATCAATATTTTTAATTCTCATAATTGTCCTTTCCGATATTTAAGACTAATTACTTTGTTAATCGACGATAGTTATGGTATCATATTACGCATAAAAAATATAGTGTTAGGAGAAATTATGGTTATCGAAAACAATCCGAGAAAACCCATCTTCAATAAAAAAAAGGCATACCTCTTTGGCTCTCCCGTAGCACATAGCATTTCCCCGAAAATGCATAACCTAAGCTTCGATGAGATTAAGTTCAATGCTACATACAAAGCTATAGATATAGATAAGATCCATATAGACGCGGTGGATGAATATATAAGACGCGAAGATTTCCTCGGGGCTAATATTACTATGCCACTTAAGACCGATATAATAAGCCACATCGACAGACTTGATATATCGTCTGAACTATCAGGCTCTGTCAACACAATCGTTCCCGAAAACGGATCACTTGTGGGATATACCACGGATGGGGCAGGTTTTATCGATTCTCTGGGAGAAATAGATGAAAATATAACAGATAAGAAAATACTGATTCTCGGAGCCGGAGGTGCCGCCAAATCCATAATCGTAAGCTTAGCGTTAGAAGGCGCACACAGAATAACAATTGCCAAGAGACATAATAAGACAATTGACAGTGTAATTGAATTCTCAAAAAAAGTGTCAGAAAAAACGCCCTGCGACGTTAACGTAATTGATATCGGAGATTCGACCATCCTGAGAGAAGCGGTTACAGAGAATGACATTCTTATTAACGCTACACCTGTGGGAATGACCGAAGACTCAACGTTAATAGATAAGTCGCTTCTCAGACCCGGTCTCACAGTATGCGACCTTATATATGAACCGGCTATGACAAAGCTTCTTCTTGACGCCAAGGAATGCGGCTGCAAATATATTAACGGAAAATACATGCTGCTATATCAAGGTGCAAGAAGCTTCAAGCTCTGGACAGGTCAGAATATGCCTGTAAGTAAAGTTAAAAACACTATTTTCTCATAGTAACGGCGTATGCGAGTATTGCCGATACAGTCTTGGAATCCTGAAGCTTGCCTTCGTATATCATATCGAGAAGCTCATCAAGCTCCATCTCCATCACATTAATATCCTCGGCTTCGTCAAGATGCTGCTTACCGGGCTTCAGATCCTTGGCAAGATATACATCAATTGACTCATTACAGAAGGCTACAGTAGTCTTAAGAGACAACAGAAATGTAATGTTATCGGATGTATAGCCTGTCTCCTCTTCCAGTTCTCTCTTAGCGCAGATAAGCGTGTCCTCTGTCTTACTGTCACGGCTCCCTGCGGGAACTTCTATTGTGTATCTGTCAAGTGCATGACGATACTGCTTAACCATAACTATCTTACCGTTATCAAGGACGGGAAGAACGCATGCCGCACCCATTCTGTGTTCAATATAGTCCCATGTCTCATGACTGCCGTTGGGAAGAAGCATTTCATCCTGATATACATCTACAATAGCTCCCTTATGAATCAGATTTCTTTTCTCAACTATTACGTGATCCATTCTATCCTCCTTAGATACAAATCAGCCGGCTGCATATCATACAGCCGGCTGAAATAGTTTCGCGTAAAAAAACAATCTATTTCGCGTAGTCAGTAACTCTCGATTCTCTAATGACATTAACCTTAATCTGTCCGGGATAATCTAATTCAGATTCAATCCTCTTAGATATATCTCTGGCCATAATAACCATGTCGGAATCCGTTACCTGGTCAGGAACAACCATTACACGAACCTCTCTACCTGCCTGAATAGCAAAAGACTTATCAACGCCCTTAAAGTCGTTGGTAATTTCCTCTAACTGTTGTAATCTGTTGGAATATGTCTCCAAAGTCTCTCTTCTTGCACCCGGTCTTGCAGCCGAAATAGCATCAGCAGCTTGAACAATACATGCAATAAGAGTCTCCGGTTCCACATCTCCATGATGCGCCTCAACGGCATTAACAATTGTAGCTGATTCTTTATATTTCTTACAAAGCTCAGCTCCAAGCTGTACGTGAGAGCCTTGTGCACCTTCCTCATGATCGATTGACTTACCGATATCATGTAAAAGTCCGGCACGCTTAGCAACCCTGACATCCAGCCCCAATTCTCCTGCGAGAAGACCGGCAAGATGCGCAACTTCTATAGAATGCTTTAAAGCATTCTGTCCGAAGCTTGTACGATACTTCATACGACCGAGCAATTTAACAAGCTCAGGATTAATACCGTTAACACCTACTTCCAGGGTAGCAGCCTCTCCTTCTTCTTTCATATTGGTCTCAACTTCTTTCGTTGCCTTCTCCACCATCTCTTCAATACGAGCAGGGTGGATTCTTCCGTCTACAATAAGCTTCTCTAACGCAACACGAGCAATCTCGCGTCGAACAGGATCAAATGCAGACAATACAACTGCTTCCGGTGTATCATCAATAATGAATTCAACACCTGTCATTGTCTCTAATGTACGAATATTTCTTCCTTCACGACCAATAATTCGACCTTTCATGTCATCACTGGGTAAAGGTACTACCGAAATTGAAACTTCCGATACATGGTCAGCTGCACATTTCTGAATTGCAGTAACCACAATGTCGCGAGCCTTCTTATTAGCTTCGTCTTTTGCCTGAGCTAATGTCTCTTGAATAAGCTTAGCGGCATCAATTTTAACATCATCTTCAACAGCTTTTAATAATTGTTCTTTTGCTTGTGTGGAGGTTAGACCTGAGATTCTCTCCAGTTCCTGTACTCTTTGCTGGTTTAATTTCGCTACTTCTTCTTTTTCTTTGTTTATCTTCGACTCTCTCTGTGAAAGATCGCGTTCTCTCTTCTCTAATTGATTCTGCTTTTTATCAAGATTCTCTTCCTTCTGAGTGATTCTGTTCTCACTGCGTTGAATCTCTGATCTTCGCTCACGAATCTCTTTATCAAGCTCATTCTTCTGTCTTAACGCATCTTCCTTGGCTTCTATCTGTGCTTCACGCTTCTTAGCCTCTGCAGTCTTAACTGCATCATCAATAATCTCACGTGCTTTATTCTCAGCACTGTCAATCTTATTGGCAGCGTCTTTTTTCTGAATATTCTTAGTCACGATGATTGTTGCGAGAATAGCAAGAACCATAGCCACAAGAGCGATGATAAGTGTAACAATAACCATTGACACCAGAGCACCTCCTTTATTTAATTTTCATTGTACATATAACATAAAATGTAAATTACAGTCATAAACTACAACGCTATAATTTTACTCTTTTAGAGAGTAGATGTCAAGTGACGCCTTATCATATCAAGTTCAAAGCCCTTTCCTGCGAGAAATCTGAACATCTTGTCCCTTTCTTTCATTGTGGCTGTATCTTTATTGTAATTACGCTTTCTTATGAACGTATCTATTAAATCTTCTTCATCGGTTGTATATTCTTCAGCGAGAGCATACATAATAAGCTCCTTATCAATCCCCTTACGATACATATCGTCGGATATACGGTTCATGGTACGACTATCCCTGTAATTCCTTACATACATACAGGCATATCGCTTATCGTTAACGTAGTTATACGACTTAACGTAGCTTATGGCTTCGTCTATTGCTTCTTTCGGATAACCGTTCTTAATAAGCTTTCTTCTTAGATCCGACTCGGTTCTATCCATCTTCTCAATAAGATGAATCGCTCTCTTCTTGGCTCTGGGGATTAGAGTCTCATTAAGAATCTCATCATAATTAGTAATCTCCTCACCCTCGACAATATTATATTTATTAATTTCCTTCTTATAAAGCTGAAAGTCTGTCCTGTTATCAAGACAGACCTTCACTTTGGTCTTGGTGTAATCTGCTATCTCAGTTACAATCATATATCACCTTTCTAAACAGCATGTGTTCCGAATAATCACACTACTTTTCTGCTTTATCCGTGTCTTCACTCGGCACAGAGCCGTCGTCTCCTTCTACATCACCGTCAAGGTTGTAATGCTCCCTTACCTTCTTCTCTACTTCTTCGTAGAGAGCCTTATTCTCTGCTAAGTATTTCTTGGCATTCTCTCTGCCTTGACCGATCTTCTCGCCATTGTAGGCATACCATGCACCGGATTTATTGATAATGTCGAGATCGGCTGCCATATCAAGAATATCGCCCTCTTTAGATATGCCTTTACCGAACATAATATCGAATTCTGCTTCCTTAAACGGCGGTGCAATCTTATTCTTAACAACCTTAATCCTTGTTCTGTTACCGATCACCTCGCCCTGTTGCTTAAGCGATTCGATTCTTCTTACATCAAGACGTACTGATGAATAGAACTTAAGTGCACGACCACCTGTCGTGGTCTCGGGGCTTCCGAACATAACACCCACCTTCTCACGAAGCTGATTAATGAATATTACAATACAATTGCTTCTTGAAATAACGGCTGTAAGCTTTCTTAAAGCCTGCGACATAAGTCTCGCCTGAAGTCCCACATGGGAATCACCCATATCGCCGTCAATCTCTGCCTTAGGCACAAGTGCCGCTACAGAGTCAACAATTACAATATCAACGGCATTGGATCTAACCATTGTCTCGGCAATCTCAAGAGCCTGCTCGCCGTTATCCGGCTGTGAAATATAGAGGTTATCAATGTCAACACCTATATTCTTGGCATATACAGGGTCAAGAGCATGCTCTGCGTCAATAAAGCCTGCTATTCCGCCTCTCTTCTGAACCTCAGACACTGCATGTAATGCAACTGTAGTCTTACCGGAAGATTCGGGACCGTATATCTCGATAATCCTGCCCTTGGGAAGTCCTCCTTGTCCCAGTGCTATATCAAGGCTGATGGAGCCTGTGGGAACAGTCTCAACCTTCATAGCCGATGAAGTATCACCCAGCTTCATAACAGAACCTTTACCATACTGCTTCTCAATCTGCACAATGGCAGCTTCCAATGCTTTTAACTTCTCTTCTTTCGCCATAATCCTCTCCTTCTACGAACCTCTGTTCGTTCTACGAAATATATAATATACTACTTCTGCAATGTTGTCAACACCCAAATAGAAAATTTGTTCGATTCTTGTTCGCCGATTTGTTCGTATCGCCAAAAAACATTTCCCATTCAAAAAAGCATTACCAACATCACTTATTAATAATAATACAGGAAAATGTGTCCGATTATTAGGACACCAAAATCTGATCCATACACTCTGATCCATACAGAAAATCAAGACAATAAGATATTACAATACGGAATTATACTTAATAAAACGACTATCGTCAACAACAAAATAATATATTGCAATAAAAAAAGTGGTCCGACCTGCCATATGACAAGTCAAACCACCTATAAAACTTAACTAACAGATACTAATTATTATACCTCAGCACTTTCCTGTGCCGTGCCTTCTGCAGCATGACGCGCATCAAGCTCTTTCGTAATCTCATCAAGCTTCTCATCAGTAAGCTTATACTTAGCCTTGAATACGATAAGACCGATGATAAGAATTATAATAGGTATAATTGTCATACACATTCTAAGTCCCATACATGAAGCATCTGACGCTCTCTGGTATACAACGTCCGTTGTGTCTGCACCTTCCGCATCTTGAGTAATGCTGAAGATTGAAAGTACAAGTGATGCAATGAAAGCCGCAAGACCTGATGCAAGCTTAACCACGAATGTCTGCATTGAGAAGATAACCGACTCATCACGTCTGTGATTCTTCAGTTCTCCGTAGTCACAGGTATTCGCAAGGAATACGGTAACGACAACGTTAAGCATACCTATTGCCGACATAATAAGGAATGCAGGGATAAGAAGTAAGTATACATTATCCATTCCTGTAAATGCGAGTCCGAGAAGCACGATATATCCCGCCATAGCCATGAAGAAGCTTACATAGAATATCTTAATGGTATTCATAAACTTTCTGAATATCGGGAACAATATCATCATAGCGATAATCTGGAAACCACCACCCGCTATGTTAAATATTGTATAATTACTCTCCCACTGGGCAGGACTGAAATCATACTTGAAGAAATAAATTACAAGGTTAGATGTAATATATAAAGCAATATTAATACATACAATTGATACAACGATTGTTAAAGCCTGATCGTTCTTGAAGAGAGCCTTGAACATTTCGCCTACCGTAGCAGTCTTCATCTCAACGTTAGACTTCTCTTTAATTACGATACACATAATTACAGTAAATACAACGAATACAGCTGCAACTATGATTGCAAATCTCTGATATCCGAGAACCTCATTAGTTGCTCCGCTATCTGTCGTTCCACCGAGGAACTTAACAGCCATAACGGTTACGATAGAAATAAGGGCAGAACCAACACCGGCACAAGACCTTGCGAGAGCTGAAAGACCTTCTCTCTCTTTACCTGCTTTTGTAAATGCAGGAATCATTGACCAGTAAGGTACGTCCATCATTGTATATGTTACACCCCACATGATATATGTAACAGCTGCATATGCAATAAGTCCGCCTGCAGATAAATCCGGAGGACATGAGAACATAATTATTAGAAGTACTCCATTGGTAATAGTACCAATAAGAAGCCAAGGTCTGAATTTCCCCCATCTTGTCTTAGTCTTCGCAACAATGATACCCATAATAGGATCGTTAAATGCATCAAATACTCTTGCCACAAGAAGGATAATACCCATTGCCACGGCGCTTACACCGATAACATCTTGGAAGTAGTACAGTACATATGATGCAGAGAACATATACATCATATCTTTTCCGACTGCTCCTAAACCATAGGCAACTTTTTCGCCACCAGTAAGTCTCTTAGTTTCCATTAGCTTTCTCCATTTCTTAAAAAATTATTTAATTACTAGGTCACACACCTTGTCTACATTATACACGAAACTATTTGTATCGCAATAGTTCCCTATATTTTTGGCTGTGTTCACAAATTAGACACACTATTTTCGTGTATTTTTCACAACGCCTAAGACCGCTATTTACTTATCTTTCATGCCCATAGCGATTTCTACTACCCTGTAAGCTCCGTCATAAAGTCCAACTTTATTGTTTTCCTTAATTGACTCACACATTTCACCGAGAAGATGGTCGTCCTTCTGGAACATATCAACCATCTGGAGTATATGCGGTACGTCTCTGCACTCAAGCGTTCCGTCTCCCATCTCTGCCGAATGGATAGCGCCCCACATCTCGTGCTTACCGACACGTCTTATGAAGAGCTTCGGAATAGGATAGAATGCAAGCTCAGAGGGCTTCGTAACAAGTACATCACTACTTCTCATAAGAAGGTTCGTAGCATATACAGCCTCAAAAATGTTCTTATGCCAGAATACGTGAACGCCTGTAACATCAGTGTTGGGATCAAGCGCGCTCTCGCAGAATGCCTCTGTATCAGACCAGTTGTCCATATGCTCTGTAGCAACGTCAGATACACCTTGAATCTCAGTCTTCATCCAATCCCATACTTCGCTGTAGTCACCGATATTCAAGTAGATAACAGCTTTACCTGCTTTAATCTCAGGCATAAGATGCTTAATAATAGGAGCGAATAACTCTCTCTGAGCACCTGCACCACCGATTGTAAGAAGGTATCTTGTAGCCTTGCCGTTCTTCTTTCTTTCCATACGAGCATCGCAATCCACTTCAATATTGGAAGCCAGCTCATGGTCGATATAGTGACCTGTGTATACAAGAGCATCATTAGGCATGGGATTACAGATTTTCTTCTTCTGCATTCCGTTACAGATTCTGTAGCCCATATATGCATTCTTACATTGGATGGCATGAACAGAGCCTTCTGAGAAATGTAATGCCATAGGCCAGTTATCGGGAACGGCGTTAACGACGCTCTTCATTCCTGCGTGAACTGCTGCCTGTGCCGGCCAAGCGTGTGTTCCGATTACGGGAATCTCCTTCGGTACATTCTTATATACTTGAGCCATAATCTCAGCATTCTTCTGGTCACCACTGTTATAAGAGAGCTGACGGAACAGTTCATAGTTAACAGGCTCCCATACAAGCTTATTGAAGATAGGATTCTTAGACCAACGAGAACCCATTGAATAAAGCTCATTGGATGCGGCAATAATCTTGGTGCAAGGCGTCTCGTTATATGAATTAAGATCCATCCAATAAGGCTTATATCCTTTTGCCTTAGCACAGCTTGCCATAGCCATTGATATACGATAATGACCGAATCCCATACGGATATTTCCTACAATGATACCCTTCTCTGTATCGAACTCGGTAGTTGTTGAATCCGAAGGATTATAGTGATTATTGGTATCAAGTTCACCTACTAAGATGTTATCAACATCAAGCGAATCTCCTATGTAAGGATTCTTCTGAATCACCGTGGGATATGCTTTATTCTCGTCATATCCATACTTCTTGGCATTCTTTGCCTTGCCCTTGCAGGCTTTCCTGTAGACCTTATCAGGTAGCACATTTCCAAATATTACTTTTGCTCTGTCCATAATCATTTCCCCTTTACATTTTATTTATTAACCTTAACCTCGAAAGGTATTGTTACCGCTTCTTTAATTCCTACAGCCTTAAGTGTAACCTTCGCTTTACCGCTCTTACCCGTTGACCTTACGTACAGTCCGCACATTCCGCCTCGAAGTGGGATTATCTCAGGTCCTATAAGTTCAATGGGACCTTCCGTAACTGCTATAACAGCTTCCTGGAAGAATGGTACGAGATTGCCGTATTCATCAACTGCCTTAATACGAACTCCGGCTACATCATATGTTATATCCTCCGTAAGCACCTCTGATGATACTTTAGTATTAAGGCTTACGCTTGTAACAGTTCCGACCTTCTGCGTCTTAACAAGCTTACCGTTCTTATATCCTTCAAGCTTGTATTCTGCCGACTCACCGCCCCAGTCACCGACGTATCTCTGGAACAATTTTACCGCATCTCCGGGATCCATATGATACTTAAGTACAAGGGGTGCAGCCATTTTGGCAACCTTGAAATTAAGTAGGTTACCCCAGCCGTTCAGAGCTGCCCAGTTAAGCAGGTCTCCTACTGCCTTGGCCTGATCCTTCGACCAGCCCTCGCCCTTAATCATGTCCTCCTGTACAACGAATGTATCCATAAGAATCGGTCCGTGCTTAAGATTCGTGTATTCGGAATCAGCCGACGTATATTCTCTTAAGATCTTGTCATTCTTATACATTTTCACGGAATCCATATTGGATAAAATGTATGTCCTTCCCCTGTTACATTCGGGGTGCTCTCCAACGTCCATTGTAGATGCAAGTTCCAGTACGTCAATATCATCTGATTCCGAAGCGTACACTGAAGCCGCCATCTTGAGATTACGGAACATATCACATACACCGTGATAGCATATCCTGTCTCCCGAACCGAAATCCTTATGTGTGTTGTAGTCGAACATACACCATCCGATTGAGCCGGATAAGCCTTCCGTACCAAATGTATCATTCATTACCTTAGCGTGACGAAGCATATGGTCTCTTCTATGCTCTTCCGTGTCATAGTTCTTAGTCGGGAACATATGACCGTTATACTCCGTTACGAGATAAGGCATGTCAGGTCTTTCCTTGGGGACAACATCCTTCTTCTTATGACATCCCTCGTTAGTACCGTTATGAAGGAAATCGTTATATGCATATACATCTTCGAAGGTCTGCATCTTCGTTCCCGCCTTCGTTCCTCCGGTAGGTCTTGTAGGGTCGTAATGATGCGCTATCTTATTGGTCTTCTTATAGAATTCCCCGTCGTCATCTGACTCATTAATTCTGACACCCCAGAGAATGATTGAAGGATGATTCCTGAATTCCTTAATCATCTCCTTAACATTCTTGCAAGCGATATGCTTCCAGTCGTCATCGCCTATATGCTGCCAGCCCGGGAACTCCGTAACAACCAGAAGTCCCAGCTTATCGCATTCGTCCATAAAATATTTTGACTGAGAATAATGAGATGTTCTAACCGTATTAACACCAAGCTCATTCTTGAGAATTCTCGCGTCATCTCTCTGCATTGACTCCGGCATCGCATATCCCACATAAGGATAACTCTGATGTCTGTTAAGTCCTCTGATCTTAACTATTCTTCCGTTAAGGTAGAAGCCATCCGGCTTAAATGCTATTTCCCTAAATCCTATCTTCTCTTCGTTAACGTCGGTAACTTCACCGTTATATACAAGCTCCGTCCTTACCTTATATACCTTCGGGCTCTCAATATCCCAAAGCTTTACCTCCGATAAGGGAACCATCGTCTCAAGAGACGGTTCCAACGGAAGTTCAAGTATGGGCTTATCGTCAAGGTATTGTCTCACAACGATGTTATTGGCCTTAACGGCATCCTTGGCATCCTCTGATAATTTGAATTCCGTCTTAAGATGAGCCGCAACGGTCATCTTCTCTATCTCACTTCTGCTCTTCCTCTTGGTAGATACAGAAAGGGGTGTGGGCTTATAAAAGCAACTTATTATATGAACAGGCTCCTTAACCTCCAGATACACATCTCTGTAGATACCGCCGTATGTCATATAATCCACCACATATCCGAAAGGCGGTTGATTAATATTCTCGTTGGAATTACATTTTACGGTAACAAGATTATCACCCTCTGTGAGAAGCTCTGTTACATCTATGGAAAATGCGTTATAACCGTTCTTATGACATTTCTTATGCTCACCGTTGATATATATGTCAGCCTGATGAGCAACTGCTTCAAATACAAGATATAGATTCTTACCCTTCCAATCCGGGTTGTACGTGATATTCTTCTGATAGCAACTTACCATCTGGTATTCGTGCTCATCAAAATAATTGAATGCCGTCTCCTTCACGGTATGCGGTACATTGACCACCTTGCCGCCATCTATGGCATTAGAAATATATTCCTCCTTGAACTCTTCCGAGAAGAGCCAATTACGGTCAAGATAAATCTTACTCATCAATTCCCCCCTATTTTACAATAATACCTTCTGTAAGTATCTCTACAAGTTCCGATAAAGCTTCTTCATAAGTAATCTTATTCCGAGAAAGCTCGTCACCCATAAGGAATCTCTCAAGAGTAGCCTCATGCGCAATCTGGAATACGACCTTATTGACATTTCTGATTAATCCCTTTTCAATACCTTCGTCGATTAAGTTCAGAGTCTGTTCCCAGCCGCTTTCAAGTCGCTCCTGAAGTCTTGTATAAGCCTTAGGATACTTTCCCTTAAGAACATAGAGTTGCGTAAAGTCAACTCCCGCGTATGCATCGGGCAATACTCCGAGTATCAATTTAAGCTTATCAACAAGCGAAAGATCCGGATTGTTAAGAGCTTCGGATTGCGTTGCATTGATACTGTCAAATGCGTAGTCGACCATTTCATACAGAAGCGTTCCCTTATCGGGAAACACCGTATAGATTGTCTTCTTACTCATTCCAAGCTCGGTAGCCAAATCATCCATTGTGAACTTGACACCTTTAGCCTTGTAGACATTTAATGAGCCTTCAAGAATTCTCGTCTTATTATCAGTCGACATAACTTTTCCCCCATAAAAACAGAATATTTACGGGAAACGATAATAGTTTCCCGCGTTCCCTTCTATTCTATCATAGTTTACTGGCTTCACAACATTACATAATAGCCAAAAAAATTGTGTAGTTTTTGTGAACTATATATAGACAATATATTTTTATGAGGAAGTATTAGCTGTTAACCTCATCAATAACGTCTTCTACATCAGCCGCAAAATCGTCGTCAGCCTTAATCTTATCAGCTACATTCTTCTTGGCATTGGCTACTGTGGAAGAACCGATTCCGCCGAATCCGTCGCAAATGTCAGAATCCGCAATCTTAAGTTCCGTAGAACATACGTATATTGCAACACGTCTCGCACTCGCTACTTCGCCCTTTCTTGACTTAGACAGAATCTCATCTGCTGTTACACCAAGTACATTTGCCGCTGCATCAATCGCCTTCTTACATTCAGCCTTTGCCTTGTCGTTAGTCTTCTTAGGTGCGGATGTCTTCGTCTTACTTACATCTACCTTCTTCGTAGCGGTAGGTGCCTTAGGCGCTGTCGACGCTTCAACCTGTTTTGCTGCTACTTTTGCGGCTTCTTTCGCAATTGTACTTACAGTTTCCTTAGCCGAAGAAGACTCACCAGCGCTTCCGGAAGCCTCAGAGAATCCGAAGAAATCATCCTCGATATCATTTAGAAATTCCCTGTCGAACTCTTCTCTCTTCTTCTTGTCCTGAAGAGCGTCATAGATAACCTTTCCGGCCACGGCTCCTACTCCTATTGCCGCTATAGTTGTAATGACTCCAAATACTTTCTTCATATAAAAACCCCTTTCATTTTGTATATATATTTTTCATTTTCTTGAAAATGTAATATCACATTCTGTAACTATTAAGAAGTCAACTCGTCAAGAAACTCAAGATACATCTTCTCGTATTTTGCTTTCCAATTATTACATATGGCTTCCGCCTGCTCCTTCGTAGGCACAAAGCAGTTAACCTCGTATGTTGTACGGTTCGTACTGTTATTAACAATCTTACAATTAACGGTATAACCCTTAGGCTCCACAGGGAAATAATCAGCCACAACCGACTGTTCTTCCTTCATCCGAAGCTCGTTATCGTTAAGATACGATGTAATATCACTGTCAATATCCTCCGTAATCCTATCGATAAAAAGCTCTAAGGTCTTCTTTCCCTCGGAACTTAGCGTGTAGCTTGTGTTACCGTGGCTCTTAGTAACATTTGCAAGAGATGAATCCGCCACATCATTAAGCGCAAGCTGTGCCTTGAAATAATCAGTGTATCCGTATTCTGTGAAAAACGTCGTAATCTGCACGTTACTTACCGCAAAGTCAACCCTGTCAAGAATACGCAGCACTATTAATTTGTATACAAGATCTATATCAGCCATATTATATAAGTTTCTTAACTTCTTCGGCTACTACCTCAGACGCTCTCGGATCGAAGGCTTCCGGCATAATGAAGTCTTCCGAAAGCTTGTCATCGGATACAAGTGACGCAAGCGCCTTAGCCGTAGCAAGCTTCATTTCTTCCGTTATCTTCGGTGCTCTTCCTTCAAGTGCCCCCTTGAAAATGCCCGGGAACGCCACAACGTTATTAACCTGATTGGGGAAGTCACTTCTTCCCGTAGCAACAATTCTTGCTCCCGCCTTCTTCGCAATATCGGGCATAATCTCCGGAATGGGGTTCGCAAGAGAGAATATAATAGCATCATCGTTCATTGACTTAACCATACCTTCCGTCACAATTCCCGGAGCCGATACACCGATAAAGATATCAGCGCCCACCATTGCATCTGCAAGGGAACCGAATACTCCCCTGGGGTTAGTTACATCCAGCATCTTCTCCTGCATCCAGTTAAGTCTGGGCGAATCCTTCGATATAATACCTTTACTGTTACAGAGAATAATATCGGTAAAGCCGTATCTTAACAGAAGATTGGTAATTGCAACTCCCGCAGAGCCCGCTCCGCTTATTGCAACCTTACATTTCGCCTTATCCTTACCCGTAAGCTTAAGTGCGTTAATAAGACCTGCGAGAACAACGATGGCTGTACCATGCTGATCGTCGTGGAAGACAGGAATATCAAGTTCTTCCTTAAGTCTTGTCTCTATCTCGAAGCAGCGAGGTGCCGATATATCTTCTAAGTTGATTCCGCCGAATACAGGCGCTATAGCCTTAACTGCGGATATAATCTCTTCTGTATCCTGTGTGTCAAGGCATATGGGAAATGCGTTAACACCGCCGAACTCCTTGAAGAGTACACATTTCCCTTCCATAACGGGAAGAGCCGCTTCCGGTCCTATGTTACCAAGCCCCAAAACCGCACTTCCGTCTGATACAACGGCAACGGTATTCTGCTTAATTGTGTATGTATACACCTCTTCCTTATTCTCATGTATTATTCTGCAGGGTGCCGCAACACCGGGCGTATAGGCGATTGCCAGATCCTCTCTTGTATTAACCTTGGCCTTCGCTGTTGTATCAAGCTTACCTTTCCACTCTTTATGAAGTTCTATTGCTTTCTTATCTGTCTCGTTCACTTTGTTTTCTCCTAACACATTTTATTTTATTATGAGACTCGCCCATTTTGTAATGAGACTCGCCCATTTTGGTGGGATTAATTTCCATCCCTCAAGCTAAACGCTTCCATAAGACCGGGGATTAACTGCTTCTTACGTGATACCACTTTATCAAGTATCAAAGCATCGCCTTCCATAACACTGTCGGGGAAACTCATTCGCACATATTTCATGTCCATATCGCCTATATGGATAAGCTTCGTATTCTGATCGATAATATTCGTAAGCATCACGAATACCATATCAAGCTTCTTATCGAGAGCTGCCTGCTTCATAGCCGGATATATCTTATCCTTAACCGAGTTAAGCTGATTATCCGTTACGGCGCTGACCTGCGATACACCGAAGACAATATCCGATGCCGCAAATGTCTTGAAGTCGGTATAGAAGATTTCTTCTATGGGCTTCTCACCGAAATCAGAACCCGCCTCGAACATTGAAAGTGCGAACTTCTCAATATCAATTCCCGCTATTCTCGCAAGTTCCTCTCCCACCTCTTTATCGTAGTCGGTACAAGTCGGCGAGCGGAACATAAGTGTATCCGAGAGAATTGCCGCACACATTATTCCCGCAATCTTAGGCTCTATCTCAACGTTATGCTCTTTATATAATTTATAAATAATAGTCGCCGTACAACCCAATGGGTAATTTCTAAACACGATAGGCGAAATGGTTTCAAGGGAACCGATTCTGTGGTGATCTATTATCTCAAGAATCTCGGCTTCGTTAATTCCGTCAACCGCCTGTGACTTCTCGTTATGATCAACTAAGATAATGCTCTTTCGACCTTTACCCAGGAGATGACGTCTGGAGAACATACCAACGTAATGAAGCTGTTCATCAACCACCGGGAAATCCCTGTGTCTTATACGACTTGTTACATCCTTAACCTCATCAATATAATCGTCACGGTCGAACATGACGAGGTTGTCTTTAGTCATAAAATACTTTACGGGCATGCTCTGATTAATAAGTCTTGCCGCAGTAAATGTATCGTATTCCGTAGTAAGAAGAACGCAGTCTATTTCATTTGCCTTATCAATTACTTCCTTATCAAGCTTAGTAGCACAACACACCACCATACAGCTGGGATTCTGATCTAAGGCTATTAGCTGTCTCTCCTTAATATTACCGCTTATAATAAGATCATCCTTCTCAATCTCGCTCTTTATAGTATCACGAGAACCGGATGCTACGCATACCTTTCCCTTAACAAAATATGCATGCTCATTACCGCATATAAGCTTACCGTTCAAGGTCTCGATAATATTCTTGTACTGGGTTCTTGCCTGGCTTAGAATGCTGTTATCAATAACATTCATATATGAATAGGCGATATCACCGTTAACAATGATGCCTTCTACTCTTCCGTTATCATCAACAACGGGAAGTGTTACAACATCAAGCTCATTCATAAGATCCCATGCCCTCTTAAGAGAGAGGTGAGAGTCAATACCCTTGTTCTGCCTAATATCAATATCCTTAATCTGGGTTCCCACAGACTCAACTGTGGCAGGCTCCTCGACATCGAAATAATCGAGGACAAAAGCGGTCTCGTTATTAATCTCTCCCGCTTTCTTCGGTATATAATTCCCCTCTGATGTTAAATTCTTAAAATTGGCATACGAAATTGCAGAACAGACAGAATCCGTATCGGGATTCTTATGTCCTACAACCCATATATCTTTATTATCCATTTTGGTACCCTGTCAAATGTACTTAGATTATACCTACGAGCCTAAGCATAAGAACGATAATTCCTGCAATTCCCATGAAATCAAGAAGTGCAAATGTAAATGCCCAACTTGCAGTACCCTTGGCACCCTTAATCTTCTTAAGGATTTCGTTCTTATCATCTTCTCCGCCGTTACCTTCCTTGATAACATCATTAAGATTACGATATACTTTAACGTTTTCAGAATGAATCTTCTCCGAGATCTCATTCTTCATTGTATCAAGATCGGATATTACCTTCTCAACAGATCTGTTAAGTTCGGCTATCTCTTCCTTAAGTGAAGCTGTGTCCGCGCCTTCTCCGGAACCGCCTTCGAAGGAATCAATCTTACTTTCAATTCCGCTTAAAGCACCGTCCTGTGTACCGAGTCTTGTCTCAATACCGGTAAGCATATTGTCCTGGGCACCGATTCTGTTCTCGATACCGGCAAGCGTCTGACCTTGCTGATTAAGTCTCTGAACAATACCTGAAAGGGACGCATTGATAGATTCGCTCATTCTGTCGAATTCTCTTGTCATATCAACAGAAGGCGCCATACCGCCCTGACCACTTCCAAGCTCGTTAACCTTACGTTCTCTCTCAGAAATAAGGTCTTGTAATTCCTTAGCCTTATCACGGAAAGCATCTATCTGTGAAAGAAGCTCGTCTTCTCCTGCTCCTCCGGGAGTACTTGAAGCTCCGCTTACACCTGCTCCGCCAAAACTGCTGCCTGCGCCTGCCCCACCGAAGTCGCTTCCGGTACTACCGCCACTGAAACCACTGCCTGCGCTTGCTCCGCCAGAGCCACTGTTCTCACCGTAGTCGTGTCCCTGCGAATTATAAGCGCCGTAGTCACTGCCGCTTGCTGAATTGTAAGCACCATAGTCCGATCCGTTTGCATCATTTCCGTTGTATTCGTATCCGTAGTTTTCTTCGTACATTTTTAATCACCTTTTATCCTAACATTTCCTCAACTTCTTTTCTTAACTTGCCCATATCATATGTGGGCTCGAATCTCTTAACAACATTTCCTTCTCTGTCTATTAAGAACTTCGTGAAATTCCACTTGATATAAGCCTTGTCGCCGTAAGTCTTATCAATACTCTTCTTAACGGCATTCATTGCCACTCCCTTAACACCGTTGAAGCCCTCGAAAGGCTTCTCCGTTGCAAGATATGCAAAGAGGGGATCCGCATTATCGCCGTTAACCTCAAGCTTCTTAAATTGCGGGAAATCAGTGCCGAACTTAAGAGTACAGAATTCATGAATCTCTTCGTCATCCCCCGGTGCTTGGTTGTTAAATTGGTTGCAAGGGAAGTCAAGTATCTCGAATCCCTTGTCCTTAAGATCCTTGTACATAGCTTCGAGAGGCTCGTAATGCGGTGTGAATCCGCAGCCTGTTGCGGTGTTCACTATAAGAAGCACCTTGCCTTCATAATCCTTAAGGCTTACCTTACCGCCTTTTCTGTCTGTTACCTCAAAATCATATACTGTCGACATAAAATTTTACCTCCTTTGTCTTACTGTTTCATGCATTTCTCTTCTAAGCGACATAACACTGTACTTATCAGTCTTTCGACTCAATAACGATTGCAACACCGTTATTAACAACAATCTTAGCTTCATCATCTTCTATCTCGTTACTTATTCCGAGAGAGAGATTACGCTTCATATGCTTATTGTCAACATTGAACTTAAAGCCCGTAAGTGTGACATACGTATCATCTGTATAAGGAACAATTGATACATAGTCACCGAACTGTTCCTTCTTAGTGATTGTCATCTCTTCCTTAACAAGAGATATCTTATTACGTTCATCCATAAGGATAATTCTGTATCCCGAGAGAACACCTAAGCCCAGTATTGAAATATTGCCGAGGACGTGATCGATTCTCGTTCCGGTGGCACCCAGAAGAACGATGTCGCCTCTTAAGTATCTCATAGCGAATCTTACTGCTTCTTCCGTATCGGTCTGATCCTTATGAACATCAAGCTGTCTTATATGGTAGGGAAGAACGTCGAATACGAAAGGCTCTTCTCCATCCTTTTTCTTCCTTGGCTTCTTGCGAGGTTCAAGTCCGATTGCGATTCTTGCTTCGTCAGATATTGAATCAAAGTCGCCTATTACTTCATCGGGATTAACCTTAAGACGAAGCAGGCATTCAAGTCCTCTGTCAACCGCAAGAAGATAGATATCCTCTTTCTTATTGCCCTTCTTATCGCATATCAGGTTCTTAACAAAATCATCGTTAACGCTACCTCCTGCAATTATATAAATCCTTTCATCTGCCATAGTAAAACCTCCTCCTTTTGTAAAATGTATTATAAAAGCTACATCTTTGCCATAAATGCTCTGACATTCGAAGCCGCATCTCCGTTAAATACCGCAGAGCCCGCTACTATAATATTAGCTCCGGCATTTATTACATCCGTTACATTATCGAGATTAACACCGCCGTCAACCTCTATATCAACGTTAAGACCTCTCCTGTCAATAACAGACTTAATATCCCTTATCTTGTCAAGAGAATAGGGAATGAACTTCTGTCCGCCGAAGCCCGGATTAACCGACATAATAAGTACCATATCAAGCTTCGGCAGGATATAATCAAGTGTATGAATCGAGGTTGCGGGATTAAGTGCAACCGATGCCATAACAGACTGTGACTTAATAAGCTCAACCGTCCTGTCAAGGTGTGTGCAAGCTTCTTCGTGTACCGTAATAATATCAGCACCCGCCTTGGCAAATTCAACTATATACCTGTCCGGATCTTCTATCATAAGATGTACGTCTAAGACCTTATCCGTATAATTCCTAAGGGACTTAACAACGGGGATTCCGATTGTAATACTCGGAACAAACATTCCGTCCATTACATCAATATGAATATATTCGGCTCCCGCCTCGTCTACAGTCCTTACATCCTCACCAAGCCGTCCGAAGTCGCTTGATAAGATTGAAGGTGACAAACAATTAGTCATTGCATTTCTCCCATATATCAACACGATAATTCCGAATACAACTTCACGTAATTATCATATCTTACCTTAGATAGCTTTCCTTCCGAAAGAAGTCTCTTGACCTCGCAATCCGGTTCACTGATATGTGAACACCCTGCGAATCTGCATTTATCCGAAACCTTATCGAATTCTGTAAAGCAACTCGATAAATCTTCCTTACTAAAATCAGGTATATCAACAGCCGAAAACCCCGGCGTATCGATTATGTACGAATTATCATTATCACTTATAGGAACAATCTCCGAGTGCCTTGTGGTGTGCTTACCTCTGTTAAGCTTCTTACTTATCTCCCCGGTCTCCATAAGGACATCGGATTGAAGGGTATTGATAATCGAAGATTTGCCTACTCCGGACGGTCCTGCAAGAACAGTGGTCTTGCCCTTAAGTCTCATCTTAAGTTCTTCTTGTCCTTCGAGAGTCTTGGCACTTGTGAATAATATGTCATAATCCGTAAAGGAATATATCTCTTTAAGCTCTGACAGATAATCGTCATCGGTAAGGTCACCCTTGTTAAAGCAGATAACCACGGGCACCTTCTGGTATTCCATCATTACGAGAAACCTATCGAGGAGATTAAGATTAGGTTCGGGACTTTTTACCGCAAATATTGTTATCGCCTGATCTACGTTAGCCACCGCGGGTCTTATTAACGTACTCTTCCTATCTTGGATGCTTACAACATTACCGGTCTTATCTTCCTCGGATATAACCTCTACTTCAACATTGTCCCCGACTAAGGGCTTAATGCCCATCTTCCGAAAGATACCCTTGGCGCGGCATTCATATATACCCTGTCCGATTATATGGACATAATAGAAGCCGGCAATTCCTTTTATTATCTTACCTGTCAATAATCACTTCTCTCCAACAATTTCTTACTTAAAAGCTAATAATCATCACTTCTTAAAAGACAGCGCGTGTTACTGCGGGCTGAAAGATACAGCCTCCGATCCGCTTGGCGTATATAAGGTACCTGTGCTTGTTGTAATATTACTTACGGATATTGTCTGCGACTGACCTGCTCCCACGCTCCAGCTTCCGAGAGTCGAACCGTTGGCGTCTGTAAGTCTGTAGTTACCCTCTTCACTAAGGGTTTTGTTGTATTTATAATAAGACGTCTTCTTGCCCGAACTTACAACAATATTAACGGTTGTTCCTTTATCCACATATTTACCCGAATCAATACTCTGGCTTATAACGTTGCCGCTTGATACAGAGTCTGATGCCTCCGTTGAAACGGACACATTAAGACCTGCCGAACTTAATGCCGCTGAAGCCGCCGACTGACTCTGTCCCACAACTGACGGAACCTTAGCCTTCTCGGAACCCTGGCTTACAACGATTCTTACCGTATCACCCGACTTCGCCTTGGAATTGGCGGATGGGCTCTGGGACATTACCTTGCCCTGCTCTTTATCGCTGTATTGATAATCAACGCTATACTTAAAGCCTGCCGTCTGCAATGCATTAATTGCGGCGGACTCTGTCTGTCCCACAACATTCGGAACATCTACATCACCTTTGCCGGTGCTTATCTGAATTGTAACCGTTGAATTAACGGGAACCTTATCGCCCTTCTTAACGGACTGACCACAGACCTGGCCTTCCGGATACTGGTCTGAAGATACCTCTTCCTTCTTGTAGCCCAAGTTAAGCTCCTTAAGCTTGGCGATGGCTTCCTTCTCGGTCATTCCGGTCAGGTCAACCATTGTAACCTGCTCGCTGTTCTCCGTAGAATCACCGCCGAAATACTTCCACCAGCCGAGACCGCTACCTATGAAATACACAAGCACTCCCACAACTACTACAGCAGCGACAATCGCCATAATGGTTATTGCCTTATCCATCTTGGGATTGACCTTACCTTCTTCGGGCTTGTCATCTTCATCATCTATCTTCTTGGGAGTAGCATTTTCGTCGATAACTCCCGCTTCCTTCTTAATCGCATCAAGCTCCTCTGCCGTAATGACACGAGTCTGCTCCGCTTCGGTGCCTCCATCACTAATAACAACGAAATCCTCATCGGGATTAACAAGCGCCTTCTTTAAGTCTAAGAGAAGGTCGTCCATTGTCTCATATCTCTTATCCGTACTCTTCATAGTACATTTTAAGATAATCTTCTCTACGCTGATGGGAATATCCTCAACATATTGAGATGGCGGAACAATGTCAGATTGTAAATGTTGAAGCGCTATCGCAACTGTCGTATCACCGTCGTAGGGCACATGACCTGTTATCATCTCATACATCACGATTCCGAGAGAATAGATATCGGTCTGGCAATTAACCATTCCGTTTCTCGCTTGCTCCGGCGATGTATAGTGAACTGATCCCATAACCTCGGCGTTGATGGTGTTGGAAGACACGGCCTTGGCAATACCGAAGTCTGTAACCTTAACCTTTCCTTCAGTGGAAATAATTACATTCTGAGGCTTAATATCTCTATGGATAATGCCCTTCTCATGAGCCGCCTGAATACCTCTTCCCACCTGAATTGCAATGGAGAGAACCTCCTTGTAATTAAGGCGTTCCTTTCTCTCAATGTATGACTTAAGCGTAATACCGTCTATGTACTCCATAATGATAAAGTACATGCCGTCTTCCGAGCCTACGTCATATATATTAACAATATTGGGATGCTCAAGAACAGCCGCCGACTGAGCTTCTCTTCGGAACTTGGTAACGAAGCTCATATCCTCGGTAAATTCCTTCTTAAGCACTTTAATGGCAACTTCTCTGTTAAGTACATGATCCTTGGCTTTATAGACATCAGACATTCCGCCCGAGCCTATCTCTTCCAATATCTCATATCTATCTTGAAGATACATTCCCTTATGCAACATACTAATAATCTCCGTTTCTTATACGTGAATCACACGACTTATTCAAAAGGTTCTACAACTATTGCCGAGATATTATCAAGACCGCCGTTCCTGTTGGCAAGACTTACAAGTACACTTGCCTTCGTCTTGGCATCGTCATTACCGGTAAGCTGTGCAAATATCTCATTATCATCAATCATATTGGTAAGGCCGTCAGAACAAAGAAGAAACTGCTCGAAGTTATTATTGGCGACCTCGAAGAAATCAATGGTAACATCTTCTTCTGCGCCGATAGCTCTTGTTATGGCATTTCTCTTGGGATGCCTCTTGGGATCGAACGAACCCATCCTACCGCTTCTAAGCATTTCCTGGACTAAGGAATGGTCTCTTGTAATCTGGCAAATGCTCGAACCACTCGCAATATAAAGTCTGGAGTCACCTACATTGGCAACATAGAGCTTCTTATCGCTTATTGTCGCCGCCACAAATGTGGTACCCATTCCCTTCTTCGCTATATCGCCTTGCGCTTCCCTGTAAAGTACATAGTTAGCCTTCTTAATTGCTTCGTTAAGAATGGCAACGGGCTTACTTTCGTCAGACCTTTTAATCTGCTCAAGAGCGGTTGTTACCGCTATCCTTGAAGCATAGTCCCCGGCGTTATGTCCGCCCATTCCGTCTGCAACTATGAAGATATTGGGAAGTATGCCGACACTGTCTCCTGATGCATAGACATAGTCTTGATTTTCAGTTCGAGATTTACCCGTATCGGTTAATGCGTAATATCTCATAATAGTCCTTCCTTTGCGCCGCTTTCTGTATGCTTACGTCTAAGTTGTCCGCAAGCACCATCGATATCTCGACCCATTTCTCTTCTAATAGTAACATTTATCGCGTTTTTTTCAAGTTTTTTCTTAAAGTTAAGGACGTATGTCTCGCTTGTAGCGCTATAATTTCTTTCTACTATAGGGTTAACGGGAATAAGATTAACATGACACAGCTGTCTTCCCAGCAATTTAATAAGATCCTCAGCGTCTTCTTCGCTGTCGTTAAAACCCGAAATCAATGTGTATTCGTAAGTTATCCGTCTCTTCGTATTATCTGCGTATTCCCGCATGGCTCTGATTACCGTATCTATGTCATAGGACTTAGCGATAGGCATAATTTCTTCACGTTTCTCCTGTGTCGGTGCGTGAAGAGACAGTGCAAGGGTAATATTAAAGTCCTCTTCCATAAGATCGTATATCTTCGGAACAATTCCGCATGTTGAAACAGTAACATTTCGTTCCGATATGTTAAGCCCGTTCTCATCCGTAAGAAGTCTTATGAATCTAACGAGATTGTCGTAATTATCAAGAGGCTCTCCCATTCCCATAACAACGACATTACTTACTCTCTCACCGGTATCTCTCGATATCATATAAATCTGGTCCAGCATCTCAGACGGTGTAAGACTTCTCACAACCCCGTCTATTGTGGATGCACAGAATCTGCACCCCATTCTGCAACCGACCTGAGAAGATATGCAGACGCTTATTCCGTGCCTGTACCTCATCATAACGGATTCTATCATATTGCCGTCGGATAGGGCGAACAGGTACTTTCTTGTGCCGTCTATAGCGGATTCCTTCATGTCCTTTACTTCGAGACTCGTGTATTCGGTAGTCTCTTTCAGAGTCTCTCTTAGTTTCTTTTTAATGTTAGTCATCTCATCATAGTCTCTTGCAAGATGAACATGCATCCATTCGTATATTTGCTTGGCTCTGAATTTCTTCTCGCCTATAGATTCAATATATTCTGCTAACTCCTCGGGAGTACATGATTTGATATCAAGCATACTTCTCATCCTCCTTTAGGAGTATTGCAATAAAGAATCCATCTCTAATATCGTCAGGCAGATACTCCGTCTGTTCTAAGAGTGTGAATTCACTGTTATTTTCTAAAAATTTCTTGACGTTTTCCTCGTTCTCTCGCTTACTTATTGTGCAGGTAGAGTAGATGAGCTTGCCACCGGGCTTAACGTAGTCCTTGACGTTAGACGCTATCTCGTATTGTAGCATAGATAAGTTATCAATATCCTCGGGTGTAAGTCTGACTTTAATATCAGGTTTCTTACCGATGACACCTATACCGGAGCAGGGAACGTCGGCGATTACGATATCAGCTTTGCAGACCAGGTCGTCTCGTCTCTTCCTTGCGTCGGCTACTTCGGCGGTTATGTTGGTAAGACCGGTCCTTTTTATGTTGTCGTTAATAAGGGCTACCTTTTCTTTGGAAATGTCAAAAGAGAGGACTTGACCGGGTTCACCGGTGCCACCTGCAATACTCATGATCTCGGCAACATGCAGGCTCTTACCTCCGGGAGATGCGCATACATCAATAACCGTATCACCTGCTCTCGCACCGGACTTATCTCCCACCATCATAGAGCTTATATCCTGCACATAGAATAAGCCCTTATTAAAGGCTTCTATGCTGCTTAGGTTATCGATATTATCAATTATAAATGCGTAGTCGAGTTCAGGTATCGGCTCCGCGGTGATACCCTCTTCTCTTAGCAGCGCTTGAAGTTCAGTCGGAGTGCACTTGGCAAGGTTCGTTCTTACAGCAAGCCTTGTCTTACCGAGAAATGATTTGCCTATATCATAAGCCAAGCCGTATTCCTCTTCAAGCATATCGTAGAGCCACTTAGGAAGAGATACCTCCTCGTTCGGCTTAAGATTAACCTTAGAGAAATTGTCTCTTATCATATTCCTTAGGATACCGTTAACAAAGCCCTTAAGGCGTACGGGCGCAACCTTACCCGCAAGAAAAACATACTCATTTACGGTAGCAGATTCCGGCACGGAATCCATGTATTTTAATTCATATACACTGAGTCGTAATATATTTTTGATATTGGGATTAAGCTTAGAAAGCTTAGTATTAGAATATGTAGAAATAATTGCATCAAGTTCAAGAAAGCGCTCAATCACTCCCCTTGAAAGACGGGAAATGTAGCTTCTCTTCTGCTTATCCTTGATATCACGTTTATCGAAAGTATCAGTTATGGCATCATTAAGGAAATAACCATCATTTAATACTTTAGTTACGATATCAAATGATACTTTTCTTACATTAATCGCATCGGCCATTAATTCAGTTCCTCCCCGAGGCGTACGGGGTTACCGAGAAGGAAACTCTTCGTATCCATTCTCTTCTTACCCTCTAATTGAAGTTCGTCCAGCCCAAGGACCGTACCGTCCCCTGCCAAGACATAAATATTCGACTTATCGACAAAGCATACTTGCCCTACGTTATAGTCACCCGTACTTATGCTATGAAGCTCTGCTTTAGGCACTACATGACTCTTCCATATCTTGAGAGTCTTATTCTTATATGTCGTATAGCAAGAGGGCCAGGGATTAAGGCCTCTTACGTATCTTTCAATTCTATCGGCAGAGTCTGACCAATCTATCTTACCCATTTTCTTATCAATCATTCCGACATGGGTGGCAAGACTATCGTCTTGAGGAACGGGACTTATACTTCCGCCCTCAATAAGCGAAAGTGCCTTGACGCAGGCTTTACCGCCAACTTCTGCCAGCGTATCGAAAAGCTCGCCTCCTGTCTCGGTACCGTTAAGCTTAACTTCTTCTGTATAAAGAATATCACCGTCATCAAGTCCGACACCCATCTGCATAATGGTAACTCCGGTCTTGTCATCGCCGTTAAGAATAGACCACTGTATGGGCGCAGCACCCCTGTATTTAGGAAGAAGGGATGCATGAACATTGATACAACCGTATGGCGGCATATCAAGTATTTCCTTGGGAAGAATCTGCCCAAATGCAGCAACGACACATATATCGGCCTCAATTCCCCTTAGATATTCTATTGAAGATTCCTCTCTGATCTTCGCAGGTTGATATACATCTATCTCGCGTTCCATAGCCCAGCTCTTGACGGGAGATGGAGCTTTCTTACCGCTTCTCCCCCTTGGTTTATCGGGCTGAGTTACTATTAGCACGATATCGTGACCGGCTCTTTCTATCTCATCAAGAATATACGTTGCGAAATCGGGAGTCCCCATAAATATAATCTTCATACTACTCTTTAGTACCTCCATCTTCGGATGGTTCTTCTTCCTCATACTTCACTTCGAAGAGGTCGCCTTCCACAAGCTCCGTATACATATGACCGTTAAGATGATCGATTTCATGAACGAGGGCGCGGGCGAGAAGCTCCTCACCTTCAACAGTAACATTTTCCATATTCTCGTTACATGCTTCTACCTTAACCTTCATAGGTCTCGTTACTATTCCTGCCTTGCCGGGGACACTTAAGCAGCCTTCCTGACCGGTCTGTTCTCCCTCTGTCAGAACGACCTTGGGGTTAACGAGAATAATCGGGCCTTCGCCAACGTCCACTACTGCGATCCGGCGCAGAACTCCTACCTGAGGCGCCGCAAGACCGACACCGTCAGCGTCATGCATGGTCTCGATCATGTCTTCTATTAACTCCCTTAGGCGAGGGGTTATTTCCTTAACCTCTCTGCACTTTTTCGTTAGGATTTCATCTCCTTGTTCTCTTATCTGTCTTATTGCCATTTTTTTCTCCTTATATGCTTTAATTAATATCTTGGCTTGCGTCAAGTCATATATTACACGCCTTGACGCCTTGCTATGCACTACTGCACATTAATCGGATCAAAGTCAAAGTAGACATGCCCTCGTGTGTACTTTACATTTCCCAGGAGGAACTTATCCAGTAAGTCCTTAATCCCTACAAGGAAATCGTAGCGTTCGTCCTTAATATAGATGGTCTTCCGATAGATGTCGTTAATCTTGTAGATGTTGGCGTTGGTGGGACCAAGCATCTTGACATCCGGATAGTGTTCTGAGATCTCCCCTGCCACTGCATTAGCAAGTCCCTCGGCATCCGCCTCAACCTCCGACTGAATCGACAGAAGAAGCATATGGGATGCAGGTGGATAATGCATAAGGCTTCTATATACAATCTCTTTATCGTAGAAGGCTTCGTAGTCTTGACTTCTCGATTCTATGATGCTGAAGTGTTCGGGATTATACGTCTGTATTACGGCAGTTCCCGATTTCTCACCACGCCCCGCGCGACCAATCGCCTGTGTTAATAGTTGAAATGTCCTTTCCGAACTTGTATAGTCCGGCACATTAAGAGACATATCTGCGGCCAGAGCACCGACAAGCGTCACATTGGGAAAGTCGTGACCCTTAACAATCATCTGTGTTCCGACAAGAATGTCAGCTTCCTTATTTGCGAACTTCGATAAGATTTCTTCGTGACCGGCTTTACCTTTGGTGGTATCCATATCCATTCGAAGAACTCTTGCACCTTCGAATTCCTTGGCAACGATTTCTTCAACCTTCTCTGTTCCGATACTGAAGCCGCCGATTGCTTTCGAACCGCACTCGGGACACACAGAAGGTTTTGAAGTAATATATCCGCAGTAATGGCAGTGCATCTTATCGTCGCGATGAAGACTCAGAGACACGTCACAGTGAGGACATTTAAGGGTGTGTCCACACTCACGACAGCTTATGCAACCAAGCATCCCGCGCCTGTTAAGAAAAAGCATTACCTGCTCCTTCTTAGAGAGCCTATCATGAATAAGTTCGCGAAGTCTGTTACTTATAATGGAGGCGTTACCGCGTCTAAGCTCCGTTCTCATATCGACAATCTCACATGATGCCATCTCGCTTTCGTTGGCGCGACCGGGAAGCTTTAACATTGTATACTCCCCGGACTTAGCTTTCATGAAGCTGTCAATACTTGGCGTCGCAGAGCCGAGTACCACCGATGCCCCCGAGAGCCTCGCTCTCTCAATTGCAGTGGGAACGGCATGGTATTTCGGAACGTTATCCGACTTATATGAAGACTCATGTTCTTCGTCGATTACGATAAGACCAAGATTCGGAAATGGTGTAAAAAGTGCCGAACGCGGCCCCACAATAATCTTAATATCTCCGCATCTTGCACGCTCGAACTGATCGTATCTCTCGGCCGTACTCATCCTCGAATTAAGAATGGATACCTTATCGCCGAAGCGCTTATAGAAACGCATAACAGTCTGATATGTAAGTGCTATCTCGGGGATAAGAACAATCGCTTCCTTCCCTGCATTTAACACATGCTCTATCATCTCGAGATAACATAGAGTCTTACCGGAGCCCGTTACGCCGAATATTAGATATGTATCACGAGTGCCGACATCATAGTCGTTTTTGAACCTCCCTACGATTCTTTTCTGGTCGTCATTTAATTCAAGACGTTTTTCTCTTCCGTGTAAATGTGATACGGGATTTCGATATGTACTCTCCGTCCTCACAGTAACAAAGCCGTTTTTCTCAAAATCCCGAATTATATTAGAACCTATATTAAGCTTCTTCGTTATTACATCCCATGGAATCTCATCGTCTTCCATAAGCGCCTTAAACAGTCTCTCCTTCGCCACCGAATGATTGGTTCTTGCCATAAGAGACGCATACTCGTCTGAAAGTGACTGCTCATCAAGTGCTAAGACAACTGTTTTCTTCTGCTTAGGATTACTCTTCTTCTTAATGGGGATTACCGTCTTAAGAGCCTGGTTCATCGTGGAGCCAAAATTACGCTTCATCCAACCCGCCAGCATAATAAGTTGATTATCGATGCTTGTTGCATCGTCGACTATCTTAATAATTTCCTTTGTCTTAGCAGGGTCGAACTCAGGGGTGTCGGTGATGTCCATTACATACCCCGTAATCTTACGGTTGCCTTTGCCGAAGGGTGCTATTACCTGCATGCCTTCCATAAGAACACTTTCCAGAGATGAGGGAATCTTATATTGAAATGTCTTATCAAGTCTGTCAATCGATATATCAACAACTACATTACAATACAACACTTACTTATCACGCCTCCCCTGACGGCTTATTATTTCATCTGCAATATCTGCGACCACCTCGCGCTCATCAAGGTGGTTCTTCTTACCCTTAATAATCTGATAATCCTCGTGACCTTTGCCCGCAAGAACAACAAGATCTCCCTCTTCAAAATTATTCATAATATACCTTATGGCTTCGATTCTGTCGGCTATCATAATGTATTTATCCTTGGTATGGTCCATGCCGTCTATGAGGGTGTTAACCTCCTCTTCGGAAAGGTCATCTATGTCTTCCGCTTCCTTACCCTGAAGGCCGAGAGCATAACCCGCAATAATATCCTTAATAATCATATCAGGCTCTTCGTCTCTTGGATTATCGGAAGTAATAATCGTAAAGTCAGCAAACCTTGCCGACACGGAACCCATGGCGTACCTTCTGCCCTTAGCCCTGTTACCACCGCATCCGAAAAGTGCCACAAGACGCTTGGGATTATATTCCCGAAGGCTTATAAGTAGCGCCTTAAGACTCATTGCATTGTGCGCATAATCAATCATAAGCGTGTAGTTACCCGGCACGTCAAGCATCTCAATTCTGCCCTTAACCTTGGCACTTTCTATAGCCTTTTTAATCACATCTGCATTTACACCAAGACGATTGCAAATCGCTATGGCACACATGGAATTATATACGCTGAATGTACCCGGCATGTTAACACGAACATCCATTAAAAGCTCACCCTTAACCCTATATGTGACACCGAGAAGTCCGCTGTCGTTAACAAGATTAATGTCGTATGCCTGAAGGTCGCATGCCTCGTTTAGACCATAAGTTAGGCTATCACATTTACAAGCATTAAGAATGTACGATGCATGCTCATCATCACCGTTAATTATTGCATACCTGCACTTCGTAAAGAGCAAGCTCTTGCAATAGAGGTAATCCTCGAAACTGTCGTGCTCATTCGGTCCGATATGATCCGGGGAAATGTTGGTAAAAATCCCTATCTCAAATGTAAAGCCGTCCACCCTGTGGAGAAGCATTGCCTGAGAGGAAACCTCCATAACGCAGGCGTCACATCCGACGTCAACCATCCTCGCAAACTGCTCTTCTATCACCATTGAATCAGGCGTGGTGTTAACGGAATTAATCTGTGTTCCTTCATATACAATCTCAATCGTTCCGATAAGACCAACCTTAAGACCGGCGCTCTCTAATACCGACTTTACCATATAGGTCGTGGTGGTCTTACCCTTTGTTCCGGTAACTCCGATTATCTTCATCTTGTCGGCAGGATGATCAAAGTATTCCGCAGCAATATATCCAAGCGCCGACCTTGTGTCATTTGCCGCGACTACAGTTGTACTCTTAACATTTTCAAGGGAAATATTCTTAGAATCAATTACACCCTTCTCTACAACTATTACCTTAGCACCATTATTCGCTATCTCATCTATATGTTCGTGAGGATCATAGTTAACACCCTTAATACATACGAAAAGCGAGCCCTCCGACACCTTCCTCGTATCAGTAAGAAGCTCGGTAATATCGCCGTTTAACTCACCTTTTAAAACCTCATATTCAAACTTACTTAAAAGCTTGTCTAAAGAAGTGATCAAATTCATTGCTACCCCCGTTCGCTCTTCTTAGAATACTTCTCTTCACAATATTGGCATCTGTATAATTTCTTCTTCTCATCGGCAAGAACGAATACGTGGTCAAGGCCTTGTTCGATACTCGTTATGCATCTCGGATTCTTGCACTTAATAACGTTAGTTATCTTCTTCGGCAAACGAAGTATCTTCTTGTCTACAATCTTATCTTTATGAATAACATTTACCGTAATGGTATGGTCAAAATATCCTAATATATCAAGGTCGATTGTATCAAGAGGCCCTTCAATCTTAATTATATCCTTACGCCCCATCTTAGAGCTCTCAACATTCATAATCATTGCGACCGTTCCGTCGAATTCGTCGAGATGAAGATAATTATAAAGCTTCATGGCCTTGCCGGCTCTTATATGATCAAGTACATAACCTTCATGAATTCCACTGATGTTAAGCATATGCTTTCCTCCCAATATCACATTATACATAAAGAAACAATTCCGCGCTCTCCCTATGGTGTCCCATTAATCGGACATATCTAATTCAGTTCAAGCAGTGTCAATATAAGTGCCATCCTGATATATACGCCGTACTGTGCCTGCTTGAAATACGCAGCTCTCTCGTCATCATCAACCTCAACCGATATCTCATTAACCCTGGGAAGCGGATGAAGGACAAGCATATCATCCTTGGCAAGTGTCATCTTCTGACCGTCCAAGATATAATAATCCTTCATTCGTAAATATTCTTCTTCATTGAAGAAACGCTCTCTCTGAACCCTTGTCATATAGAGTATATCAAGATCCGGCATAGCATCTTCAAGTCTCTCAACCTCTTCGAATTCGATATTATTCTTCTTAAGTACGTCTTCTCTTATGTAACTTGGTACGCGAAGCTCACCCGGAGAAATTAGGATGAACTTGATATTGTCGTATCTAACCAGTGCGTTAATAAGCGAGTGAACCGTTCGACCGAACTTAAGATCACCGCAGAGACCGATTGTCATGTTGCCAATCTTACCATTTAATGATCTTATTGTAAGAAGATCAGTAAGCGTCTGGGTGGGATGCTGATGACCACCGTCGCCGGCATTGATTACGGGAATACGTGACTTCTTGGAAGCCACAAGCGGCGCACCTTCCTTGGGATGTCTCATGGCGCATATATCCGCATAGCAGGATATTACACGAACCGTATCGGACACCGACTCACCCTTGGACGCCGAACTTGAATCAGCACTGGCGAAGCCTATAACATTTCCACCGAGATTAAGCATCGCCGATTCAAATGAAAGCCTGGTTCTTGTGCTGGGCTCATAGAAGCAGGTTGCAAGCTTCTTACCCTTGCAGGCCTCACTATACTTCTCGGGATTAGCTTCGATATCGTTGGCAAGATCCATAAGCTCTTCCAATTCTTCAACGGTAAAGTCCATGGGACTCATAAGATGTCGCATAAGTATTCTCCTTATTAATGATACTATGAAAAAAGACTTGAGCTTTCGTCAAGTCTTGCATTCACAATGAGTCTCACAAGGAGACTCGCCCATTTTGGTTCCGACTTCGTCGGAAAGGGCTCGTCGTGCAGTACCCTTGCTTCGCAAGCATACTGCGTTAATCGGAATGACAGGGCTCGAACCTGCGACCTCGTGGTCCCTAACCGCGCGC
>CAJODN010000006.1 GCA_905233695.1 uncultured Lachnospiraceae bacterium | reverse complement strand
TGCAGGTACAGAGAGAGGTATTACTGAGCCTACACCTACATTCTCAGCTTGCTTCGGTCAGGCGTTCTTAGAGCTTCATCCTACTAAGTATGCAGAAGAACTTGATAAGAAGATGGAGAAGTCAGGTGCTAAGGCATATCTTGTTAACACAGGATGGAACGGCACAGGCAAGAGAATCTCTATTAAGGACACAAGAGGAATTATCGATGCAATTCTTAACGGTGATATCAAGAATGCACCTACTAAGAAGATTCCTTACTTCAACTTCGAGGTTCCTACAGAGCTTAAAGGCGTAGATACCAACATCTTAGATCCTCGCGACACTTATGCTAATCCTTCAGAGTGGGATGAGAAGGCTAAGGATCTTGCTAACAGATTCACCAAGAACTTCGTTAAGTATACAACCAACGAAGTAGGTAAAGCACTTGTAAGCGCTGGCCCTCAGGTTTAATACGTTTAGAATGATTTTGGAATCCTCTTGTGTTAATTCGCAAGAGGATTTTTTGTTTTTGTTTTTATGGTAAATGTGATAAAATATTTTCGAAGGTGTACAAGGTATCTTGAACTTTGTGACCGGTAATCTCTATGAGGTAGGATTATATGAGCGTTAAGAGAATAATCGGGATATTAATAGCGGTTGCGCTTGATATATTGACATTTATCTTCGGTATAACCGGTGTATTTATATCCATGGTTTCGGGTAACTTCATAGCGGCGGGAATAGTATTCCTTGTAATGATATTCCTTATGGTGGGAATTCCGCTTCTGACTAAGGCTATTACAAGGGATAAGACTGTTGAAATACCCGATAAGAGCGCTAATTATGTTAATTCTAAAGTGGTGGGAGAGGATGACCATTTAAGCCTTAAAGAGATTAAGAGAATTGTATCAAGATACCAGTATGGATTCTATCTCGGCAAAATTGCCAAGGATATCATTAATCAGGCTAATCTTGTGGGAGTTAAGATTACAGAGACCAAGGAGGCCGTAAGTAACAGATTCGAAGTTAATTCCATTACATGGGATAGATATATGGGAGTAGTTGATTCCGCTGCCGATACGGCTGTCAGTAATCTTGATATGATGGCAAGAAGGCTTAGTGTCCTTGATGAGAAAGAATATGCGTCTCTCGCCAATCCATTTAAGAAATTCGGTGGGCGAACGGATAATACGGGAAGACTTGAATTCTATCAGGAGAATAAACAGTCTATTGAACGGGGCATAAGTGAGAATGAGGAAGTGTTCAATAAGCTTGATAAGCTTGCCTTAGAACTTCGGAAAAGTGCGGAGGACAGTGCCGGATCCGACGCTGTTATTAATGATATAGAAGAGATGACAGATCAGGTCAAATATTATAATTAGAAGTTGAAAAAAGACACACAAATATTGTATAATAAAAGCGCCTGGAATGTTCGAACAATCTACAATTTTGAACCTACATTTACTTTAAACGGGATTCCTACATTGCTGCTTGGCTGTCAGGCCTCACAGAACTCAGTGGAAGGCAAAAGAGTAGTTGCGGTTGCCCACCTAGATTTCGTCTAGGAGTCAAAATAGTAGACTCGGCATTTTGGGTATTATTACGCATTTCGATATATTATGAAAACCAATTCTAAAAATTCCAAGAAATCCACTAACACTAAAAAGAAGAATAGTAAAAGAAAGAATAAGCGCACTAAGATTAAGAAGCCGCTTCGTATTGTGATTGTTATTGCGGTGGTGAGTATTATTGTACTTTTAACAGCACTTATTATTTATAATGTCAAGAAGAGTGCGGACAATGCCAAGATACAGTCGAATATTAACAGCATATCCGACATTAACGTACTTCTTAAGAATGGCGACAATAGTACATGGGACATTGTGTCCGTCTCTTGCGATTCGGGCATGCGCTGGAGTGAGAATGGACAGGAGCACAGTGCGAATCCCGGAGAGCTTATAACATTTTCAAGTAACAGGCCTACCGGAACTGTTATTGAGCTTGCCCCCACTGAGGTCGACGGTAGATTCACTGTTAAGAATGGAAGCACCAAGAAGGGCGATAATTATCCCGGGCTTATTCATCTTCATTATACTTCCAACGGGTTACAAGTAACGAATCTGGTACCCCTGGAGGAGTATATAAGTGGGGTGATTTGTTCAGAGATGCCGTCAAGTTACGGACTCGAAGCTCTTAAGGCTCAGGCAGTCTGCGCGAGAAGCTACGTCTTAAGTAAAGGTGGAGCACTAGGCTATGAAGAAGCCGGAGCTCACGTAGACGACAGTACATCGTATCAGGTCTACGGTAAGACTTGGGCGAGCGGTGATGCTCTTGATGCTGTAATCGAGACGGCCGGAGAAGTTGTTATTGCACCTGACGGAACCGTTGCCGATACAATGTTCTATTCTACGTCTAACGGGTACTCTCAGACACAGAAGGCAGACAAGTTCCCATATCTTGCAAGGAAATATATAAGCCTTAGCAACACTGATCCATTGAAGGAAGCAAAAGTTTTGACAGATGATAAGGTGATTGATACAAGTAAGAGTATTGAAGACGCATTTGCCATATATATAAAGAACCAGGATGAAAATGCACTTGAAAACGGTATGCAATACTTCCGTTGGGAATGCGACCTTGATATGAACGCCGGGCTCGACAAGGTCAAGGAAGCTATTGTATCTAATTACACGTCTGTTAATACAACAAAGAATGATGAAGGAAACGTTAAGCTTGAACTCGACGACAATATGAGAAAGCACGTATTAGACGCATCTCATAATACTCTGAATAAGAACGGATTCGGCGCCTTCAAGGGTATGGAAGTAAAAAAACGAAGTACGGGAGGCGTAATTACAAGTCTAAGTGTGGAATTTGAGAACGGGTGTGTTATAATAAATGATGAATTGCTGATAAGGAAGATACTCGGTAAGGCTACTGACTCTGTAACGCTTACGGGTAACAGCAAGAAAGATACTACATCACTTCCGAGTGCTGCATTTTCCTTTACACCTGTTGAGAAGGGCTATCATGTGTACGGCGGAGGCTTCGGCCACGGATGTGGGATGAGCCAAAGCGGTGCCAAGGCACTTGCGGCGGAAGGGAAGAATTACAAGGAGATTCTTAAATTCTTCTATAAGGATTGTGATGTTTTGAGGGAGGAATAGATGAAGAAGAATAAAAAGTGGATCTTTTTACTTTTTGGAATAGCAGAGGCTATTATAGCTGTCATTTGCTTCTCAAGAGGCATACTCAACCTTATGTCATTCGATGGCTCTATCGTTAAAGCCATTATTGCAATCGGAATTGTTGTCATCCTTATCGCCGGCTTCGTGTGTATGAGTATATGGTATCTTCACGAGCCGAAGGTGGCCATGATGGATGAGAACGCATCTTATTCCAACAATGAACTGATTTCGGTTCTTGACGAGTATACCGGGGGAAAGTATTTCGGGCCTATTGCAAGGACTGTTAAGGAACAATTGTCAAGGCTCAATAGAAGCTGTGAACGATCTAAGGCAGCAATAGTTAAGAAGTTCGATGTGCAGTCTATGTCTTATGAGAAATACTATTCAATAGTCGACGCTGCAGAGAAGACCGCCAATCAAAATGTTGTGGCGATGACCAACCGTATGAAATTTTTCGACGAAGACGAATATGCAAGGTTAGAGAACTACCGTAACGACAACATTCCCGATGATATACAGGAGAGGCAGATTGCACTCTACAAGGAGAATCAGGCGAAGATAGAACAGGCGATAGCAGTTAACGAGAATCTTATCCTTAAGATTGACACGCTTACTATGGAACTTGCTAAGGCAGGTAGTGATCAGAATATGGATTCAATGCTTGCAGAGATTGAAGAGCTTACGAAGGAAGTTAAGTTCTATACATAATTACTTAGGAGTCAGACAGAAGTCCGGGAGGAATAGATGAAGAAAAAGAATACCGGTAAGAAAGTATATATAGTGTTCGTGGCAATTGTCTCTATTATCGTTATGATAATAGGTCTTGCCGTAACGAAGAATATCGGTCGTCCGGCTGCAGAAATCGAGAGGGAAAAAGCTCTATCTAAACTAAGCAAGATGGTTAAAGAGATAGACCCGAAGGAGAAGCAACCTGCGAAAGCAATCTTAACATCGGAAGACAGAGCCAACGTATCGAGAGAGCTTCCCGATATTGATACATGTGAAGTGGTTGTAAGACCTACCACCGATAACTACATTGAGATATATTCGTCTCCGGAGAAAGCAGGAGAAGGTGTTGACGGCTGGCTTACCAAGATGGGTGAAGAGTTCAACAGAAAAGGCGGAGTCAACATTAACGGTATTAATTACAGCGTGATGATTAGGAAGGTTAATTCCGGCGAGGCGGTGGACTATATTTCATCGAAGAAGGCTGTCCCCGACGCATTTACCCCATCAAGTAATCTCTGGAAATATATGCTTGATTCGGACGGTGTTAAGACCAATGTTATATCCGATTCCATGGTTGATAATCAAGCGGGGCTCTGTGTATCCAATGATGTATATAAGAAGCTTCAGTCGTCTTATGGGAAGGTTGATGTTAAGACGATAGCCGACGCTACGGCAAAGGGTGAGATTAGAACGGGATATACCAATCCCTTCGCATCATCGGCGGGACTTAATCTTCTTGTAAGTATTCTTTATGAATACGGTAACGGCGATATCTTTTCCGAGAACGCCAAGGAAGGATTTAACAATTTCCAGAATAATGTGCCATACGTTGCGCTTACCACAATGCAGATAAGAGAGTCGGCTGAGAAGGGCACATTTGACGCATTCGTTATTGAGTATCAGACATATATTAATGATAAGACATTATCGCAGAATTACACATTTGTGCCCTATGGATATCTGCATAATAACCCGCTTGTTGCCCTTACAAGTAACGGAGACAAATTGCAAGCAATACAGGCATTCTCAGATTATTGCAGTTCCGATGATGCCAAGAGGCAGGCGAAGGAATACGGCTTCGATAACCCTGATAATTACAAGTGTTCTTATCGTGAGCTTAGCGGTGACGAGCTTAGGGAAGCTCAGAGGTTCTATAAGGAGAATAAGAATGCTAATCCTGTAATATGCGTATTTGTTACGGATGTATCGGGCTCAATGCTTGGAGCACCTATTAACGCTCTTCAGACCTCTCTTATAAATGCGATGCAATATATTAACAACGATAACTACGTAGGAATTGTAAGCTACGCCGACAATGTCAATGTCGAGCTTCCCATTAAGGAGTTCGATACAACGCAACAGGAGTATTTTAAGGGTGCGGTGCAGTCCCTTCATGCGTCAGGTGGTACAGCAACATTTGACGGAATATGCGTGGCTCTTGATATGATTGAGAAGCAGCTTGAAGAGACGCCCAATGCGACGCCGATGATATTCGTCTTAAGCGACGGTGCAACTAATACGGGATACAAATTAGAAGAGATTAATGATGTGGTTAAGGCGCTTAAGGTTCCGATATATACAATCGGTTACAACGCCAATATCGACGCATTGAAGGAGATAAGTAATATTAACGAGGCGGCTACAATTAACGCCGATACGGATGATATTATGTATCAGATTAAGATGCTGTTCAACAGTTCTTTATAATTAACAGTTCTATATATGCGAATAGTTTTATAAAATTTTTAGGAGGAAATGCGTTATGGGATTTACACTTGAATTACCGAAGGAAGAAGAAATTGAAAAGGTAGTGAAGGAAGAACTTCAGGTACCGGAGAAGGAAAAGGAAGCCATTGATAACGTTGCCCTTGATAAGGCAAAAGACGTTATGGGTGCCGACATTGATTCCTTCGAGACAAGGAAGGAAATCGTTGATGTAATCAATCAATTCGGAACAGACACTCTTACGAAGACAAGGAATCGTAATGAGCTTCTTGAGAAGAGAATGATGGCTTACAATAATATCGGCGGTGAGAGCAGTGTGGTTGCAAAAGGACTTGAGGATCTCACAATCCAGATGAAGGACTTAGATCCTTCCGGAATTGATTTTGTGAAAAGCGGTAAGATGGGCAAATTCTTCAACCCCGTAAGAAGATACTTCGAGAAGTTCAATTCTGCAGATCACGAGATTGCCACAATAGTTGAGAGCCTTGAGAAGGGTAAGAAGATACTTGTAGATGACAACACCACTCTTGAGATAGAAGAAGCTTCTATGAGAGAGATTACCAAGGAAATGCAGAAGAATATGGAGCTTGGTATGCAACTCGATTCATATCTAAGCGACGCAATTGATCAGGCTAAGCGTGACGGAGAAGACGAGAATAAGATCAGATTCGTAGAAGATGAGGTGCTGTTCCCTCTTCGTCAGAAGATAGAGGATTTCCAGCAGATTCTTGTTGTTAATCAGCAGGGAATTATTGCATCAGAGATTATAAGGAAGAATAACAGAGAGCTTATACGTTCCGTTGACAGAGCTCAGAATGTAACGGTATCTGCCCTTCGTACAGCCGTTACCGTTGCGGGAGCGTTATATAACCAGAGGATTGTCCTTGACAAGGTAAATGCGGTTAATAAGGCCACCAACGATATGATTGACACCACATCTAAGATGCTTAGACAGCAAGGTGTGGAAGTGCAAAAGCAGGCTACGGAAGCAGCGCTTAGCCCCGAAGTACTTCAGGCGTCATTTGCCGAAGCTTTAGGGGCCCTTGATGATATTAATAACTACCGTCAGGAAGCGCTTCCCATGATGAAGGATACAATTAATAAGTTTGCTGCTCTTGCGGAGGAGGGTGAGCGTAAGATAACAGAACTTGAGAAGTCTACACAGTTCTAGGAGTATAATATGCAAGATCGGTATTCGAGCAGCCGAACTTTTTATGAGGATGAGGTTGCTCCTATGATTAAAGAAAAGTTTCCTGAATATGAGAATAGGATAGCAGTCGGACTTGTTGGAGAGGGGTCCGACTGTTTTGGCTATGACGACTTTGTTTCCCGAGATCACGATTTCGGGACGGGAGTTGTTCTCTGGGTTACGGATGAAGATATGCTTTTGTTTGGGGACAGGTTGTCTTATGAATATGATAAGCTGATTGAAGACCATGCTCCGGGGAATCTTACAATGAGGCTGAGAGTTCGCCGCGGAGTGATGACTATAAGAGGGTTTTATTCCAACATACTGGGTACTCCTTTGGATGCGGAGAAATGTGTTATCACAGATTCCGACTGGACGTGTCTTGACCATAATTGTCTTGCGACGGCTGTTGACGGGGAAGTGTTCAGAGATGACCTGGGCTACTTCACTGCATTTCGCAATCTGCTTCTTAATTATTATCCCGATAATATATGGAAGATAAGAATTGTTAGTGAGCTTCATAGGTACGCACAGGCTTTGCAGGTTAATTACGCTCGTTGTATGAGCAGAAATGATATTGTGGCAGCAAGGATGTGTCATTTTGAGGGGCTTGATAGCGCCATGAAGCTTTTCTTCTTAATGAAACGAGAATATCCGCCGTATTATAAGTGGACATACAGACGCCTGACAGAGATAGATACTGAAGGCAGGTTCGCAGGATATATTAAGGAATTATCGGAGACGGTAGGCGATAAATCAGTCTGGGAAGGAAAAGACTATATGCCCGGATATCGTAATCTCTCCGACCCAATCGTTCTTCTTACCGAAAGAATCGCAGGCCTGATTGTCAGGATGCTTCGTGAACATGGTCTCACAGAGGGCACCGACCCGTATTTGGAGGCGTATGTGACGGAAATCCAAGGGAAAATGCGGTAAAAATCATATCTACCTTATATTTTTCGTGAAAATGTACGAAAATATATGTAGAGGTAGTATTATGCAATTATTTAAGAACAGAAAAAACAACAATAATTTTAAAAGTATAATACCGAGTCTTTTGGTGGCAATGTGTCTTATTGTGACAAGTCTGGGTCTTGATGTAGTTGCTGCAGGCACTTACTATGCGATTAAAGGAAGCGGTGAGGGCGAGAATAATAACGGATTTATCGAGCTTAATATAGAAAGAGAAATAATTCCGGATATTCTTAACACTCAGGATGAAGTTACACATGATAACTATAAGTTTTCTGAGCATATCTTAGGTTCGAAATCCTATAACAGTAGTTGGGATAAGTATTCTTCCAATTATTATTATAATCAGTTATCTCCTGAGAGAAAGCAGATATGGGACGAATTGGATTCGCTTGCCCTGTCTTATCTTGATGGTGATAACAAGGATTCTGATATTGAGCTTAGGAATAATAAGTATTCTCTCGGGCCGGTTATGTGTACAAAGGACGGCACATATGATACGGATTCCGTATTTACATCTCAAGATGACTTTAAGGGATTCATATACATGTTCCTGTGCTCTAATCCTCAGTATTATTTCTTTAATAATAATCTGAGTATTTACGGAGATTATGCCGCATTTAGTATAGGTGTCTATCCTGATTTTGCAAGTGCATCCGGCAGAACCGTTGCAACAGATAAGTTTAAGTCTGTATTGGATAATGTAACAAACAGTATCGGTGCGTCTTCAAGTGAAAGTGATAAGCTTGTTAAGGTTAAGGCAGCGCACAATATGATATGCTCCATAATGGATTATAATGATGACATTGTTTCTTCGAAAAGTGACGGCGGAAGTGCTATTACTCCGGAAGAAGATGCTAAGTATCATACCCAGAGTGCATATTCTGCGTTAGTAGATGGGAAAACGGTGTGCGCGGGTTATGCCGAGGCATATGCTTTAATATGTAATGCGCTTAATATCGATAGTGTATGTGTTACGAGCAGTAACCATGAATGGAACGAAGTTAGGGTAGGCAATTCATGGTATAACGTGGATTGTACATGGGATGATAAAACAACTACGTTATATAAATACTTTATGGTAAGCGATAATGATTTACTGAGTGATAGTAATAAGAGCAATGTTGAGGCTCATACTTGTATGAATTTCTGGACGGATTATAAGCCGATATGTTCGCTTTCAATCGGATCAACATCTACTGATGCGGGAACAGTACTTCCGAGTCCCATTGATGTTGTTTCGGCGCCGGAATTTACGGTTGAGAAGACAGGTCCGAAATATCGTGTGACAATAATTGATGCGACTCCGGGAGCTACAATTTATTATACGACTGACGGAACAACTCCATCGCCGGCATTTACTAAGAGCAGTATTTATAAGGGTGATGCTATTTTGGTAAGTGACATTTCCAAGGTGAATGCCGTTGCCGTTATGGATAAATATCTTGATAGTGCTGTTACAAATGCCAAGAATAGTATAAAGCCTGAGGATCCGGATATGGATCCCGATTTTACGGGAATCTGGACGGATGGATACTATTACGAAAGTGGTATTAGGCAGACAGATCTTAAGGGACTCTTTTCGGTTGACGGCACGACCTACTATTTCGAAGACGGACGTGTAAGAGATGATCTTAACGGGGTATATAATATAGACGGAGAGTATTATCATATTTCTTCCGGAACGATAATCGGGTTGTATAACTTTGAAGATATAGAAGAGATTAAGACGGTTGATGGAAGTGTTCCGATGTACAGAATGTATAATCCGGGATCGGGAGAGCATTTCTATACTGCTAATTATAGTGACGTCGGTTTTCTTGTCGATGTAGGCTGGAATTATGAGAATATTGCGTGGTTTGCGCCGTCTGAAGGCAAACCATTATATAAAATGTATAATCCCAATGGCGGATACCATTTTTTCACAACTGACTCAGAGGGAAGAGATTATTTGGTTGAAGCAGGTTGGATATATGAAGGAATAAGTTGCTATTCCGGCGGTAATGTTAAGATATTTAGGGCATACAATCCCAATGCTACAGGAGCAGGACATCTTTTTACATCGAATAAAGCCGATATTAACAGTCTTGTGCAGGTGGGATGGATAGATGAAGGAATCGCATGGTATGCAGTAAGGTAGATAAATAATAATTGATTATTATCACGATTTATGCTACAATCTCTATCGGAAAAGGCATAGATTACACACAGTAGGTGTCTTTAGACCCTTATAGGAGATAAGCTTCGTCCCTTTGTAGGGGCGGAGTTTTTTAGTTTTATGAAAGGAATAATGTCTTATGAAAGAAAAACTTGAAAGCATAAGAGAACAGGCCATTAAGAAGATTGACGAAGCTACCGAGATGGGTGCGCTTAATGATGTCAAGGTATCTGTTCTCGGTAAAAAGGGAGAGCTTACGGCGGTTCTCAAGGGTATGAAGGATGTGGCGATTGAAGACAGGCCTAAGGTAGGTGCTCTTGTAAATGAGACAAGAGAGGCAATAGAGAAGTATCTTAATGATGCTAAGGATAAGTTGGAAGAGGAGGAGATGGAACATAGATTGCAAAATGAGACAATCGATGTGACACTCCCTGCTAAGAAGGTAAGAGAAGGTCATCGTCATCCCAATACGAAGGTGCTTGATGAAGTTGAGAAGATATTCGTTGGAATGGGATATGAAGTGGTAGAAGGACCTGAAGTGGAATACGATTATTATAACTTTGAGGCCCTTAATATACCGCCTAATCATCCGGCTAAGGATGAGCAGGATACGTTCTATATTAATAAGGATATTCTTCTTAGAACACAGACTTCTCCGGTACAGGTGCACGAGATGGAGAAAGGCAAGTTACCGATAAGAATGATTGCTCCCGGTAGAGTGTTCCGCTCGGATGAAGTTGATGCAACTCATTCGCCTTCATTCCATCAGATTGAAGGAATGGTAATTGATAAGGATATAACATTTGCGGATCTTAAAGGTACGCTTGAAGAATTCGCTAAGCAACTGTTTGGAGACGACGTTAAGGTTAAGTTTAGGCCGCATCATTTTCCGTTTACAGAGCCAAGTGCAGAGGTGGATGTGTCCTGCTTTAAATGTGGTGGCAAGGGCTGTAGGTTCTGCAAGGGTGAAGGCTGGATTGAGATTCTGGGCTGCGGAATGGTGCATCCGAAAGTACTTAAGATGAGTGGGATTGATCCTGACGAGTACCAAGGCTTCGCCTTCGGTGTCGGCCTGGAGCGAATTACACTTCTCAAGTACGAAATTGATGATATGCGTCTCTTGTATGAGAATGATAGTAGATTCTTGGACCAGTTTTAATGATTGATAAAGAAAATATAAGGAGAAAAAAATGAGAACTTCACTTAAATGGATAAAAGACTTAGTGCCGGATCTTAATGTCACACCAAAGGAATATATGGATGCTATGACACTCTCAGGCTCAAAAGTTGAGTTCTACGAGGAAATGGATGAGAATCTTGATAAAATAGTTGTAGGTCAGATTGAAAGAATAGAGAAGCACCCCGATGCCGACAAGCTGGTTGTATGTCAAGTAGACGTAGGCACTGAGAAGCTTCAGATTGTAACAGGCGCTAAGAATGTCAAGGAAGGCGATAAGATACCTGTTGTATTAGACGGTGGCAGTGTGCTTGATGGCACTAAAGCTGTTAAGATTAAGACAGGTAAGCTTCGCGGCGTTGAGAGCCGGGGAATGTTTTGCTCTGTTGAAGAGCTTGGTGCATCAACAGACATGTATCCCGAAGCGCCCGAAGACGGCGTATATGTATTCGAAGATGACGTCGAAGTCGGTTCTGATGCGATTAAGCTTCTTGGCAGAGATGATGTAGTTGTAGAATATGAGATTACAAGTAACAGGGTTGATTGCTTTGGAGTGCTCGGTCTCGCTCGCGAAGCTGCAGCCACATTTAAAAAGGAATTCAAGCCACCTGTTATTACTGAGACGGGAAATGACGAGGATGTTAACGACTATATCAAGGTTGCCATTGAGAATCCCAGATTATGCAAGAGATATACCGCAAGAGTTGTTAAGGATATTAAGATTGAGCCTTCTCCTAAGTGGATGCAGAGAAGACTTATGGCGCAGGGCATAAGACCGATTAACAATATCGTTGATATAACCAATTATGTGATGGAAGAGTATGGTCAGCCTATGCATGCATACGACCTTGATACGATTGCCGACAATCTTATTGTTGTGAGAAATGCTGCTAAGGGCGAGAAGTTCACTACCTTAGACGGAGTTGAGAGGGAAATGGACGAATCGACTCTTATGATATGCGATGGCGCTAAGGCGGTAGGTATCGCCGGTATTATGGGTGGTGAGAACTCTATGATTACCGACGATGTAACGACGATGTTATTTGAATCGGCATGCTTCGACGGAACCAATATAAGGCTTTCGTCTAAGAAGGTTGGGCTTCGTACAGATGCTTCAGGCAAGTTCGAGAAAGGGCTTGATCCTAACAATGCAATTAATGCAATTAACAGAGCGTGCCAGCTTATTGAAGAGCTTGGAGCAGGTACTGTTGTAGGCGGAGTAGTTGATGTGTATCCTCAGAAGCGAGAGGAGATCACATTACCATTTGAGCCTGATAAATATAATAAGATACTCGGAACCGATATCAGCCCTGACGAAATGAAGGATTACTTTAAGCGTCTTGAGCTTAAAGTAGAGGACAATAAGGTCACTATCCCTACATGGAGACAGGATTTAGAGTGCTATGCAGATCTTGCTGAAGAGGTTGCGAGATTCTACGGATATGACAAGATTCCCACATCACTGCCAAGCGGTGAAGCAACCACCGGTAAGTTAAGCAACAAGCTTATTATTGAGAATACTATTAAGACTGTAGCGGAGCACTGTGGTTTTTCTCAGGCTATGTGTTATTCATTTGAGAGTCCTAAGGTGTTTGATAAGCTGCTGATTCCTGAGAGCAGTGTGATTAGAAGAGCGGTTGTTATCTCTAATCCGCTGGGCGAAGACTATTCGATTATGAGAACCTTGCCCTTTGATGGTATGATGACAAGCTTATCTACCAATTATAATCGTCGTAACAAGGATGTTAGATTGTATGAGCTTGGAAATGTGTATTTACCTAAATCAATTCCTGTTGAAGAATTACCTGATGAGAGGATGACGCTTACGCTTGGTGCCTATGGAGATATTGATTTCTATATGCTTAAGGGAGTGGTAGAAGAGGTATTTGAAGCCCTTGGGTTAGAAAAGCAGGTAGAGTATAGCCCTAAGAATCCTGCGCCGTTCTTACATCCGGGTAGGGGTGCAACTATTATATATAATGGCGTAGAAGTGGGATGTATAGGAGAAGTGCATCCTAAGGTTGCTGCTAATTATGATATTAAGGATAGGGTGTACATTGCAGCGCTTGATACAGTGCTGTTAAGAGAAAATGCAAGCTTTGAGATGAAGTTTGTGCCAATACCTAAGTATCCGGCCGCCACAAGAGATATAAGTATGGTAGTACCTAAGGAAGTGCTTGCCAATAAGATTGAGGAAGTATTTGAGAATAAGGGTGGAGCGTATCTCGAGAGCTTTGAGCTCTTTGATATATATGAGGGCGACCAGATTAAGATGGGGTATAAGTCGATGGCATATTCCCTTGTATTTAGAGCTAAGGATAAAAACCTGGCAGATGATGATGTTAATGGTGCTATGGACAGAATCCTTAAGGCACTGCAGGGTATGGGTATAGAACTTAGGAGTTAGTTTTGAATGTATCAGACTTTAATTACGACCTTCCGGAAGAGCTTATAGCCCAAGACCCTTTAGAAAAGCGTAGTGAATCCCGCCTTATGATTCTTCATAAGAATACGGGGGAGGTCGCGCATAAGCATTTCTATGATGTAACAGAGTATCTTAATGCGGGTGATTGCCTTGTTATCAACAATACCAAGGTTATTCCCGCAAGGCTTTACGGCAGTAAGGAAGACACAGGCGCTGTAATCGAAATACTGCTTCTTAAGAGAATTGATGCGAATACATGGGAGTGTCTTACACGCCCGGGGAAGAAAGCAAGAAGCGGGGCGAGAATCGTATTCGGCGACGGAATTCTTGTGGGTGAGATAATAGACGTGGTAGAAGAGGGTAATAGGCTTATCCGCTTTGAATATGAGGGCATATTCGAGGAGATCTTAGATAAGCTTGGCGAGATGCCACTCCCGCCTTATATAACCCATAAATTGCAGGATAAGACCAGATACCAGACCGTATATGCTAAGTATGACGGCTCTGCGGCGGCACCTACAGCCGGGCTTCACTTTACGCCCGAACTCTTACAGGAAATAAGGGATATGGGCGTTAATATTGCAGAGGTAACCCTTCATGTGGGACTTGGCACATTTCGTCCTGTTAAGGTGGAAAATGTGTTAGATCACCATATGCACTCTGAGTATTATGAGATTACAAAGGAAGCCTGCGACATTATAAATGAGACGAGAAGAAGTGGTGGGAGAGTAATATCTGTCGGAACCACGAGTACAAGAACGATAGAGTCGGCGGCAGACGAGGACGGCTATCTTACACCGAAGAAGGGTGATACGGATATATTTATCTATCCCGGTTATGAGTTTAAGGTGATAGATGCGCTTATAACCAACTTCCATTTGCCCGAATCAACGCTTATAATGCTGGTATCTGCCCTTGCAGGACGTGAGAATGTCTTGGCGGCGTATGAGGAAGCTGTAAGAGAACGTTATAGGTTCTTTAGTTTCGGTGATGCCATGCTAATTGTTTGAAGAGAAGAAGAAAGGTAAAAATCTTGTAATGAACAACACTATAATATTTCCTAACCTGGGAATAACCCTACCTAACGTCCCGGAATTCCTTACAATAGGCCCCATCAGCTTATCCCTGTACGGACTTATTATAGGTACGGCAATGATAGTTGCATTCTTCTGGTGCTACAGCGAATGCAAATATTATAACGTCAACAGAGACCACTTTATCGATCTCTTTATAATATCTATTATCGCCGGTATTCTCGGTGCCAGGATTTATTATGTAATATTCGCTTTTGATTATTATAAGAACGACCCTCTTAGCATTTTCAAGATATGGGAAGGTGGCCTCGGAATATACGGCGGTATAATCCTCGGCATGGTTGCCGTTATCGTGTGCTGTAAGATATTCAAGCTCGACTTCTGGCTAATTGCCGACATTGTAAGTCTCGGCGTTATCTTAGGTCAGATTGCAGGAAGGTGGGGTAACTTCTTCAATAGGGAAGCCTTCGGTGATTATACCAACGGTCCCCTTGCAATGTTGATTCCCCTTGACAGAGTAAGATCTAATGATTTTATTACAGATAATATGCTGGCCAATCTGGTGGTGCAGGACGGCGATGTGTTCGTGAGCGTTCATCCCACATATCTCTACGAATCCCTTTGGAACCTGTGTGTCCTTATTTTCTTGATTATATTTAGGAAATATAAGAAATTCGACGGTCAGATATTCCTTCTCTATATCGGTCTCTACGGTCTCGGAAGATTCTTCATAGAGTCGCTACGAACCGACCAATTACAGATAGGAAGCACCGGTATTGCGATATCGCAAGTTGTGGCAATAATTATGATTATAGTGTCAATTGTACTAAATATTGTATTTATTGTTAAAAAGAAGCCTGCGACACCCAGAATCAAGCCGGAGAAACCCACTACGGAAACTGAATAATACACAAATATTATCCAAAAACTTTGTATAGTATTACATAGTTTTTGATACAAACACTATATATTGTGGTTGCGAATCTCGCAACCACAATTTTTTGTGCATTTTTCTCTCCCACCATCCCCCACACGGCATAAAACGGTGGTTTCAAGCCATTTTGGGGGTTGAAATTCCCATTAAAAAAGAATAAAATGGAGTCACGTGGTGAGAAGTGGAAAATTGTGGGAGATTTAAGACCAAATTGTATGAAAGGAGAGAGTCATGTTCATCGGCGAGTTCGAGCATAATATCGATGAAAAAGGAAGACTAATTATGCCGGCAAAGTTTCGAGAAGAACTTGGATCAGAATTCGTTGTAACAAAGGGACTTGACGGATGCTTATTCGTATATACATTAGAGGAATGGTCTAATATCGAACAGAAGATGCATGAGAAGCCAATGACCACCCGTGAAGCAAGAAAGTTCATGAGATTCTTCTTTGCCGGTGCTGCCAACTTACAGGTAGACAGGCAAGGAAGAATCCTTCTTCCTCAAAACTTAAGAGATCACGCAGGGCTTACTAAGGAAGTTGTCCTTGCCGGCGTATCAAGCAGAGTTGAGATATGGAGTAAAGATAAATGGAATGACAGCAATGCATATTCAGAGGATGAGATGGATTCGATCGCTGAAGGCATGGCAGAGCTTGGAATATTTATTTAGATATGGAATTTAATCATTATTCGGTTCTACTGAATGAGACAATCGATAATCTTAACATTTCACCTGATGGGGTGTATGTGGACGGAACATTGGGTGGCGCAGGTCACTCCCTTGAGATTGTTAAGAGACTGGAAGACGGAAGGCTAATCGGAATTGACAGAGACATAGATGCAATTAACGCTGCGAAAGAGAGGCTTAAAGGGTACGAAGATAAAGTAACATTTGTAAAAGGAAACTTCAGCGACGTTCCGAAGATTCTTGAAGGGCTTGGCATAGATAGAGTTGATGGAATTGTATTAGACCTTGGGGTATCCTCATATCAGATTGACAATAAGGAACGCGGGTTTTCATATATGAGTGAAGAAGCACCTCTTGATATGAGGATGGACAGGGAAGAGGAACTTACTGCTGAAGATATTGTAAATGATTATTCATACGATGACCTATGCAGAATCCTCAAAGTATACGGTGAAGAGAGATTCGCGAAAAATATAGCTAAGAACATTTGCCGGGAGAGAGAAGAGAAGAGGATAAAGACTACCGGCGAATTGAATAAGATAATTGATAAGAGTATTCCCGAGAAGTACAAAAGAAAAGGCGGTCATCCGTCGAAACGTTCGTTCCAGGCTCTTCGGATTGAGCTTAACGGAGAGCTTGATATCCTTGAAAAAAGTCTTAATGATATGATCGGTTTATTAAATAATAACGGTATTATTTCTGTTATAACCTTTCACTCCTTAGAAGATCGTATTGTTAAGAACGTATTCAAGGAAAATGAAAACCCATGCATATGTCCCACTGAGTTCCCGGTATGTGCATGCGGTCGGGTATCCAAAGGAGAGGTGGTTACTCGAAAACCGATTTTGCCCTCTGACCTGGAAGTGGAAGAGAATTCCAGGTCGAAGAGTGCAAAACTAAGATGTTTTAAAAGGTGTGTGTTAGAAGAGTAGGGAGGTTGCCATGGCCAGAATACAAACTGTTTATATTGAAGAGGGAAATGCAGTTAGAGAAATTCAGACTGATGTCGACTTCGAAGAACTGCAGAGAAGACATAAGCTTGAAGAAGAAAGAAGGATAAGAGAAAAAAGAAGAGCTAAAAATGTTCGCAAAAGAAGGAAGAAATTACAATCAATTTATGCTACAATGGCAATAGTGTTCTGCGTGTGCTTTTTCGTTGGATATATTTATTTGCAAACGGGAATAACCGAGAGAACAGACAGTATTGCGCAGCTTGAGACAGAGATAAGTGCACTTAAAGCAGATAACGGCGCAACAGAGGCTCGTATCAATACATCCGCCAATCTCGCAAATGTGAGAAACACGGCGTTAAATGAACTTGGAATGGTCTATGCAGGATCGGACAAAATAGTGTATTATGATATGGTAGCCAAGGATCATATGGATCAATATAATAAGGTTCCGTAAATGTAGGTAGGTGCTTCCTTTGAGTGATACAAGACGTCATAACAGAAGTAATAAGCGAAGAAAACCAAGTGTCAATCCCGATAAGATTAGACGCCCCAATAGGTATCATAAGATATTAAGAAGAATGCAAAGCAGACTTTGGCTGATTTTTGGAGTCGTTTGCGTTCTTTTTGTGGTATTAATAGTTAGACTTATGTATATCGAATATTCAAGCGGCGAGAAATATGAGAAAATCGTGCTTTCTCAGCAGGGATATTCGAATGAAATTATACCGTTTCAACGAGGAGACATTGTTGACAGGAAGGGTTCTGTTCTTGCCACGTCTGTTGATGTATACAATGTAATTCTCGATTGTAAGATGTTAAATCAGACGCCCGAGAAGAAAGAATCCACAATTTCGGCTGTCACCAAATATTTCCCCGAAATAACAGAAGATCAGATGGAAAAAGCACTATCCGACAGGAAGGACAGTCAATACGAGGTGCTTCAAAAAAAGGTTGATGTCAAGTCAAAAGAAGATTTCGAGGCCATGAAGAATGAAGACGCCAATAAGGATAAGATAGCCGGCATATGGTTCGAGAAGGAATATATGAGGACATATCCTTATGATAACTTGGCTGCGCCGGTTCTTGGTTATTGCTCGGACGGCAACACAGGAGCGCTCGGAATTGAAAGCTACTATAATAACGATCTCAACGGTACCAACGGTAGAAAATACGGTATTTATACTGATAATAATACCGTTGAAAATACTGTTATAGCACCGGAGAACGGTAAGACCTTGGTAAGCACAATTGACGTTAATGTGCAGTCAATTGTTGAGCAGGAAATCCTTAATTGGAACGAGGCTCACAGAGACGGCACAAAAGACGGAAGCATTAATACGGCATGTATTATAATGAATCCCAATAACGGTGAGATTCTTGCGATGGCAAGCTATCCGAGCTTCGACCCCAACAATCCGAGAGATCTCTCGGCAAGGTATACGCCTGAACAGATAAATGCAATGACAGAAGAGGAGCAGGTTGACGCATTAAGCAAATTATGGAAGAATTTCTGCGTATCCAATACATATGAACCCGGTTCGACATTTAAGCCGTTTACGGTCGCTGTAGGGCTTGAAACGGGCTGTATTACAGGCGATGAGACATATATGTGTGATGGTAAGGAAAGAGTCAGCGATCATGATATTCACTGCGTTAACAGAGACGGTCACGGCATTCTTACAGTAGAGGGCTCCCTTAAAGAGTCATGTAACGACGCTCTTATGCAGATTGTAAGAGTCATCGGACCTGACATCTTCAGTGACTATCAATCAATATTCGGCTTCGGCCAGAAGACCACTATAGACCTTCCCAACGAAGCCAGCACTAAGAACCTCCTTTATTCTAAGGATGAACTTACGAAGATTGCATCTAACCTTGCAACCAACTCCTTTGGTCAGAACTTTAACGTCACTATGATACAGATGGCCTCAGCATATTCGTCTCTTATTAACGGTGGTAATTTCTATAAGCCCCATATACAGCATTCTATGCTTGATTCTTCGGGAAATAAGGTGTCAAGCGCCGTTCCTGTTGTGCTAAAGGAGACAGTCTCTAAGGACGTATCCGATATCCTTAAGAACTATATGCTTCATGTAGTTACCGACGGAACAGCGAAAGAAGTGCAGGTCGAAGGCTACAATATCGGTGGCAAGACCGGTACGGCTGAGAAGCTCCCCAGAGATCAGGGCAATTACCTCGTATCGTTCATAGGATACGCCCCCTACAACAACCCTGAACTGGTAATATATACGGTCATCGACACACCCAACGTCTCCGACCAGGCCCACAGCTCCTATGCCCAGGAGATAACACGTAACATCTTAGAGCAGGTTCTCCCGTACCTCAACATTGAAAGGGCTGATCAAGATGTTGTGGAAGGGGAATAGTGTGGTATAATATCGGATATAAGGCATAAAGACCTTAGATATATCCGCTACATTAATATGATACTAATTCGGATATAGGGCGTAAAGACTCTCCGTTGTTATGAGACTTCATCGCAATGCGGTTGTCGAGACCTCCGGCGTAGACCGTTAGGTCAAGCGGAGGTACTCGAAACCGTATATGGCGGAATTTTGAGAATAAACGCCCTATATCTCGGCTGAATACTTTATATTAGCCCAATAAATGCCTTATATCTCGGCTGAATACTTTATAATTATAAAAAATCTGAAAGGAATCCATCATGTTAAACTTTGTTATTACAATTCTGCTCCCTCTAGTCGCCGCTTTTGTCATTTCCTTAATTCTTGGCAAATTCCTTATCCCCGCCTTAACAAAGCTTAAGGTCGGCAACACCGAACGTGAAGAACTTGAATCACACCAAGTAAAGAACGGCACCCCATCCATGGGCGGAATAATGTTCCTGGTAGCTGTCGTAGTAGTATCTGCATTCTATGTTAAAGACTATCCTCTTGTTCTTCCTATTGCCGTAACCACACTTTTATTCGGTATTATAGGCTTTGTTGATGACTATCTCAAGGCTGTTAAAAGGAAGTCCGACGGACTTTTGGCATGGCAAAAGTTCCTTCTTCAAATGGTGGTTGCAACGGCACTTTGCCTTTATATTATTTTTGCAAGCGATATAAGTTTGGACTTACTTATTCCTTTTGCAGGTACTTACGTTAATATCGGCTGGCTCTGCGTTCCGCTTTTTTATCTTGCTGTTCTCGGCACCGTCAACGGAGTTAATTTTACTGACGGTCTTGACGGATTGGCGTCTACGGTAACAATTATTGTTGCGGGATTTTTTACATTTGCAGCTTTGTACCTGCATACCGATATTGCACCTGTGTGCTGTGCCGTAATCGGTGGTCTTATGGGATTCCTTGTGTATAATGTGTATCCGGCCAAGATATTTATGGGAGACACCGGTTCCTTGGCTCTCGGCGGTTTTGTAGCCGCTACGGCTTATGTGCTTCAGATGCCGATTTTTATAATTATAGTTGGTTTTATATACCTTGCCGAGGTTGTATCTGTTATTATTCAGGTCGCATATTTCAAGGCGACTCACGGTAAGAGGATATTTAGGATGACACCTATTCATCATCACTTTGAATTAGGCGGTTGGTCAGAGACTAAGGTGGTATGTATATTCTCTATTGTAACTTTGATCCTTTGTCTTGTAGGATATGCGGGTATTCTGCAGTAAAAAATGTTGATTTTTAACGTTAAATTTATATTTAATATTGATTATTGTTGTTGATATGAAGTGGATTTGGAGGCATTCTAATGAGTGAAAAATATCTTGTTGTTGGAGCGGGCGTAAGCGGAATCGGTGCCTGTGAACTGCTTCGAAAGAACGGCAAAGCCGTGACTTTATACGATGGAAATGAGAAATTAAAAGAAGATGAAATAAGAGAAAAGAATAATTTATCTGATGTTGAAATTGTATTTGGTGCAATTGAAAAATTAAATCTAAAAGATTTTGGCATAGCTGTAATAAGCCCGGGCATACCTCTTGACAGTGAAATTGCTATCGCTTTAAATAAGAGTGGCATTACAATTTGGGGTGAAGTAGAATTAGCATTTAATTATTCAAAAGGTAGAATTGTAGCCATCACAGGTACCAACGGTAAGACAACAACCACCGCTCTTGTAGGGGATATTCTTAAGACTCATTATGAAGACGTTCGAGTATGCGGTAATATCGGTATTGCATACACGGGTATGGCATATAACTCAACAGAAGATACAGTGTTCGTCGTTGAGATAAGCAGTTTTCAGCTTGAGACTATAATTGATTTTAAGCCTGACATTACGGCAATACTTAATATTACGCCGGATCATCTTAACAGACATCATACAATGGATAATTATATCAGCGCTAAGAAGAATATTACGATTAATCAGACGGAGTCCGACGTATGTATTCTTAACTACGAAGATGAGGTGCTCCGTGCTTTTGGGAAAGAGGTTAAGTGTAGACCCATATATTTCTCATCTGAGAGGAAATTGGAGAATGGTGCATACTGTGAAAACGGCGCGCTGTACTTCGCTGATGATAACGGTACTGACAAGATTATTGATGTGGATGATCTTACAATTCTGGGTAAGCATAACTTTGAAAATGCGATGTGCGGTATCCTTATAGGTCTTTCAATGGGACTTTCCAAGGAAGAAATAGTTACAGGACTTAAGAATTTCAAGGCCGTTGAGCATCGTATTGAATATGTGTGCGAAAGAAAAGGTGTAAAATTCTACAATGATTCTAAGGCAACTAATACAGACGCTGCAATTAAAGGTATATGCGCCATGAACAGACCTACATTTCTTATCGGAGGCGGATATGATAAGGATGCGACATTTGATGAGTGGGTAGAATGCTTTGACGGTCGTGTTAAGAAGCTTCTTTTAATAGGTGAGACAAAAATGCAAATCGGTGACACCTGCAAGAAAGCAGGCTTTACCGACTTTGAATATGCGGACACATTAGAGGATGCAATGGATATATGCTTTGAGGAGGCAGTATCCGGCGATGCAATCCTTTTATCCCCCGCTTGTGCAAGCTGGGATATGTTCGTCAATTATGAAGAGAGAGGAAAGTGTTTTAAGACTCATGCCGGAGACTACAAGGACTCATAGGACTACGCGAAAAAGAATAAAGAAGAATAAGGGACAGATTGACTATACGCTCCTTGTAATTGTTGCATTTATGTTGGCTTTCGGACTTATTATGGTATATTCCGCAAGCTCTTATAATGCTACCTTAAAAACCGGAGATTCCCTTTATTATCTTAAGAAGCAAGCTATTTCTTGCGGTCTCGGAATAGTTGCAATTGTTGTTATATGCAAGGTGGGATATAAGTTCTTTAAGAAAATTGCGTGGCCACTTTATTTTATTGCTCTTGCGCTGTCTGCATACGTAATATTCTTCGGAACAACTCTTAATAATTCATCAAGATGGATATATATAGGTCCTATTTCTTTCCAGCCTTCGGAGCTTGGTAAGGTCGCGCTCATTATTCTGCTAGCATACATAATATCAAGAAATCCGGGCAGACTAAGAAGCGCTAAGAATCTGGTAATTACGGCTCTTATTACAATAGGTCCGCTATTTGTCCTTGTTGCAATTAATAATCTAAGTACAGCGATAATTATTCTTCTTATAGGTGGAATAATGCTTTTTATTGCAAGTCCCAAGACATGGCCTTTTATCGGTGTGGGTATTCTCGGTATTATCGGTATCGTTGCGTTTGCACTTACGGCGGGCTATAGAGCTCAGAGAATTAAGGCGTGGCTCGACCCCGAGAATAATGATGCGTATCAGACGATGCAGGCTTTATATGCAATAGGTTCCGGCGGTCTCTTCGGTAAAGGACTTGGTGAAAGTGTTCAGAAGCAGGGCTTTGTTCCGGAAGCTCAGAATGATATGGTATTTTCCATAATATGTGAAGAATTAGGTCTCTTCGGTGCTATATGTGTAATTGCAATGTTCGTTGTTCTCGTATGGAGACTTGTTCTTATAGCGATTCATGCGAAGGATATGTTCGGATCGTTCCTTGTAATCGGAATCGCCGCACATATTTCTCTTCAGGTTATTCTTAATGTAGCGGTTGTTACCAATACAATTCCCAATACGGGAGTAACACTGCCGTTTATTAGTTATGGAGGTACCTCTCTGGCTATTCTCCTTGCTGAAATAGGGATAGCTCTGTCTGTGTCTAAAGGAGTAGATGTGGATGAAGAAGACGAATAAGACGAATAAGAAAAGTAAAGATATATCTATAAAGCAGTCAATGGATGATGTCACGAAGGATAAGATTGTATTCGTAGATACCGAGGGTAATACTTTGGGCGAATATGAGAGAAAGCCGAAAAAAAATAAATCGGAAGAAAAAAAGCAAAAAAAGAGTAGGAAGATTGAAGAGGAAAGAATTCCCGAGAGACCTAATCACGTAACAAGAAGGAAGTTGTCTCTTAAGGAGAAGCGTAAGAGGAAGCGTAGAGCAATAGCGCTTCTTATTACCGAGTGGGTGCTTGGTCTTGCCATTGTAATTATCGGAGCTATTCTCTTTGTGCTATTTGCATGCGGTCTTAAAAATGTTGTAGTGGAAGGCTCTTATATATATAGTGATGAAGAGATAAAGGAATACGTGATCGACGGCAAGTATTCCAATAACTCCGTCTATGAAGTTATACATAATTTTATTAAGCCTAAGAAGGATATTCCGTTTATAGATAATGTAAAGGTTACTATGACGGGGCTTAATACCGTTAAAATTACCGTTACGGAGCGAACCCCCATAGGTTATGTAGAGACGGACTGTGCAAGATATTTTGACGAAGATGGGAAGATAACCGATATATCTGACCGGATTCTTGATAATTCCACGAAATGGAATGATATTGAACCTACGGGAACAGAGATAGGTGACACTATATATAATGATGAGGCATATCTTAACGCATTCCTTGAAACTGTCAAGGAATTAAAGGCAAATAACATATTTGTCAATTCAATCACCGTTGATGATAATCATAACATTTACGGGTACAAAGATAACATAAAAATTAACTTTGGACTTAAGAATGATATGGATGAAAAGTGTAAGCGTCTTGCCATAATCTTGCCACAGCTTGAAAACCAAGCAGGAACACTACATCTTGAGAATTTTTCTCTTGAAAATACAGATATTGTGTTTAAGAAGGAGGTGCAATAAATAAAAAACATAAAAAAATTGTTGATTATTTCGGGAAAAAACCTTATTATAGTATATAGCATTTTTACGGGAGCAGTTTGCTCATTATGAATAAATGGTTTAGGAGGAATATTCACTATGCTTGAGATTTCGAATACTACTGATGAATCTGTGGCAAGACTTATGGTCATGGGTGTCGGCGGAGCCGGCAACAATGCCGTTAACAGAATGATAGATGAAAATGTAGAGGGTGTAGAGTTCGTTGCTGTTAACACCGACAAGCAGGATCTTATGAATAATAAAGCAACAACGACCATTCAGATTGGTGAGAAATTAACCAACGGTCTGGGCGCAGGCGCTAATCCTGAGATCGGAGAGAAGTCTGCAGAAGAGTCGATAGAGGAGCTTAGTGCAGCTATTAAGGGCGTTGATATGCTCTTTATTACCGCAGGAATGGGTGGCGGAACAGGTACAGGAGCATCCCCTGTTATTGCGAAAGCGGCTAAGGAGCAGGGAATTCTTACTGTAGCCGTTGTTACCAAACCTTTTGAAATGGAACAAAAAGGTCGTATGAAGCGCGCTATCGAAGGTGTTGATAAGCTTATGGAATTCGTTGATACATTAATCGTAATTCCCAATCAGAAGCTTTTCTCTATTATAGACTCTAAGACAAGCATTAAAGTTGCTTTCCAGAAGGCTGATGAGATATTACAACAATGTATTCGCGGTATAACCGACCTTATTACAAATGACGGTGAGATTAACCTCGACTTTGCTGATGTTCAGTCAGTAATGCTCGATCAAGGATATGCCCATATGGGCTATGGTACCGGAAAGGGTGATAATAAGTTCATGGATGCCGTTAAGATGGCTGTTGAATCGCCTCTTCTTGAGACGAGTCTTGATGGTGCCAAGAATGTTATTCTTAACATTACAGGTGATTCTGATATGTCTCTCTTTGAGGCTAGTGCCGCGGCTGACTATGTCAATGAGATAACAGGAGATGATGTCGAGAATTATCTTGGTATTGTAATTGATGATTCACTTAACGATGAGGTTAAGATTACGCTTATTGCTACGGGAATAGATGTTATTGAAGGTCAGGCTGTTGCTTCTTCATCATCTGTTTCGTCTATGTCAGGCACGATATCTGCAATGGACAAGATGAAGTATGATACACCGAAGGTACCGAAGGCTCCGGCACCGTCTGTCGCACCTAAGGTTAATGCGCCGACAGCGAGAAAGACTGTATCTCCCGCTAAGCCGACTACACCTGTAACACCCATTACACCACCTACCACGGGGAATTTTGAACAACCGGCTCCTAAAGCAAGCGTAGAGGCTAAGGATATTCAGATACCTGACTTTTTAGCTAATAAGACAATAAAGTAAAGTATAATGACGATCAATAATGATCCCCGGGTCTACTCCTTTCAGATTATGACCCGGGGATTTCTTATATTTATAGTTAATATCGCAGAAATACTAAAGATTATCCATAAATCCTATACACTATTCCCATAAATATGGTATAATTTGTTGTTGTATATATGCTTAGGAGTAGTATGTGAAGCTTAGATTCGTAGGTGTGGCACATGAAGTGACCGGAAGCTGTCACTATATACAGGTTGGAGACAAAAGTGTAATCGTAGATTGCGGTGGATAAATGGGAGAAATAAAAAGAAAGAAACAGAAAAGGAAAAAGATTATGACTAAGACAGAAGAGAAGAAGGAATTAGAGGAAAAGAAGGAAGAGATACTAAAGGATTTACTTGATAATGACTTTAATTCGAATGCCAGAAAAGCTGTCGATGAAAATGACGAGAACTGGTCTACGGTGGCGCAGGAAGATATGCTTGACTGGATAGAAGAACAGGGCATATATATTAGACAGTAGAAGGGAATAATATAATGAATCAGCTACTTGATTTAATTACGGAAGAAGTTAAATTAGCATTTGATAAAGCGGGATATGATAGTAAATACGGGAAGACAAGCCTTTCCAATCGTCCCGATCTATGCGAATTCCAATGTAATGGCGCTATGGCTGCGGCAAAGGAATATAAGAAAGCCCCCATCATGATTGCGGAGGATGTTCTTTCTAACCTTAAGGACAATAAGATGTTCTCTGAGGCAGAAGCCGTTAAGCCGGGATTTCTGAATTTCAAGATATCAGGGGATTATCTCAGTAAGTACGTGGAGAAGATGCATTCTGATGATAGGTTCGGTCTGGATGTTACCGATGACAAGAAGACGATAATCATTGACTACGGTGGACCTAATGTTGCGAAGCCTCTTCATGTGGGACACCTTCGTTCTGCCGTTATCGGAGAGAGTATTAAAAGGACTGCAAGATATATAGGTCATAACGTAATAGGTGATGTTCATCTGGGAGACTGGGGTCTCCAGATGGGACTTATTATTACTGAACTTAGAGAGAGACAGCCGAACCTTTGTTATTTCGATGAGAACTTCGATGGGGAATATCCCGAAGAAGCACCGTTTACAATAGCAGAGCTTGAAGAAATATATCCCTTTGCTTCCGGTAAATCTAAGGAAGACGAAGAGTACAAAGAGAAGGCACTGGAGGCCACTAAAGAGCTTCAAAAGGGCAGAAGAGGGTACAAAGCTTTATTAAATCACATTTTAACAATATCCGTAAACGACCTTAAGAAGAACTACGAGAAGCTCAACGTGTCATTTGACTTATGGAAAGGCGAATCGGACGCCGAAGAATATATAGATGACATGGTTCAATCCATGAAGGATAAAGGCTTAGCTTATGAGAGTGACGGGGCGCTCGTTGTTGACGTCAAGCTTGACTCTGACAAGAAGGAAGTGCCGCCTTGCATGATACTTAAGTCTGACGGTGCAAGCCTCTATACGACGACGGATCTTGCCACACTTGTATGGCGTGTTAAGGATTATAAACCGGACAGGATAATATATGTGGTTGATAATAGGCAGGAGATGCATTTTGTCCAGGTATTCCGCTGTGCCAAGAAAGCGGGGGTCGTTCCGGAGGATACTGACCTTGAATTCTTGGGCTTCGGAACAATGAACGGACCCAACGGTAAGCCTTTTAAGACAAGGGAAGGCGGGGTTATGCGTCTTGAATATCTTCTTGACGAAATAAATGATAAGATGTATGAGAAGATTCGTGAGAATGATAATATGACGGAAGATGAAGCGAAGAAAGTTGCTTCTATTGTGTCGCTAGCAGCTGTTAAGTACGGAGATTTATCGAATCAGGCATCTAAGGACTATATCTTTGACGTAGAGAAGTTCACTTCATCGGAAGGGAACACAGGGCCATATATACTGTATACTATTGTAAGAATTAAATCTATACTTAATAAATACATGCAAGATAACAGTATGGATAACTTACATATTTTACCGCCTGAGAGCGAATGCACGAAGAATCTAATGCTTGAAATTGTGAAGTACCAAAATGCCATTATTTCGGCATATGAGGAAAGTGCACCATCGAAGATATGTGCATTTATATATGATTTATGTAACTCATTTAATCATTTCTATCATGAGACGAAGATTCTGTCTTGTGAAGATTTAGAAAAAAAGAAGGGGTATATTGCACTAATTAAGTTGACTAAGGAAGTACTGGAACAGTGTATTGATTTACTTGGTTTCAGCGCGCCGGAGAAGATGTAAGGAGGATGATAAAATGGCAATGGTTAACACTAATGACAATTGTGTGGGATGTAACAGGTGTATTCGAGCATGTAGTTGCGTAGGAGCTAACGTTGCAGAAGTTGTTGACGGCAAGAATCATATTGTTGTAGATCACGACCGATGCGTGGGATGCGGTAACTGTATCGATGTATGTGAGCACAATGCAAGAGAATTCGAGGATGATACGCAGCGTTTCTTCGAAGATCTTAAGAAGGGAACGAAGATTTCTATTCTGGTTGCTCCGGCATTCAAGGCTAATTACTACAATGATTATGAGAAAATCTTGGGACAGCTTAAAGCTCTCGGAGTTAACAGGATTATTAACGTTTCCTTCGGCGCAGATATATCTACTTGGGCGTATATAAGACACATTTCCGAGCATGGGTTCAAAGGCGGAATATCTCAGCCTTGTCCCGCTGTAGTAGGATATATTCAGAGATATACTCCTGAGCTTATATCTAAACTTATGCCGGTTCATTCACCCATGATGTGTGCTGCGATTTACATGAAGAAATATATGAATGTTACCGATAAATTGGCATTTATCAGTCCTTGTATCGCTAAGAAGGGCGAGATAGACGATCCTGTTAACGGAGGATACGTTTCTTACAATGTAACATTTGACCACCTTATGAAATACCTTAAGGAGAATCCGGTATCCGGTGCGAAGCCGGCAACAGACGAGGTTCAATACGGCCTTGGATCAATGTATCCGATGCCCGGCGGACTCGGCGAAGAGGTTAAGTGGTTCTGCGGTGAAGATAAAGTGATTCGTCGTATTGACGGAGAAGACCACTTATATCATTTCATAGAGCGTAATAAGAATGAGATTAAGAAAGGGCTTCCTTACTTCCTTATTGATGTACTTAACTGTCACGGTGGATGCTTACACGGAACAGGACTTGAAGAAAGTAAGAGTAGAAGCGAAGAGACATACTGTAACGCCTTCAGAATATTTGAAGAAAGTAAGAGCAGTTCCAAGAAATCGCCTTTTGCTAAGCAGAGTACTCCGGCTAAGAGACTTCAGGCGCTTAATAAGCAATTCTCAAGCCTTAATTACCAAGATTTCGTAAGAACTTATACAGATCAGAGTAAACAGGTGGCTTATAAGACTCCTACAGGTGCTGAGGAAGAGGCACTCTTTAATGATATGCTTAAGGATACAATTGAGAAACGTTCTATTAATTGTGGCGGTTGCGGATATGATACCTGTAAGGAAATGGTTATGGCTATTCACAACGGATTTAACTACAAAGAGAATTGCGTTCACTACATTAAAGATCTTGCCGAGAAGGAGAAGGAAGAGAATGCAGCGCTTCTTAAGGAAATAGAGGCACAGAGAGAAGCGACATCACATACCGCTGAAGACTTGGTGGGACAGATTGATGATGACTTTAAGAAAATGGTTGATTCTATTCAGACTATTGAAGATTCGGCTAAGAATGATAATGAGCAGATTAGTTCAATTAAGGTATCTCTTGACGAGATGAGAGAGTTCTCTGATAAGATGCAGGAAGCACTTACAAGTATTTCCGGACTCCTTGAGAAACTGGATGCCAATAATGACGACGTAATCAGTATTTCTTCACAGACTAACCTTCTTGCACTTAATGCTTCAATTGAGGCGGCTCGTGCCGGTGAAGCAGGTAAGGGATTCGCCGTTGTTGCTGATGAGATTAAGAACCTCGCTGAGAATTCTAATGCTACGGCTACGGACTCTAACGAGAATAATCAGGACATCAGACAAGAGATGGAAAATGTTAAAGAACAAGCTTCCAACATTAACGGAATCGTTACTAAGATTCTTGATAATGTTCAGGCTCTGGCTGATGCGTCAGAACTTACAGAAGAAAATATTGAAGGAGTATATGGCGTAGTAGAAGGCGTTAAAGAGTCCTTAGAACAGATTGTTAACAGCTAATCTTCAAGATTTATTAAAAGGAGAGTTGATATGGATAAAAAAGCGATGTATAAATTGAGCTACGGTCTCTTCGTTCTTACGACTAAAGTGGGAGATAAGGATAATGGCTGTATCATTAACACAGCCATACAAGCGGCATCGGAGCCTAACCAGATTAGCATTTGCGTTAATAAGGCGAACTATACCTGTGATTTAATTAAGGAATCAAACGTGTTCAATGTATCGATTATCAGTGAAAATGCGTCCTTTGACCTTTTTAAGCATTTCGGATTCCAGTCTGGTAAGACAGTTGATAAGTTCGAAAGCTTTGACAAAGTAAAGAGGGCGGAGAATGGTATTTACTATGTAACAGAGGGTACCAATGCCTACATATCCGTTAAGGTTACGAAGACGGAAGATATCGGAAGTCATATGATGTTTATAGGTGAGATAACCGATATGGAAGTCTTAGATGAGTCGGCGTCTGCAACATATACTTATTATATGGAAAATATCAAGCCGAAGCCGGAGCCTGTGGGCAAGACGGAAGATGGTAAGACGGTATGGCGTTGTAAGATATGCGGATACGAGTATGTGGGAGAGGAGCTTCCCGAAGATTTTATCTGCCCGCTCTGTAAGCACCCCGCATCTGATTTCGAGAAGGTGACAAAATAGCTTTTAAAACTCGTCTTTATGCGTAAGAGCATAGTAGAACATATATTGTTGAATTATACCGGCGTTTTCTCCGTAGTTTTCGAAGGGAGAGACGCCGTTATATTTATCGTCGATAATTTTCTTAATCCAAGTGTCGACAGGAGCAAGACCTGTTCTGTTATAAGCGAATAAAGCAACGCAATTAGCGACTTTTACGCCAACTCCTTTAATTGTTATAAGATGATTTAATAATTCTTCATCAGTCATATTGAAGCCATCCGATAGGAATGATTTGTTGTTCTTTACGGTATTAAGCGCATCTTCTATGTATGGAAGGCGGTATCCCAGCTTACACTCGGCAAGGTTATCGCTGCAGTCTGATCCTTTGGTCAGCTGGTCGACGGTTGGAAATAGATACAGCTCTTCTTCATATTCGGTATCAATTCGAGTGCCGAAGCGCCTACATATTTCTTCTATGGAAGTTCTTATGGCAGGAATTGATTTTCGCTGTGAGATTATGAAGGATATCAGCATCTCAAAGGGGTCTTGTCTGAGAATTCTTATACCACGGCTTACTTCCTCGCATTTTTTGGAAAAACACTCGTTAATCTTAATGTCCTTGTAGCTTCGGTTTAAGTCGAAATAGTTATACCAGAATTTTTTCCATTCGTCTTCTGTGCAGGACGCGTTAAATGTACATTTAACTTTAGAAGTTTTTCTTGATTTTAGGTTTTTCGGAGTTGCATTGGAAATATACAGTACATTTTCAAGACTTACGAATCTATACAGATTATCATTAAGCTTTTTCGCTCTGAATGTCTGGCCGCTTTCAATTATCTTATCAAAATCGATATAGTCGTTTACTTTAACTTGCATTGTGTGTTCCTTTTTAATATTATTGGATAGAAGAATTATAGCATATTTTTATTTCGAATAATGAGTTAAATGAGATGAAGGAAAAGCGGTATTATGAGTATTATTTCTAAAATTATTAAAATTGCAACAAAAACACCACGAATTGAAACATATGATAGCTTCTTGTTCATAGGTCCGCACCCTGATGATATTGAGATTGGTGCCGGAAGCGTCGGAGTTTTAATACCCCCATTCGCCATCAACGATAAGCACCTTGATTCTTCCGACTTCTCTTGAATTCCTGGTAAATACGATTTGGTTACATATACAGTCGGGAGAGAGGCAGTTCTCGCATTTGCCGGTCTTGGCACAGGGTGTGTTCTTCTCGAGACGAATGCAGTTAGGCGGTGAAGCGATATTCTTAACACGGTTGTATGCACTGTCAACATCATCACAGATTTTATTGGTACCGCATACAACGTATACCTTATCCGGTCCGAATACGAGAGCGGCAAGCCTGTTACCGTTACCGTCAATATTGACAAGGACGCCGTCTCTTGTAATGGCATTGGTGGAAAAGAAGAAGCTGTCACTTGTAAATGCTTCCTTCATAATTCCTACAACTTCATCCCTGTTTTTGGCGCTTGCTCTGTCAAGATAGTTGACGTCCTCCCTGTTATTAAGATAATCTATAACGCCAAGGTCTTTAAGTGTGACAGAACCACCACTCGTTATCTTCTCGCCTGACTTTAATTCGTTGTCCAGGTACGATAGTAGTTCGTCCTTCGTTCTAAAGTAATGACCTTCCATATGGCGTTTCTCTAAATTCTTAATAAGATTCTCGACTACAATTTTCATATGCTTTTCTTTCGACATGGTACTTCCTCCTTAATACATATTTACAATGCATTATACCATACACAGGCACGGTAAGGATACAAATACCTTTATTATATCCTTAAAAAGTGCTATAATATTGAAAGTTATTGTTGTATGACAATAGCGGTGTTATAAATAGTTATTACAGAAAGAAGGCGAACACTATGACCAAAATTGATATTATATCCGGCTTCCTCGGCGCCGGCAAGACAACGTTCATTAAGAAGATGATTGATGAGGTATACAAAGGAGAGAAGCTTGTCCTTATTGAAAATGAATTCGGTGAGGTCGGTATTGATGGCGGATTCCTTAAGGATGTGGGAATCGAGATTACCGAGATGAATTCCGGCTGTATCTGCTGTTCACTTGTGGGTGATTTTGCTAAGAATCTTCACGAAGTGCTGGGTAGATTTAATCCTGACAGAATTCTTATCGAGCCATCGGGAGTTGGTAAGCTTTCTGACGTTATGACATCTGTTATCGATCTCGAGAAGGATGAGGACGTTAAGCTTAATGCACTTGTTACCGTTGTTAACGGACTAAAGGGTGCTAAGCAGATGAAAGCCTTCGGAGAATTCTTCAATAATCAGATTGAATGTGCGACAACAGTTGTGCTTTCTCGTACACAGAAGGCAAAGGAAGATAAGACAGAAGCACTTGTTAAGGATATTCAGAAGCTTAATCCCAAGGCTGCAATTATTACAACGCCTTGGAATGAGATTAGCGGTGAAGCAATCCTAAAGGTCATCGAAGGTCAGGACAATCTTAATTCAGAGATGAAGGAACTTGCGGAAGAGCTTCATGAAGAGCATGAGCATGAACACCATCACGACCATGAGCATGAGCACCATCACGACCATGAGCATGAGCACCATCACGACCATGACCATGAGCATCATCACGATCATGATCACGAACACGACCATGAGCACCATCATGATTATGATCACGACCACGAACATCATCACCATCATCATGCTGATGACATATTTACAAGCTGGGGTAAGGAGACACCTCATAAGTTCGAAAAGGCTACTATTGAAAATGCCATGAAGAAGTTCGTAGACACAACGGAATACGGAACTATTATAAGGTCTAAGGGTATGGTTCCCGCAACCGACGGAACATGGATCTACTTCGATCTTGTTGACGGCGAGTATGAGCTTAGAGAAGGTGAACCCGAATATACAGGCAAGATTGTTGTAATCGGAACCGATGTGGAAGAAGATAAACTCCTTGAGTTGTTTGGAATTTAGAAGGAAGGAATTACTATGTCTGAAGAGACACTTATTTACCTTTTTACAGGATTTATGGACGCCGGCAAGACGACAATGATTGAGGAGACTCTGTTTGTTAACGGCTTTGCCAAGGAATGCGGTAATTTCCTTATTATCGTCTGTGAAGAGGGCGACGAAGAATATAATATTGATAAGATTAAGAGCTACGGTGCCAACATTGTAACAATCGAAGAGGAAGAGGATTTTAATGCCGAGACATTGCAGAAATTCAAGGACGAGTATGACCCGGACGCCGTATTTATAGAATATAACGGCACATGGGAGGTGGCACCTCTTTTCGAGATTGAGTATCCGGAAGGTTGGCAGATAGTACAGATTCTGTCCGCCGTTGATGCAACCACATTTGAAATGTATATGCAAAACATGCGGACACTTATGCAGGAGCAGTTATTCAAGTCAGATGTTATTGTGTTCAACAGGTGCGATGACAATACGCCTAAAGCGAAATTCCGTGCCAATATCAAGAATTTCAATAGACCTGCGCAGATTGTATATGAGAGAGCTGACGGTACCATTGACGACAGACCGGATGAGATGCCATTTGACATTAATGCAGATGTAATTGAGATTTCCGATGCGGATTATGCCCTGTGGTTTATGGATGTAATGGATAATACTAAGAAATACGAGGGTAAGAAAGTACATTTCCTGGGATATGTATACAAACCCGACGATGGCAAGCTTAAGAAGAATAATTTCGTGCCGGGAAGGTTCGCAATGACTTGTTGTATCGAGGATATTCAGTTCCTCGGAATAATTGCAAAATATGATGATGCCGATAAAATCGAGCACAGAAGCTGGGTTGATATTACAGCCGAGATAAAATCAGAATTCCGTAAGGAATATAAAGGCAAAGGTCCCGTCCTCTATCCAACAGAAGTGAAGCCGGGCACCCCACCCGCAACCAAAGAGGACGAACTTGTATACTTTAGTTAGTTAACAACGGCTAAGGTTCTAAGACCTGCTAAGCGACATCTAATCACGTGGCAAGCGACTGAGCAGCCAAGACCCACTAAGCGACATTTCGTCATGAGCGTGCGGGTACTTGGTGATGAGACGTAAGAATAAGAGTAACGTGCGGGTACTTGGTGCGAAGGCGCAAGATAAGAAGTATAATGAGCGTGTCGAAAAAGTATATGACAGGCTATGTAGTATTATTAGCAGTAAGGAGGTTGCTATGTACAAAATAGTAAGAAAGGAAAAACTGTCCGACAAGATTTATCTTATGGATGTCGAGGCGCCCCGTGTGGCACATTCATGTCTACCCGGTCAGTTTGTAATTGTCAAAATCGATGACGTGGGAGAGAGAATTCCTCTTACAATCTGCGATTACGACAGAGAAAAAGGAACGATAACAATTGTATTTCAGTCAGTCGGCGCATCAACAACAAGAATGGCCGACCTTGAAGTGGGAGATTCTTTTATGGATTTCGTAGGTCCCCTCGGTAATCCGTCAGACCTTTGCGTTGAAGAGAATCTCGACGAAGTTAAAAAGAAAAAGATTGTATTCATAGCCGGCGGTGTAGGAACGGCGCCCGTATATCCTCAGGTAAAATGGCTTAAGGAACACGGCGTTGATACAACGGTAATAATCGGTGCAAGGTCTAAGGATATCCTTTTCTATGAGGATGAAATGAGAGAGGTTGCAACAGAACTCTACGTTGCAACGGACGACGGTACATACGGCTTCCACGGAAACGGCTGTCAGCAGTTACAGGCACTTGTTGATGACGGCAAATCATTCGACCACTGCGTTGCAATCGGTCCTATGATTATGATGAAGTTCGTATGTTTGCTTACGAAGGAGCTTGGCATCCATACAATCGTATCAATGAACCCTATCATGGTTGACGGTACAGGTATGTGCGGTGCCTGCAGACTTATGGTAGGAGATGAAGTTAAGTTCGCATGTGTAGACGGTCCCGAGTTCGACGGTCATCTTGTTGATTTCCCTCAGGCTATGGCGAGATCGGCACAGTATAAGACAGAGGAAGGTCGTAAGATGCTTGCATTACAGGAAGGTGATACCCACCACGGTGGATGCGGAAATTGCGGAGGTGAGAAATAATGGCAGTTGATGTACTTAAGAAGGTTCCAATCAGTGAGCAGGATCCCAAGGTCCGCGCAACTAATTTTGATGAAGTATGCTTAGGCTATAGCAAGGAAGAAGCTATGGACGAGGCTGCAAGATGTATTAATTGTAAGAATGCAAAATGTATTACTGGATGTCCTGTATCAATTAATATCCCCGGATTTATCGAGCAGGTTAAAGACGGTAATTTCGAGAAGGCATATGAAGTAATATCTGAGTCATCTGCCCTTCCCGCTGTATGCGGTCGTGTATGTCCGCAAGAGAGTCAGTGTGAGGGTAAATGTATAAGAGGAATTAAGGGTGACCCTATTTCAATCGGTAAGCTTGAGAGATTCGTTGCTGACTACGCTTGTAACAACGGAATTAAGCCTAAGGCTAATCTCAATAAGAACGGTCATAAGGTGGCTGTTATCGGTTCGGGTCCCGCAGGTCTTACATGCGCGGGAGACCTCGCCAAGGCAGGCTTCGATGTAACAATATTCGAGGCACTTCACGAAGCCGGCGGTGTGCTTGTATACGGTATTCCCGAATTCCGTCTTCCTAAGGAAGATGTTGTTGCGAAAGAAGTTGAAAATGTTAAGAACCTCGGCGTAAAGATTGAGACTAACGTTATTGTCGGAAAATCAATTACCATAGATGAGCTTATTGAAGAAGAGAATTTTGAAGCAGTATTTATCGGTTCCGGTGCGGGTCTTCCCAGATTCATGGGAATCCCGGGAGAGCAGGCAATGGGTGTATTCTCCGCTAACGAGTTCCTTACACGTAACAACTTAATGAAGGCATTCAAGGATTACGATACACCGATATGGCATGGTAAGAAGGTAGTAGTTGTTGGTGGTGGAAATGTTGCTATGGACGCAGCACGTACAGCCTTAAGACTCGGTGCCGATGTACATGTAGTATATCGTCGTTCGGAGAAGGAACTTCCGGCAAGAGTGGAAGAAGTTCATCATGCTAAGGAAGAGGGCGTTGTATTCGACCTTCTTCAGAATCCTACAGAGATTCTTACTAATGATGACGGATATGTATCGGGAATAAGGATTATCAAGATGGAACTTGGTGAGCCTGATGAATCAGGAAGAAGACGTCCTGTTGAAATTCCGGGAAGTGAATATGAGATTGAAGCAGATACCGTTATTATGTCTCTCGGAACATCCCCCAATCCTCTTATTTCAAGTACGACGAAGGGACTTGATGTCAATAAGAGAGGTTGTATTATTGCTACGGAAGATACCGGTGCAACATCTAAGGACGGCGTATATGCCGGCGGTGATGCCGTAACAGGTGCCGCAACCGTAATTCTCGCCATGGGTGCCGGTAAGCAAGCAGCCAAAGGTATTATAGAGCATTTTAAGTAATATATATGCGTCAAGTCATATAACTATATGGCCTTGCTGGTTATTCTTCGCTAAGATAATACTAATGATTAAGGTCTGCGTCGCTCGATTCCCTCGCTGAATTAATAATTGGTATTATCTAAGCGCGAATAAATGCTACGGCCATATATTATATAACTTGACGCTTGCCACGTACTTATATATTCTTAACACTTTCTACCAACTTCATATTCTCTGCATGCCCCATAAAGCAGAATCTTACATACTCATCCGTAAGGAACGGGAAGGACGAGCAGTCTCTTATAAGAAGTCCTTTCTTAATCAGCGTCTCGAAGACATCATTACTTGTTACCCCAACCTTATTAATCTTAACAAGCATAAAGTTAGCGTAGGGCTTATACGGCTTGTATCCGTCTATCGCAAGTAATTCATTGTATACATAATCTCTTTCTGTATTAATTAGTTCCTTCGATTCTTCAATATAATCCGTGTCGGTTAGCATTATCTCACCGGCCTTGGCAGCATACGAATTAACCATCCAGGGCTTTGAATTCCTGTTGATATCATAGATTAAACTGTTGTCTCCGACGATTGCATAGCCGAGACGAAGTCCCGGCGTTGCGAAGAACTTAGAAGTGCTCCGAAGAACTATTAAGTTATTGTAATATTCAGATAATGATACTGTGGTATACGCATCCATAGAGTTTACGAATTCTATATATGTCTCATCCACTAGTACGTAAGTATGAGTCACCTTACACGCATCAAGGATTCGCCTCATTGTTACAAGGTCAATACAAGATGAGGTGGGGTTGTTGGGATTACAGATTATAAGTATATCCATACTTTTATCAAGTCGTTCTATGAGTAAATCTGTACGAAGCTTGAAGTCATCTTCTTCATATAGCGGAAAATAGTATGATTTACCGCCGCAAAGTGATACCTCGTGCTCATATTCCGAATATGTCGGACCTATTATCATAGCCTTAGTCGGATTAATATGTCTTATAAAAAGGGATATTAATTCCGATGTTCCGTTGCCGATAAGAACATTTTCCATAGATGATTTTGTATATGTGGAGATAGCCTTCTTAAGGTCAGTATACTCCCTGTCGGGGTAAGAGGATATTATGTCTATGTTGGATGACAGCTCCTTCTTAAGTAGCGGTGACATTCCGAGGGGGTTAACATTTGCTGCGAAATTAATAAGGCTTTTTTCGTCAACACCGTATTTCTCTGCGATTTTTTTTATATCGCTTCCGTGATAATAGTATTTGTTCTTCATAAATAACGTACCTAATTTATACCTTTCTACATAGTGTGCCACTTATTTTCAAAAGTCACAATATATGGTCACAAATATTGTCAAAACTACACAAATAGTTTATAATTATATGATTAGAAAATCAAGATATATTATGAGTTAGGTGTATATTGTGAGAAAGAAAATATATCGATTGTCCGAGGATCAATTCGATAACAGGAAAGTCAATATAATAAGCTCTGTAGATAGTATAGATATTACGTGCTCTCTGGGTTCGGAATTCAATTCTTCATTTGAGATAAGCGGAGAGGACGGTCAGTCCATAAGAGGAGTGATTTATTCCACCAATCCCTATATTGTTACTAAGGATTATCAATTTGACGGTGCGAGAAATACAATAAGATTCTCTCTTAAGCATAATAATTTCCATGTTAATGATATATTAGAGGGAGAATTTATAATTGTATCTAACGGTGATAGTATAAGTATACCTATCAAGATCACATTTATCGGTAAGAAGATAAAGTCATCTATCGGAGAGATTAATAATCTGAATGATTTCGGAAGACTCTGTCAGGAGAATTTTGTCGAAGCTAATAATATATTCCATTCCGATTTATTCTATAACATCATCGATGACAATGACATTTCCATGAAGCTTCTCTATCAGGGATATAGGCGAAGTATGCCAAGCCTTTGTAACCTTGAGGAATTCCTTATTGCCGCTAACCTTAAGGAGAGAATCGTGATATCGCTTGACAGGGAGTCTGCAGTATATACCGATATCTATGAGAATCAGAAGGAAGAGATATTAATTACCAAGAATACTTGGGGAAATGTTGAGATTGCAGTGTCGGTTGATGCTGACTTTGTAACCATTGAGAAAGAGTATATTAACTCCGATTATTTCTTAGGTTCCGAGCTTCGCTTTGATTATTATATTCATAAGAATCGTATGCACAAGGGTATTAACCTTGCTAAGATTTGCTTTGATACCAATGACCAGCATAAGGAATTCATTATAACTGCGAACCTTGCGGGCGAGGACACTTATGTTGATTTCTCATATCAGGATTCTAAGAACCGTAAGGCTGAATTTGTATATAATTATGTTATGTACAGACTTCGACATATGACAACGGGTGAATGGGCAACGAAATCAATTGAGCTAATCGACACATTTATCACTGACATTAAGTATGCGACTGAAGAGGGGAATGATATTTCCTATGATAAATGTAAAAGCGATATCGAGTTCTATGAGCTTATGAAGGCGCATGCATATATTGCCAACGGAGAGAGACAGGAAGCCCTATGGATCATCCAGAAGATTAAGAGAGATATAAGCGATAAGAAGAGCGTTAAGTGGGCGTACCTTCTATATCTCTGTACGCTAATAGAAAGAGAGCCCTCTTATGTGGACAGGCTGACGCAAGAGATTGAAGTTATATTCCGAAGCCATCCCGAGGATGTAAGGGTATTCTGGTTCCTTCTATTCCTAAGGGAAGATTATGACAATAATACCGTCAGGAAATTAAAAGATATTAATCTTTGGCTTCATAACGGATACGATACACCCTATCTCTTTGTGGAAGCATATGAGATATACAGAAGAGAGCCGCATTTAATCAAGGATTTATCGGAAGACGTAATTAAGATTCTTAATTGGACCAGGAGACACGGTGCACTTACGGAAGATATATGCAAACGGTTCATTTTGCTTCTTAAGAATTACAACAACTATGATGAAAGAATCTATAAGATTCTCTCAGATGCATTTGAGATAATTCCCGATAATGAGACTATCGAAACTATAGTCGGTTATCTTCTTCGTACGAATTCTTACGGCGAGAAATATCTCAAGTGGTATGAGCTTTGTCTCTATAAGGAGATTAGGATTACAGGTGTATACGAAGCGTATCTTATGTGCCTTGAAGGCGAGAAGCTTGTGAGTCTTCCGCAGGTTCTTCTTATGTATTTTAAATATCAAAGTAATCTCTCATATGATAAGAGAGCGATAGTATACAGTAATGTTGTGCTTCATAAGCATGATTATAAGACTTTGTATCAGCAATACCTTCGGACGATTGAGCTCTTTGCAATTGAGCAGATGAAGTACGGTCGTATTGACGATTCTCTTGCAATTATTTATCAGGATTTACTTGATAACGGAATTATTAATGATGATGTGGCATCGGGTATTGCACCGCTTCTTCACACCGCAAGAATATCGATGATAAGAGACGATATATCCCGTGTTCTTGTATTTACCGAACAGCTTTCTAATCCCATTGTTGCAAATGTCAGAAACAATGTTTGCTACGTGCCGATTTATGCAAAGAATTTCCGCATTTTTCTCGAGGACAAAAAGGGGATTTTGCACGGCGGCACAGACGATTACATGTATGAATATTTAATTAAGTCGGATTCCGCCGGCGATAATCTTAAGAAGCTATCACCTACATCTCTTCCTTATGTGATCAGGTTTTTTGATGAGCTTAGGGATACGTCCCTTCCCAGAGTTCTCTTAGGACAAGATGACGAGGCGCTTACCGTATCCGACCTTCATTCCGTAGAGACATTTATATCATCTAAGGCCATTTCACTTAGTTATAAGAGTAAGCTCTATCCCCTTCTGATAAGTTTCCTTCAGAAGCACGGTAGAGAAGATATGATAACGAAGCACCTATGTGAAGAGGTGTCATTTGAAAAAATTGACAAAAAGGTACTCTCTTACATAGTTGACTTATTTTTGTCTGATGGGGACTATGAAAGGGCGTATTATCTTGTAAGCACATTTAACGGTTCTGAGGTATCGAATAATAGTATAGAGAAGCTTGGCGAAGCTCTGATTGTTGATGAATCCGAGTGTATCAATTCATCCTTCTTTGTATCACTTCTTGCCGGTGTTATCGGAAATGCCAATCTGACATCGAAGGTATGTGAGTTCTTATGTGAGGAATATGTGGGTCCTAATGATAAAATGGTTAAACTCTGGACTGAAGCCAATAAGGCAGAGGTTGATACGCATAAGTTGGAGGATAGAATTCTTGTTCAGATGTTCTATAGCGAGGACATCGACGATTCGTGTCATAAGATATTTGCATCATACGTTACGGGTGAATATAATAAAATGCTTGTTGAAGCCGTGCTTACATATTTTGCACGGGAATACGTTCTGGGGATTACAGATACACTTGATGAATTCGATGCAGCGCTTTTGTTCAGAAGATATAACCGTGCATATAAGCTTAATGAAAGCTGCAAGATTGCTCTTCTTAAGTACTTATGTCTTTCTGATAATCTTAAGGAAAATGAGATTAATCTTCTTGACAATCTTGTAAGGGAATATGTTGTTAAGAACGTATATTTTAATTTCTTAAAGAAGATGGATAGGCAGTTAATTGTAAAATATCATCTGTATGATAAGAAATTCATAGAGTATTTCGGCAAACCAAATGACAGAATCGATATTGTCTATAAGAAGGATGATGAGATATTCGTAGATGAAATGCTGGAGATGTATCCGGGAATATATGTTAAGCAGTTTGTTGTGTTCTTCGGAGATAACATTTACTATGAGGTTCATAGGAAAGATGAAGAAGAGATTCTTAAGAAGGATGTCATAGTCTATAATGATATAACCGATGAAAGCGGTAGTCGATATGAAATGATTAACAAGATGCAGTCGTCACTTTTATATGATGAAGAGAAGGATCTTCTTGAAGAGATGAAAGCATATCATGGACTTGATTATGTAACAAAGCAGCTCTTCGCGAGAGTGTAGGGTGATTACAAATTATAACATTTCACTTGAATGAGGAAGACACAATGCAGGATAATGAAAAGAGCGTGTACTTTGGAATTGAACTTCGGGACACTTACACGTGCGTAAGCTATTATCAACTGAATATGGAATCTCCCGAAACTATAAGCACCGTTATGGGGGCGGAGAATTATCAGATTCCCACGTATATTGCCAAGAAGCGAGGGATGGGACAGTGGTATTTTGGAGCAGAAGCTAAGGCTAAGGTTAAGCTTGGGGAAGCGTTAGGCGTCGATGATATACTCAGTAAGGCCTTCGCCGATGAAGATGTTCTTATTGAAAATGAGCGGTTGAAGGCGAGAGACCTTCTCTTAATCTACATAAAGAAGCTCTTAAGTATGCCGGGATATTTCTATGCCAATTCTAACCTTCAGAAGCTAACTATTGTAGTGGAGAGACTAAGTCTGGAGATTGTTGACACATTTTCTTATATAATAAATGAGCTTGCCATTAAGAAGAATAAGCTTATGGTAATTGATTTTAAGGAGGCGTTCTACTATTATACGCTTAACCAGAGACCGGAATGCTTCCTTCACGATGTTGTAATGTTCGATTATTCCGACGGGAAGATAATGCATTATTCCCTTACGAGAAATCTTCGTACAACACCTCAGATTGTATATCTTCAAGACGGAGTTCACAGTCCTTTGGGGACGAATCCGGATCTCGAATTCAACGATCTTATCGACCGTGTATTCGCCGGTAAAATCATATCCTCGGTATACCTTCTCGGTGACGGATTCGACGGAGACTGGCTTAAGGTGTCGCTGCAGAAGCTTTGTCGTAATCGTAAGGTGTTCGTCGGCAAGGATATGTATTCCAGAGGCGGGTGCTATGCAGGAGTTGTTAAGGACGGTAAGAAGGATTGGCCCTTTATATACATAGGTGATAATGAACTCAAGATGAACCTGTCAATCAAAGTGATTGACAACAGAATTATGGATTATCTTACGCTTCTTAATGCGGGTGACAGCTGGTATGAAGCGTATGGAGAATGTGAAGTAATACTTGACGGCTCCGGCGAGATAGAGGTATGGATACAGAAGCCGGACGTAAGAGATGCCAAGGTAGAGATACTGGAGCTTACAGATCTACCCGAGCGTGACAACAGGACAACCCGTCTTCGAATCAGCGCCCGTCCAAGCTCAGACATCGAGGCGGTCGTAACCATTACCGACCTCGGCTTTGGCGAAATCGTCCCAAGCTCTAATAAGACTTGGGAGCATACGATAGCATTAACAAGGTAAAGTAGATGGCCGAGGTATAAAGACTCGCTAAGTGACATTAAGCAAACGTCGAATCAGCCAAGACCTGCTAAGTTACCGGCACACCCCGTTCGGGGTGCGCATACGACTTTCGTATGAGCATGCAGGTACTTGGTGATGAGACGTAAGATATAGACTAAATAGGAGATACTATGGGTAACCTTATCCTTTGTAAAAAACCAATAGCGGCAGTCCCGTATTATATAGAAGACGCCTCAATGAATATATACTCATTGGAAGAACTGTGCTATTATATAGCACATAACACCTATCTTATCAATACGGATTTCGCCAGTATCGAACTCTGCAACTGGATAGGTCGCGAAGTCGGTCGCGAAGAAGAGAAGATTCTTATTGAAGTACTTAAAGCGGGAAAGCCCCTTTCCGTATTCATTAATACACTTCTTAATCTAAGTGACTACCTGCCCGCAAGCGAGATTAGAAATGCTGTTGAGATAATCAGCTCCTTCGAGAATAAGTCGCCTATTGAGTGCAGTAAGATTCGTGCCGATCGTTTGCTTGATAAAGAGAAGATTGTTGATGCGATATACGAGTATGAAGACATACTGGATAAGAGTGATAAGGAAGATGTGTCCAAGGAATTTATAGGCGATATATGGCATAATCTTGCAGTGTGCTATTCAAGACTCTTCTTCTTCAAGGAAGCAAGTATATGCTTTGAATATGCATACCAGCTTAATCGTAAGAAGATATCGCTTGAGGCAATGCTTTGCTCTTACAGGTGTATGCGTGACGAGGAAGGATTTAATCTTCAGGTTGCAAAGTATTTCGTGCCAAAGGATCTTGCGGAGAAGATTAAGAAGATTGTCACCGATACAAGCACAAGTAAAGATATCACAAGCTTTTCCGACAGATTGTATAAGATGAAGTCAGACTTTCGCGACGAGAAATCTTACGAAAAACAACTGGCACTTATAATTGAACGCTGGAAGTCAGAGTACAATGAGTTGTGCAATATATAGAAAGGAGCAGCACGCACTATAGTTTCGCTTCGCGAAAGGGTGTAGTATTTCGACGTTGTCGAAACACAGCATATTATGAAACTATTCGGTAGAAAGAAAGAAAAAGAAAAAGAGCTTGATGCCGCATTTTCGCGAGTAAAAAAGCAGATTAATAATATAGACGCATGGGACGACCCGAAGAAGCTCGAGCATTACATTCTCGATTCCTGCGAGCAGATTATCGCTACGACGAAGGACATTAAGGCAGAGAAGAAAGAGTATAATGTTGTTACGAAATATCTGGATGACATTCAGATTATCGATAACCTGCCTGAGCCGAAGTCCAATGAAGTCAGAAGTGCCGCTGCCAACATCGTAGAGATGGATAATGCAAGAATTGCATTTCTGGAAAGCTCCAAGAAGATAACGGATGAACAGTTCGTTATGATGGAGCAGGAGCAAGCTGAGATTCCTTCTGTTATAAGCAGGATGCAGGAGAATGAGAGATATCAGGCTAAGATCAAGCGCGAGATGAATGAACTTGAAGGTAATAAGAGTTATCTTGAGATGCAGATAGTGGAAGAGAATAGGTCGAGAAAACGTTATATGATTCTAGCCATGCTTGTTGCAATTGCTTTTGCGTCATTCCTTATACTTTCATTTATCATTGAGAAGTACGTTAAGATGGATGTGGGTATTTTCAGAATAATCCTGTTTGCAATAGTTGCAATTTCGGCGGGAGTGCTATTTGTAGTCATGTCTAACACAGCCAGAGACAAGCGCAACAATTTGAAGAAGCTTAATAATACCATATCACTTCTTAATGTGGTAAGGATGAAATACGTTAATGTTACGAAGGCCGTTGATTACGTGTGCGACAAGTACGATGTTGAGAATTCATATAAGCTTCTCTATGTATGGGAGCAATACATTGAGGCTGTGAAGGAAAAAGAAAAATATGAAAAGAACAACGACGACTTAGAATATTTTACAGGTCGACTTGTAAGGCTTCTTAAGAGAGAAGGGCTTTATGACGTGAAGATATGGCTTACTCAGACTTCGGCCCTCGTTGACAGAGATGAAAGAATAGAGATAAGACATAACCTCGTTTCGAGACGTGCGAAGATAAGAGACAGAATGGAAGAGAATACGAAGGCCGTTAAGAGTGAACGTGATGAAATAGACAGATTAATGCAGGAGCATCATTACTATGTTCCGGAGATAATTGAGATTATAGATTCCGTTGATAAGATATGCGGACTTAATAAATACAAGACAGCTTAAAATGGAGAGACAAAAGTGGAGATCGTACAGTTAAAAAAGGGAGAGTATCTTGCCCGAAAGAATAATCCTGTTAAAGAGTGGTATATTATTCAGGAAGGAACTATTGTTCAAAAGAATGATTTTGTGGAAAATGAGTTGGGTGTTAACTCTATAATCGGAATACTTGAGCAGGATTTCTTTATATGTGATTATATAGCGGCAACTGATTGTTCGCTGATTCTTTTTGTATGTCAGGGTGTTAACGATCTTAAGCATTTCCTTGAAAAGGAGGCTAAGATGAGGACTCTGTTTCTTCAGACTTCAATGAATCAAAAGTATCAGCAATTCAGGATTTATGATAGATTGTATAGGTCTGCCGGTAAATTTTCCGCATTTGTGGAAAAGTCATACGAAGAGTACCAGACGACTGCGATTAATAATCGATTCGAGAATCCGAACAGTCCCGATTTATCATCGTTCCAACCTCTTAATGTGACACATGCTCTGCAGAAGTGGGAAATGGATGCTTGCGCGTCTCTTATGAAGAATTGCCTTGGGGAATATATGAAGATATATACCAGTCACGATAGCTTGACTGTTGGAGCAATTATGGAGACGTCGGCGCAAATGCACCGTGCAATGCAAGGTATAACTGAGCTTATAGAGTTCTTTGGAGTTAACAGAGACTACCTTATAAGTGAGAGAAACAGGGACATTTTCCACGGACTGCTTGCACTATATATGTATCTTAAGAAGGATAAAAAGGACACGGCTAAGATAGAGAAGACGCTTATTGATGTGCTCAAATTCGCTAAGGCGCTTAATATTTACAATCCGAAGCTTATAGAGGCGCTTACGAAGGAATTTAATGATGCTAAGAAGTTCGAACCGAAAGAGGTTGTGGAAGATACAGAGGAAGGTCCTTCTTCCGATTGCGAGATTATCCTTAATTATGCAGGATTTACCGGAGAAAAGAAGGCAGAATATCTCGAACGTTTCGCAGAATATTCTAAATGCTATACCAAGATTCAGAAGAATAAGGATGCCAATGCGTTAAGAAAACAGATTAATAATGATTTCTATGAGATATATAAGAAATGCTTCCTTCGTGCCGTTAATGACAGAAATATTCCGGCAACTATTGAGATGTATCTTAACTTTGGATACGTGGACGGGGCGTTTCTTGAAGAAGAGAAGATTAATGGGCTTTTCAGTATAACGACTCATATGGATCTTGTCAGTTCTGAACACGTATTTACCATATTCAATTGGCTGAAGGCGGTATATAGAGGTGATAGAGAGCCTTCTCGTAACGAATTCGACTTAGACTTCAGGCAGTATCTTATTGAGGAATATAAGCAAGGCAATATTAAGAAAGAGGATATTGATAAAATAGTTGCAAAGCCTGAAGAAAGAGCATGCTTCGAGATTGATAATATGTTCAAGACATGTAATAGGCTGACATACGGTAACATCAGTTCATTCAGTGCCGTTCTTAACGATACGGATCTTTTCAACGAACCGAGCAATATGCTTATTACGAGAAATAAATTATACAATGCCGTCAACCAAGTCAGAGGTGTGGATTTCTCCGCATTTTACAGACCGGTTTATACAAATAATATGCCGGACCTTCTCAAGAATGAATCGCTGATGAAAGAGGTGCTTCCCGATATTATTCTTATGCCCAATGCCGGCTGTAAAGGAATGATGTGGCAGGAGACCGCAAGCATTAAGAACGATACGCCTGCGAGATATATGCTTCCGATATTTGCGACCTGCGACCTGGAAGATGAGATTATTGAGCTTACAGCACGCTTCAGATGGGAAATGTGTCGTAAGATTCAAGGTGCGAGATGGAATGATATAAGAGAGCATAGTCTTACATCCGATTATTATGATTATCTTCAGTTCTATAAGAAGAATCACGACCTTTCCAATGATGCCAAGGATCAGATTAAGAGTTCCCTTGTTAAGGCGAAGAACAGCTTCAGGGAAGTGTTCGTAAGAGACTATTATAATTGGATTAAATATGAATCCAAGGGAGGCTTCAGACTTAATAAGTTTGTTAGAAATATTGTATTTAAGTATTGTCCTTTCGCTAAAGAGACAAGAAGTAAGTTAGAAGACAGCCCAATGTTCTCCGATGCGATTCATAAATTTAACGTTAATAATAAAAAGCAACTTAAGAGGCTTCAGGCTATATATGACAGGTACTCTAAGGAAGGTGGGGTAGTGACGCCGGAGCTTAAAGAGAACTTGGATTTCTATTCGTTGTAGCGCTATATAATAAAATTTGATTTTGAAAATGTAAATTGTAGTATTACAGTACCATTTGGATTGAGAGAGGATTAAAATGAGTAAGATCAGAACGAGATTTGCACCGAGCCCTACGGGAAGAATGCATGTAGGAAACTTAAGAACAGCGCTTTATGCGTATTTAATTGCCAAGCATGAAGGCGGTGATTTCGTGCTTAGAATTGAGGATACGGATCAGGAGCGTTATATGGCAGATGCTGTCGATATAATCTACAGAACCCTTAAGGCTACGGGCCTTATTCATGACGAAGGTCCCGATAAGGATGGCGGAGTCGGACCATATGTACAGTCGGAGCGTCAGGCTATGGGTATCTATCTTGAATATGCCAAGAAGCTTATAGAGAAGGGTGAAGCTTATTATTGTTTCTGTACGCCGGAGCGTCTTGAATCAATTAAGCAGAATCTGGACGGTAAGGAAATATCAATCTACGATAAGCATTGCCTGTCCCTTTCTGAAGAAGAGGTTAAGAAGAACTTGGAATCGGGGATGCCTTATGTAATAAGACAGAATAATCCGAGAACCGGAACTACAACATTTGACGATGAAATATACGGAGAGATTACAGTGGATAACGCTGAGCTTGACGATATGATTCTTATTAAGTCAGACGGTTATCCTACGTATAATTTTGCCAATGTTGTTGACGATCATCTTATGGGAATTACTCATATTGTAAGGGGTAATGAGTACCTTTCTTCATCTCCGAAATATAACAGATTATATGAAGCATTCGGATGGGATGTGCCGGTATATGTACACTGTCCTCTTATTACCAATGAGAACCATGAGAAGCTCTCTAAGAGAAGCGGACATTCTTCTTATGAGGACTTGGTAGAGCAGGGATTTATTACGGAAGCCATCGTTAATTTCGTTGCTCTTCTCGGCTGGAGTCCCGAAGATAATCAGGAGATATTCTCGCTTGAAGAGCTTATTAAAGTGTTCGATTATCACCATATGTCCAAGTCACCGGCGGTATTCGATATCGTTAAGCTTCGTTGGATGAACGGCGAATATATTAAAGCTATGGACTTTGATGAATTCTATAAGATTGCAGAGCCTATTATTGATGAGACGATTACGAGACCTATTGATAAGATTAAGATTGCCAATATGGTTAAGACGAGAATAGAAGTATTCCCGGATATCCCGGGTCATATTGATTTCTTCGACGCTGTGCCGGAATATGATATTTCCATGTACAAGCATAAGAAGATGAAGACTACGCCGGAGAGTTCCCTTTCTGTTCTTAAGGAAATCGTGCCGGTAATTGAAGCACATGATGATTATACCAATGATTCCTTATATGAGATGCTTGTGTCATTCGCGAAGGAGCATGAGTATAAGAACGGTTATGTCCTTTGGCCCATTCGTACAGCATTATCGGGTAAGCAGATGACACCCGGCGGTGCAACAGAGCTTATGGAACTTCTCGGTAAAGAGGAGTCGCTTAAGAGAGTTAATGCTGCGATTGAGAAGCTGGAGAGGGAGATGTAATTTACATCCCCATCTCCTCAATAAACCTTGACGGAAATAGTTTCTCATTATTCCTGTTTTCTATGTGACAGAGTGTGAGGTTTGTTTTGGCACGAGTTAGAGCAACATAGAACATTCTCCGCTCCTCTTCTAAATCCTTTTGGCTTTCCGCTTTTTTGGAGGGTGTCACACCTTCATTTACATCAAGGATGAAGACGTTGTCGAATTCCAGTCCTTTTGATGCATGAAATGTATATAAGAATACTCTGGCTTTCGATTCATCCGGCTCCCCATCCTGATACTTTATTCTCATGTTACATTCATCAAGAAATGCTTTAACATTACTAAATTCCTTGCTGAGATTCATGATTCCATCAAGAACCTTCATATAGTCGTCATATTGCTTTTTGTTCTTGGACGATTCCTCAATATATTCATCATATCCAATCTTTTTCCTTATAAAGAGAATTGCGGCACTCGGTTGCATCATTCTTATTCTCTTAATATCGTCAGCCATTTCTTTTATCCGATGTTTCATATAGGGTTTATCCTTATAGAAATCCATCATATCTTCGAATGTAACATTTTCCCTATCGATAGCACGCCTGTTAATATAGCGGTTCGGCTTGTTGTAAATCCGAAGAAAATCCGACCGTTGACCTTTTCCAAGGGAAATATTAATAAAGCTTAAAATGTCATTGAATATAAAATGATTATAGATATTAGAAACTCTGTCTTTAATAAAGAAGGGAATGCCCTCTGTACTTAAACAGTTAATCATAGATATACTTTGATTCTTGTTCCTGAAAAGAATAGCAGTTGTTTCTTTTTTACTCTTTTCCAATAGGGTATTAATCTTATTACAAATCCATTTCGCTTCCAAATCACCATCCTTGAATCCTGCGACGCTTATAGTGCCATCCTCCGAATTGTTGGCGATTAAGTCCTTATCGAACCTCATTTCATTATTTGAAATCAGTTTGGAAGCGGTATTTACAATACCCTTACAAGACCTGTAATTCTTGCTGAGCCTTATGACCTTGCATTCTTCATACACCTTCGGAAAATCAAGCATAATATTGGGATTAGCACCACGAAAGCCATAGATAGACTGGTCGTCATCGCCTACTGCGAAGACATTTAGAGAAGCACAAAGCATCTTGATGATATCGAACTGTATATCATTCATATCCTGCATTTCATCGATTAGGAAGAAGTCGAATCGTTTCTGCCATTTCTGTAAAATGTCAGGATTATCACGGAACAAATTGTAGGTAAGAGTCAGCATATCATCAAAATCAATCTTACCAAGTTCTGATTTCATACTGTGATATGACTTATAAATCTTTCTGAATGTTTCCGTGTCGAATCCGGGGGATTTATATTCGTCAATCAGAGTCCCTGTATTATTTACATAGCTAAATTCTTTATAAAGCCCTTCAATCAACTGGTCGTCAAACTTTATACCATTAGAAACAATGACTTCCTTAATGAATTTGATTAGACTATCTCCCTGAAGGATGGAATCAGATTCAAGATGAATCTCTTGTCTTAGAATTGAATAAAATACCGAGTGAAATGTGCCGAAATTGACAAGACCGCACAGTGGATTATGAGAGGATGCAATGAACCTGCTCTTCATTTCAAGTGCCGCATCTTTGGTAAATGTGATAACAAGAATAGACTCAGGCTTAGCGCCGTACTTCTCTATAAGATTTTTGATTCGATTAACAAGAACAGTTGTCTTGCCGCTTCCGGGACCTGCTAATGTGAGGCACGGTCCTTCGTAGAAATTAACAGCTTCTAATTGATTATTATCAAGCATAGTACTCCTTTGCTTGACATATACATAATCAATAACTCAAACCAAACAAGTGAATGTAATATAACATAATTAGATAATAGATTCAAGAGGGTTTATTATTCGTCTCTTCTAACAGCTCATTAAACCTCTTATCGACCTTTTCATATTCCTTATCGGATTGTATATTATCAATGGCATAGTCACCGTCGTTTTCAAAATATCTGTAGATATATACAAGTGTATCGTCTAAGGGCTCGCCATTCTCATCAACCGGCATAAGAACAATGTAATCCTGACCGTCTAATTCGAATATTGTTAAGATTTCGCAGTCAAGATCCTCGCCTTCAAGCTCAATTGTTACCATAACATCGTTATCTTCAGCCGTTTTTTCTTTATTTCCCATTGTATTTCCCCTATTTTTATGCGTATTTCGCCTAATCTTGTAAGATTATAATTTAATGTGATGTAAAATTCAATAGTTGTGGTATAATATATATTGAGGTGCTTTGTTAATGCATACATCTCTTGACCTGCAATAAATGTATATTCGATTATTAAGAATAACGAGGCGGAATTATTTATGATGTTAGAAAAAGGTAATTTCTGTGAGTTCGGTGCAAGAGCACACGGCGACAGAATTACATTTACCTACAAGACAAAGACTGATGAAGATACTTATATCAATATCTATGATATCAAGACGAAGAAGCTTCTTGACAAAATAGATGTTACTTCTGAATATAAGATAGGACTCGTATGCTCTGTATGCGTTAAAGGATTGAATCCTGATGAGATTTGCTATCTAATTTACAGGGATGGTAGTGAGACTATGGACGAGTATTCGACTCGCGTTGTGGGAAGAGAGAAGTGGAACGATAAGTCCAGGGAAGATAATGACTATAAGGTATATTCTGCCATTTCCAATGATAATTATACATTCAAGTATAAAAAGCCCGGCATCAGACCTAAGGATATGATTATGTATAAGCTTCATATGAGAGGCTATACAATGAATCATGGACTTAATCGATGGGATAAAGGTAATTACAAGGGTTTTATAAAATGTCTTGACGAAATAGAAGACCTTGGGGTTACGTCAATCGAATTCCAACCTCTCTATGAATTTGAGGAGATGGGAATTAAGAAGACTACGGTCGTTAACGACACTTTGCAGACAGAGAGTGTCATCACAGACACAGGTAAGATTAATTACTGGGGATATGACAAGGGTCATTATTTCGCTCCTAAGGCATCGTATTTTGGCGGTGAAAATGCGTCGTATAATATGAAGATGATGATTGACGAGATTCATAAGAGAGGTCTTGAAGTCATCATGGAGATAGCATTTAATAACCTTGTGTGCAATGAAGTTATGGTTAATTCCCTTATATTCTGGGTTAAGGAATATAACGTGGACGGTCTCCATATTCTGGGAAATGATCTTCCCATACGCCGAATCGTTAATAGTCCGTATCTTGCCGATACGAAGCTTTTCTATCATGAGTATCCTTACGATATTCTTGAAAAGGAGAAATCAAAGAAGCACATTTTCATAAGTAATGATGAATTCTTATATGCTCTTCGCCAATTGCAGAATCATTTCGATGGATATGTGTCTGAGCTTGCCAATAATTCCAAGAGGCAAAACGAGAATTTCGGTTTTGTTAATTATGCCGCAAACAGTAACGGATTTACATTGTACGATTCATTCGCCTACGGCGAGAAGCATAATGAGGCTAACGGAGAAGAGAACAGAGACGGCAATAACTATAATTGTTCCAATAACTACGGCTTCGAAGGTAAGACCAATAACAAAGCGATTAATCAGATAAGGCTTACCAATATGAAGACCGCCATTTGTGCATGTCTTCTTGCGCAGGCGATTCCCCTTATTCTTGCCGGCGATGAGGTGGGTAATACCCAGAACGGTAACAACAATGTCTATTGCCAGGATAACGAAGTGGGATGGGTTGGTTTTCCGAAGAATAAATTCGCAAGGGAACTAAGGGAATTTACGAAAAAAATGATTGCCTTCAGGAAAGCTAATCCAATCCTTCGACTTGAAGAACCCATGCATATGAACGATTATCATCATACAGGAATTCCGGATCTCTCATATCACGGAAGAGAACCTTGGATGATTGGAATCGGTGATGAGAAGAGGGCGCTTGGAATTCTTTTCGCCGGAGAATATGCTGATGACGATAACAATGATGACATTTTAGTCTGTTATAATTTTCATTATGAAGAAGAGAAGTTCGCACTTCCGAGGATGCCCGGTAATAAGAAGTGGTATAAGGAGTGTAATACGTCGAAGGACTTTGGAGAGCTTCAGTATATTGAGTCGCAACACTATATAATGGTTCCCGGCGGAACAATTACTATTCTCGTTGCTAAAGAGACTAAGATAACAAGTGACAGCGTTGAGATTCTTGATAATAAACATAAGAAGCGCAGAGGGAAGAAATGAGTAAGATAAGAGTACTCAATGCTTCCGTGCTAAAATGGATTGCCGTTATAACGATGATTATAGATCACGTTGGTGATGTCTTCTTTCCGGAATATGAAATATTAAGATGGATAGGAAGGATAAGCTTTCCGCTTTTTGCATTTCTGATTGCAGAGGGATACAAGCACACATCGGATATCAGGAAATATGCGGTAAGACTTCTTATATTTGCACTTATATCTGAAGTGCCCTTCGATTATTGCTTTCATAGTACACTTTTCTACCCATATAAACAGAATGTATTTTTTGAACTGCTTCTCGGACTCCTGACGTTATATTTTATTGACAAGGAGTATGTGGTAAAGGGGAAGAATATTACGATATATTGTCAATTAGCTATCGTAGCGGTATCCTGCGGGATTGCATACATAGGACAGTTCGATTACAGGTATGTCGGTATTCTCGTAATAGTTATAATGAACTATATAAGAGATTATTATAAATACCTTGCACCGGCCATATTTGTTATATATCTTATAGTCTATGGCGTTATGAATGCTGTGTTTGTGCTGATTCCGATTGCGATTATATATCTATACAACGGACAGCGAGGCGCAAGTGCCAAGAAGTTAAAGTGGGTGTTCTATGCCATCTATCCGGTGCAGCTTGTTGTGATAGGGTTGATAAGGGATTATGTTGTAAAATAATCTATAATTGCTTGACTTACATCTTGTGTAATATCATATTCAGAAAAGGAGAATCGGCGTGTTTCATCCAATAAAGCATTTTAAGACAATTACAACTCACAGGCACCTCGTTATGCAAGGTTGCTTCGAAGTCGGTCTCTATACGCAGGGACTTCTTCATGACTTGTCCAAATATTCGCCCACGGAATTTATACCTGGTGCATTATATTACAAAGGAACCGAAAGCCCTAATAATACTGAGAGAAAGAAAAGAGGCTATTCCAAAGCATGGCTCCATCACAAGGGTCGTAACAAGCACCACTTTGAGTATTGGATTGATTACACATTGGCTCCGGACCATCATATCGGTGGTAACAAGATGCCTGTAAAGTATGTGGTGGAAATGTATGTTGACAGAGTTGGCGCCAGTAAGAACTACCAGAAAGAAAAATACAACGATGCAAGCGCCCTTAAATATTATGAGAAGGGCAAGAACAGATATATGATGCATGAAGAAACGGAGGCACTTCTTGTTAAGCTTCTTACATATCTTGCCGAGCATGGTGAAGAAGCGACTAACGATTACATAAGAAGAGAGATTCTTCATACTGAGACAAAGGTATATATAGTTAAAAAGATAGTTGCATTCTTGCAATCGCATTTTAACCGTGGAATCTAATACGGGCATCATATTAACTTGGATAATAATAAACTAAAAAAGAGAGAAAGAGAGAAAAATGGAAGACAATAAGAAGATTCTTTATTCGGGAATGCAGGCAACCAATACGCTTACACTTGGAAATTACCTCGGGGCACTCAAAAACTGGGTGACACTTAATGAAGAGTACGAGTGCTTCTTCGGCGTAATGGATCTTCATTCTCTTACTGTAAGACAAAACCCTACTGAATTTCGTCAGAACGCAAGAAAGCTCTATGCACTGTATGTAGCGGCAGGGCTTGATCCCAAGAAGAATTGCGTGTACTATCAGTCCCATGTTCCGGCACATGCCCAGCTTGCCTGGATACTTGATTGCTTTACTTATATGGGTGAGCTTAATCGTATGACTCAGTTTAAGGATAAGTCTAAAAAGCATGCCGACAATATCAACGCGGGTCTCTTTACATATCCCGTTCTTATGGCTGCGGATATTCTCCTCTATCAGACCGACGTTGTGCCGGTTGGAAAGGATCAGATGCAACACCTCGAGATTACGAGAGATATTGCCGAGAGATTCAATAATATCTACGGTGATGTATTTAAGCTTCCCGAGCCCTACATCGGTAAGAGCGGAGCTAAGATTATGTCGCTTGCGGATCCTACGAAGAAGATGTCTAAGTCTGATGAAAATGTTAATGCAACAATACTTCTTACAGACGATAGGGATACAATTATAAGGAAGTTCAAGAAGGCTGTAACGGATTCTGATGCATCTGTAAGATACGATGCCGAGAACAAGCCCGGTATCAGTAACCTTATGGATATCTATTCTTGTGTTACGAAGAAAAGTAAGGAAGATATCGAGAAGGAATTTGAAGGCAAAGGTTACGGTGACTTTAAGCTTGCCGTGGGAGAAGCGGTGGCAAATGAACTTGCTCCCGTGCAGGAAGAATATAATCGTCTTCTTAAAGATAAAGAGTATATAAATAGTTGTATCAAGGAGAATGACGAGAAGGCAGCATATTTCGCCAACAAGACTCTTCGTAAGGCTATGAAGAAGGTTGGACTTACGGAGATGATAAGATAACCCTGGTATTTCTTTTTAAGATGTGGTATTATTACCACATCTTATTTCAAATTGATTAAATTATTATCAGATTAAATGATTTCCAATTGTACAAATGTATAGTAGTGTAACTACGGCTATTCTTCGCGGAATAACCTCGACTATGGTCAGCGTGGAGGCTGATGTAAGTGACGGTATGCCTTATTTTGAGATGGTGGGCTTTCTGTCATCTGAAGTTAAAGAGGCTAAAGAAAGAGTAAGAACTGCACTTAAAAACTGCGGGTATATTCTTCCTCCCAAGAGAATTACCGTTAATATAGCACCTGCGTCAATTAAAAAGCAGGGCTGCGGCTTCGACCTTCCTATGGCTATTGCCATTCTTAACGCAATGTCTGTAATTGAACTTAAGGACGATAGGCTTATGATGATTGGAGAGCTTAGCTTGTCCGGTCAGATTAATCCTGTTGTGGGAGTTCTTCCAATTCTTCTTGACGCTGTAAAGAACGGAATAACTAAGTGTATTGTGCCTTACGAGAATTACAGAGAGGCTGTTCTTGCTAAGAGTATAGAGGTTATTCCCGTTTGGCATCTTATGGACGTAATATCATTTCTTGACGACGGAACAATCCCTGAATATAAAGATGAGATACTCCCTAAGGAGTATGAGGAAGGCAAGAATTTTGACTTTTCCCAAATTAACGGTCAGAAGGTTTTAAGACGAGCATCTGAGATTGCCGTATCGGGAATGCATAATCTTCTTATGATAGGACCGCCCGGAGCAGGGAAGACAATGATTGCCAAGTCGATCCCGACAATTCTTCCTCCTATGACAGAAGAAGAATGTATTGTAAGCTCTAAGATTCTAAGTGTCAGCGGTGGGTTTAAGAATAATCCCAGACTTATTAATGTAAGACCGTTTCGAAGCCCTCACCATACTATAAGTCCGCAAGGTCTTATCGGGGGAGGAGTTGTTCCTTCCCCCGGTGAGATATCCCTTGCTCATAATGGGGTGCTCTTTCTTGATGAACTTACGGAGTTCCATAAGTCGACTCTTGAGATGCTAAGACAACCTATGGAAGATCATGAAGTCAGTATATCAAGGGCCGCAGGAAAGGTCACATATCCTTCTAACTTTATGCTTGTATGTGCAATGAATCCCTGTTCCTGTGGTTATTATCCCGATCTTAATCGTTGCAGATGCGACCGTAATTCAATAAGAAGATATTTTAACAAATTGTCACAGCCACTTCTTGATAGGATTGATATATGTGCCGAAGCGTCAATGGTAAGCTATCATGATATTATCGCAGAGGAAGATAACGAATCTTCCGAGACTATAAGAGAAAGAGTCATAAGGACTCACGAGGTACAGAGGAAGAGGTATTCAAAAGAGAACTACAATTATAATAGCGCTATTCCCTCCGGTGATGTGCTTAGAATATGTAATCTGGGTGATGAAGAGAATAAGTTCATGGAGGACATATATGAAAAGTATGAGCTTACGGGACGTACATACTATAAGCTTCTTAGAGTTGCTAGGACAATTGCTGATATGGCGGGAGACGAGGATGTTAATGTGATGCATCTTAGGGAATCTCTTATGTATAGAGGAATTGATAAGAAATATTTTGAGTGGGGTGTGTGATGGAAGAATTAAAATACGAACTGTGGCTTACGAAGCTGGAATTAGGCAATAAGAAAAAGAATAGACTATCCGATTGTTTGGGTAACGCTAAGGCGGTATATGAAGCAGGAAAAGATAAGCTTATCGCTACCAATATGGTTGAAGAGGATGACGCTGATATAATAGTTAGCAGCAAGAATATTTACGATCTTGATATTGAATACAGTAAGTTCAAGACCTTTAACCAGAATCTTATAACAAGACCGATGGAGGGATTCCCGGATAAGCTTAAGATAATTAAGAATGCGCCATACGGATTATTCTATATAGGCACTCTTCCCCGTGATTATGATAAATGTGTGTCAATAGTGGGGGCAAGACGTTGTTCTGAGTACGGAAGAAGCATGGCAATTGAAATTGCTGAAGAGTTATCAAGAAGAGGATACATTATTGTAAGCGGAATGGCTCTTGGAATCGACAACTCTGCCCATGTGGGGGCGCTTAAGGCAGGCGGTGTAAGTATTGCCGTCCTTGGGTGCGGAGTTGACATTTGCTATCCGAGGAATAATATCAATACATATGTAGAACTTCAGAAGAAGGGCGCGATCATTTCTGATTTTTGGCCGGGAACAGCGCCTATAAATAATAACTTTCCGTCGAGAAATCGGATTATATCAGCTCTTTCTAATCAAGTCATTATAATCGAGGCAAGAGAGAAAAGCGGTTCACTTATTACGGCTGACTTTGCGCTGGATCAAGGGAAAGACATATATGCACTTCCCGGCAGAATAACAGATTCACTATCAAGCGGATGTAACAGACTGATTGAACAAGGTGCAGGTATAATAACTTCGATCCCGAATTTTGTTAATAACTTAGAAGATGTACGACTTAACACTCTCTATACTGATGAGTTTGATAATCCTGCAACAACATTTGCAGAGAAAGAAGACAAAGTAGTATACGGCTCCCTTGACTATTATCCTAAAAGCATCGAGACAATAATCAACGAGACCAACTTCGACCTGATGCGTGTCCTAAGCTCCATTATGAACCTCTGTGAACTGGGATATGCGAAGGAGGCGTTTGTTAACCAATATGTTAAGATTAAATAGACTTCGCAAGCGTGCGGGTACTTGGTGATGAGACGTTATAAAATAAAATCTTGAAAAACAAAATATATTAGTGTATAGTTGAATATCGAATCGACTAATTATTAATAAGAAAACATTCGGGAGCGAAGTTATGGCGAAAAATCTTGTGATCGTTGAGTCACCAACCAAAGTAAATACGATTAAGAAATTTTTGGGTAAGAATTATCAAGTTGTTGCGTCTAACGGACATGTAAGAGATTTGCCGAAGAGCTCACTCGGCGTAGACATTGATAATGACTTTGAGCCAAAATATATTACAATAAGAGGTAAGGGGGATCTCCTTGCAAGTCTCAGGAAGGAAGTAAAGAAATCTGATAAGATATATCTTGCAACCGACCCGGACCGCGAAGGAGAAGCAATTTCCTGGCATCTTATAAGCGCTCTTAATCTCGACAGTAAGAATACGAGAAGAATCAGTTTCAACGAGATTACGAAGAAGGCTGTAAAGGAAGCCATGAAGAATCCGAGAGACCTTGATATGGATCTCGTTGATGCACAGCAGGCGAGGAGAGTTCTTGACCGTGTGGTAGGATATGAGATTAGTCCTGTTCTATGGGACAAGGTTAAGAGAGGTCTTAGTGCGGGAAGAGTGCAGTCGGCGGCTCTTAGTATCATTTGCAATAGGGAAAAAGAAATCTCTGAATTCATACCGCAGGAATATTATACACTTGATGCTACATTAAAGGATAAAAAGACTAAGTTTGAAGCATCATTCTACGGAAAGAATAATTCTAAGCAGGATATTAACAGTAAGAAAGAGCTTGATACGATATTAAAGGAGTTAGACGGCAAAGACTATGTAGTGGATAATGTCACTAACTCTACAAGGGAAAAGAAGACTCCCCTTCCATTTACAACATCTACTATGCAACAGGAAGCATCTAAGCAGCTTAACTTCTCAATATCCAAGACAATGAATGTGGCACAGCAATTGTATGAAGGTGTTAATGTTGCTAAGGTTGGAACGGTCGGTCTTATTACATATCTAAGAACCGATTCAATAAGGATATCAGATGAAGCCAAGGCGACGTGTCAAGAATATATTAAGTCTGAGTACGGCGATAAATATGTTGGTGATTATACCGGCGGTAAGAAGAGTAAGGGTAAGATTCAGGATGCCCACGAAGCAATAAGACCGGCTGATGTAACACTTACACCTGATATGGTTAAGAGTTCTCTTAATGCGGCACAGTTTAAGTTATACCAGCTTATATGGAAGAGATTCGTCGCAAGTCAGATGACTAATGCAGTATATGATGTAATTAGAGCCAGGATAGTAGCGGGAGATTATACATTTACATCAACAACATCTAAGGTGGCCTTCGACGGATTCATGTCTGTATATAAGGACAGTGACGAAGAGGATAATAAGAAGCAGAAGCTCGAAGCTCTTAAGGAAGGTGATAAGTTAAGCCTTGTAGAGCTTGATGAGGCACAGCATTTTACATCACCGCCTCCGCACTATACGGAAGCATCTCTTGTTAAGACTTTAGAAGAACTGGGTATCGGTCGTCCCAGTACATATTCTCCGATTATATCAACACTCCTTAAGAGAAGGTATATCGGTAAAGAGGGCAGGAACATTTTCGTAACGGAGATGGGAGATATTGTTAATGATCTTATGACCAAGGCATTCCCCGAGATAGTAGACGAGGAATTCACCAAGCGAATGGAGGATGAACTCGATGGTGTTGAAGAGGGAGAGATCAATTGGAAGGATATAATAAGAGACATATATCCCAAGGTTGAGAAGGAAGTAAAAGAGGCACAGGCGAACATAGAAAAGGTTACGATTCTTGACGAAGAGACGGATGTTGTCTGTGAAGAGTGCGGTCGTAACATGGTTATTAAGTACGGTAAGTACGGTAAGTTCTTGGCATGCCCGGGATTTCCGGAATGCAGGAACACCAAGCCGTATCTGGAGAAGATAGGCGTTGCCTGTCCGAAGTGCGGTAAGGATATTATCATATGTAAGACGAAGAAGGGAAGAACCTACTTTGGTTGCGAAGGCTATCCCGATTGCGACTTTATGAATTGGAATAGACCGGTCTCTAGGAAATGTCCTAAGTGTAACGGCTATATGGTGATTAAAGGTAAGAAATTATCATGCCAGAATAAGGATTGCGCTTTTGTGTGTGATAATGAGGAGGATTAAGAAGAAAAGGGGTTTTAGAAAGTTAGGAGTTATATATGAGTGTTGAACTTTTGGATAAAACCAGAAAAATAGGTAATCTTCTTCATAACAACAATTCAAGCAAGGTTGTATTTAACGATATCTGCAAGGTGCTTAGAGAGATACTGGGTTCCGGCGTTATTGTCATAAGTAAGAAGGGTAAGATACTGGGAATAAGTCACAGTAAGGACGAGAAGGATTTGTCGAAGGTGTCGGATCTTATCGTAGATAAGGTAGGGGAGTTTCTTGACCCTACATTTAATGAGAGGCTTCTTGGCATTTTATCTACTAAGGAAAATGTCAATCTTGAGACTCTCGGTTTTGAAAATGAGTTATTATCGGAATATTCCGCCATTATATCGCCCATATACATAGCGGGTAGCAGGCTCGGAACTTTATTCGTATACAGAATTGACAAACCATATAACATTGATGATATAATATTAACAGAATACGGAACAACCGTTGTGGGACTTGAGATGACAAGAGCGGTGACCGATGAGTATGACGAAGAGAAGAGGAGCAGGCGAAATGTACGTTCTGCCGTAAGCACCCTTTCTTATAGTGAGCTTGATGCAATATGTCGTATACTTGATGAGCTTGACGGAACTGAAGGTCTTCTCGTTGCATCTAAGATTGCCGACAAGGCGGGTATTACAAGGTCCGTTATTGTTAATGCGCTTCGTAAGTTCGAGAGTGCCGGAATTATTGAGACCAGATCCTCCGGAGTTAAGGGTACACATATTCGCGTAATTAATGATTTAGTTTTTGAAGAAATTGCCGATATAACTAATAAGTAGAATACTGACATATGTTTCCAAGGATGGAGATATTTATTAAAAGGGACTTTTTGTAAGTCCCTTTTTGCTTATATTCAGAACCAAGCAAATTTTTATACAAATACCGTCGAATCATTCGTAAGGATATTTGTGTAAAAATTTATTTGGCGAGAAGCCACATGAGAAAATGCGAAGCATTTTTGAATGGGTTCTGAATATATATTGTGATTCTATTATAGGCAGAATTATATCACGCTTTAACATCCCCTAAAAGCGTATATATTGTGTGTGCCCATATAATAAAACACAATATATGTAAAAAATGTCTTGTATTTTGCAAAAAAATCTATATAATTATGTAGTAAGAGTGGGGCATATTGTCCCGCGAAGGAGGAATCTATGTTTAATTCAGATGCTTTTGATTATATCAATCTACTTGATAGGGCCGCTGATGCAAGCTGGATGCGAGAGAAGTCCATAGCTCATAACATTGCCAATGTTGACACTCCGGGCTATAAGCGTAAGGATGTGGAGTTCGAGACTACTCTTAAGCGCGCCATTATTAAGACAAAGCAAGATGATGTACTTGGTGCTGTAACGAACCTTGATGCAGCAAGTCTTCAGCCGAAGGTATTTACCGATTATGCGGGATATTCCTACAGGCTGGACGGTAACAACGTTGACATCGATACAGAGAACGTTGAATTGGCGTCGGAGCAGATTAAGTATCAGGCGCTTACACAAGGCATTTCTCAGGAATTTTCAAGATTCAAGGCCGTAATCAAGTAATTATATGGATAGCTTTTAGAAGAAAGGAGTTATCATGGGATTATTTCAATCATTTGATATAGCTGCCTCCGGAATGACATCGCAGAGATTCCGTATGGATACAATTGCGGAGAATATCGCTAATGTCAATACTACAAGAACAGATGACGGCGTGCCTTATACACGTAAGGTCGTAACATTCAGAGAGAAGCTTACTTCACCTACGTTTTCGGATGCGATGAAGAAGGCTACTGAATTTCGCGGAGACGGCGTTAAGGTTGTAGGCGTATATGAGGATAGGACTACGGATTATATTATGGAATACGATCCGTCTCATCCGGATGCAGATGAGAACGGTTATGTGTCTTATCCCAATGTCAATACCGTAACGGAGATGACTAACCTTATCGATGCCAGTCGTGCATATGAAGCTAATGTTACGGCGTTTAACGCTGTTAAGAGTATGGCAACTAACGGACTTCAGATTGGTAATTCTTAAGGTCATAGATTAACATTTTACAGATGATAGGAGCAAAAAGTGGCAGTAAATGTAGATATTAATTCACTTAACGCAATGTATAAGACGACAAGTGTTCCGCAGAACGGTTATGCGACCAATCCCGTTAAGAAGCAGGGTGAAGAGAACGACGGGTTCGGTGCTGTTCTTAATTCTGTGGTAAATATGGTTGGTGAGACCAATACCTTGCAGAATAAGGCATCTGCCGAGGAAGTTAAGTTCGCCCTCGGTGAATCGGATAATACACACGATTTACTTGTGGCTGAACAGAAAGCCACAGTGGCACTTCAATATACGGTTGCTGTTAGGGACAAGTTCCTTGAAGCTTACAAGGAACTCATGAACATGCAGATTTAATGGTAAATGTTCACAGTCGATTCAACTGATGATATATGCGTCACGCTTGCGTGTAAGCATATATTATTAGTTGTAATCGAATCTGTGGAACAGGGACCTTCGAGACATGAGCAAAATTTTATATTTTGCGAATGCGAGAAGGTACTGTGAACATTTAGGAAAAATAATAGAATAGTAGTTTTAGGCAAAAGAAATTTAGGGGATGATATTATGCCGGAAGCGATACAAAACATTTTAACAAGAATTAAAGAATGGTGGTTGAAATTCACAACCAAGCAGAAAGCTATCATAATCAGTGCGACAGCCATAGTAATAGTTGCACTGGTTATTTTGGCGTATGTTGTTACAAGACCGACATGGGTTACGCTAATAAGCTGTACAACTGCACAGCAGGCGTCCACTGTTAAGGAACTTCTGGAGGGTGACAATATAGAATACCAGACATCTCAGGATGGAATGACCTATATGGTTAAAGAGGAGGATCAATCCAATGCCAATATTCTTCTCGGAACCAACAACATTCCGGCCGCCGGTTATAGTATCAGCGACGTTATCGACGGAAGTTTCAGTACCACTGAAGCCGATAAGGAGAAGAAGTATAAGCTATACTTAGAAGAGAAATTCGCAAAAGACCTGTCGGCTCTTGATAATGTGGAGAGCGCCGAAGTTACTCTTAATATCCCCGATAATGACGGCACAATGAGTTCTAAGAAGGAAGAAAGCTACGCTAACGTAATCCTTCATATGAAGCCCGGAATGAAGATGGAAGAAGACGTTGCCGCAGGTATTGCGCAATATGTAGCCACCGGACTCGGTAATAAGACTACCGATAATATTGTTATCTTGGATTCCGACGGAACGGTTCTGTTCTCCGGCGGAGATTCAGCATCCGGTGCGGGAACGGCATCATCTAACTTAAGTGCCAGAGAGAAAGCAAGTAATGCCGTATCCAAGAGAGTTAAGGATGTGCTCCTTGGTTCCCAGATGTATGACGACGTTAAGGTTGCAACTAACCTTAATATGAACTTCGATAAGGTTAATGAGGTTGATTATAATTATTACTTGAATGACGATCAGACACAGGGATACCTTGATTCAAGATCTGAATCCACATCCGAATCAACATCGGGAGTCGGAGGTGTTCCGGGTACCGACAATAATGACAACGATACGACTTACGTTATCGATGATAATAATGTCAGCAGCTCAACTACATCTGACGTTACCGAGGATTATCTCCCCAGTGAGAGGATAACGACTACAGATAGAGAAGTAGGTGCAATCGATCTTGAGAATTCTACGATTTCTGTTGTGGCAAAACGATTTGTCATATATAATGAAGATCAGATGAAGGAGACCGGCGAGCTTGACGACCAGTCCTTCGAGGAATTCGAGGCCGAGAACAGTGATGTTGAGAGGGCAGAGGTTGATGATGAGATGCTTGAAAGCGTCTCTCGTGCAACGGGTATTGCTCAGGAGAATATCTCAATGACGGCTTACAACGTTCCTATGTTCCAGCCGTCTAGTGGTCTTGGACTTAATCTTCGAACAATAATCGAGATGGTTCTTGCGCTTCTTATATTCATTCTTCTTGCATTTGTTGTATTCAGAACACTTCGTAAGGATAAGGAAGAAGAAGTCGAAGAAGAGATCACTATTGAGGAACTCATTCAGAATCAAGAAGAAGAGCTGGAAGATATCGGTTATAATGAGAAATCAGAAGCAAGACTTCTTATTGAGAAATTCGTAGACGAACGGCCGGATGCAGTGGCAACACTGCTTCGTAACTGGCTTAACGACGATTGGGGATAGAAATGAGCGCAACTGAAGATTTAAGCGGTGTACAGAAGGCGGCTATACTTCTTATTTCCTTGGGACCTGAGAAGTCGGCCGATATATTCAAGCACCTTAAAGAAGACGAAATTGAAGAATTAACATTAGAGATTGCCAATACAAGAAGTATTTCACCTGAGGTTAAGGATGAAGTAATAGAAGAATTCTATCAGGTATGTCTTGCGCAGCAATACATTGCCGAAGGTGGTATCGGTTATGCTAAGGAGCTCTTGGAGAATGCACTTGGTGATGAGAAAGCACATGATGTCATCACCAAGCTTACTGCGTCTCTTCAGGTTAGACCTTTCGAGTTCATCAGGAAGACTGAGCCCGGACAGGTTCTTAACTTTATTCAGGATGAGCACCCTCAGACCATTGCAATGATCTTATCATATTTGTCTGCGTCGCAATCCTCTATGATACTTAGTGCCCTTAATCCTGAGATGCAAGCCGATGTTGCAAGAAGAATTGCACTTATGGACAGAACAAGTCCGGAAGTCATCAAGGAAGTTGAGAAAGTACTTGAGCGTAAGCTTTCTTCTCTTATTAATCAGGATTACACTATTGCCGGTGGTGTTGATGCAATCGTATCAATACTTAATGCCGTTGACAGAGGAACTGAGAAGAGAATCATGGAAGCTCTTGAGATTGAAGAGCCTGAACTTGCTGAAGAGATTCGTAAGAAAATGTTCGTATTCGAGGATATCTTGTTGCTTGACGACAGAGCAATTCAGAGAGTGCTTCGTGATGTTGATAACGGTGAGCTTGCCAAGGCTCTTAAGGGTGCCAACGAAGAGGTTCAGAACTGTATATTCAGGAATATGTCTTCTCGTCTTGCTACGATGGTTAAGGAAGATATGGAATATATGGGTCCTGTACGTATGAAGGACGTAGAAGAATCACAGCAGATTATCGTTGGTATTATAAGAAAGCTTGAAGATCAAGGTGATATTGTTATTTCACGTGGTGGAGGTGACGATTTAGTTGTCTAATAAGAATGTATTAAAGTCATTTTTCACTATATTCGAGAATGAAAGCGGAACTACCAGAGAAATAGATTCCAATGATCTTGTTGAAGAGAAGATTAACGAATTTCGTAAGAAAGAGGAAGAGCTTCGTAAAAGAAAAGAACAAGAGAGAATCGATAATATGACTCCCGAAGAAAGGGAGGAATATGAGAACAGCCAGAATAACGCCTTAGACGGTATATTCGAAGACTTAGACGGTGACGAGGAAGATGCTGCGCTTCCCAGTGTCATTCCCGATGAACTCATAGAAGAAGCCAGGAATGAAGCTGATAATATCATAGCGGAAGCTAATGCAAGAGCCGATGAGATAATGGCGGGTGCAACGGAGACTGCCGAGTCGATGAAGGAGCAGGCCATTAAGGAAGGTCAGAAGCAGGGCTATGATATGGGACAGGCTATGGCTATGGGTGAGATAGATGCCGCCAAGGCCGAGATGAATGCCGAGATAGAGAAGATTAGACAGGAATACATTGATAAAGAAATAGAGATGGAGAAGGAGGTTCTTGATGTTATCTGCGACATAATGAGTAAGGTATTCATGATTGAGTTCGGAGATAAGAAGGAGATTCTTCTTCATCTATGTGAAAATGCGATAGCTAACATTGAGAGTTCTAAGACACTCCTTATAAGAGTTAACGAGAAGAATAAAGACTACCTTACAGAGAATAAAGATATGCTCCAGGAAAAGGTGGGAGAGAACGTTGACCTCGATATCATAATGGATCCTCTCCTTACAGATGATAAATGCATTATTGAATGCGATGGCGGTATCATTGACTGCAGTATAGGAGTTGAACTTGATAATTTTATTAAGGATTTAAGGGCGCTTAGCATTTAACAGACTTATAACAGGTGACATATGATTGACGCTTCAAAATACTACACATTACTTGATAACACTTATTTCGATAGGCTTGGTAAGGTCTCCAAGGTCGTAGGACTTACGATTGAATCAATTGGGCCCGATGCCAAGCTTAATGATTTATGTGAGATAATTGCAGAAGACGGTAAACGTATTATGGCAGAGGTAGTAGGCTTTCGTGATAAAAGCCTACTTCTTATGCCGTTTGACTCTGTTGAGGGAGTTGGCGTGGGTTGCATGGTTGAGAATACCGGTAAGCCCCTTTCGATTCCCGTAGGTGACGAGCTTCTTGGTCATACCATAGACGGTGTAGGAAGAATAGACGACGGAAGTATACTTGAGCTTACGGAAGAGTACCCTGCGGAAGCGGCACCTCCCGATCCCATGGACAGAGAGATAATATCGGAGATTCTGCCTCTCGGTGTTAAGGCTGTTGACGGTCTTATCACTGTCGGAAAGGGACAGAGAATCGGAATATTTGCAGGGTCCGGTGTTGGTAAGAGTACCCTTATGGGAATGTTTGCCAGGAACACCAAGGCTGAGGTAAATGTTATAGCACTTATCGGAGAGCGTGGTCGTGAGGTTCGCGAATTCGTGGAGAACGACTTGGGACCTGAAGGTATGGCTAGGTCTGTGGTTGTTGTGGCGACAAGTGATAAGCCTGCGCTCATACGTAACAAGGCGGCTAAGACGGCGACATCCATAGCCGAGTATTTCAGAGATCAAGGGAAAGACGTCCTTCTTATGATGGACTCCCTTACGAGATTCTCGATGGCTCAGAGAGAAATCGGACTGGCTTCCGGTGAACCGCCCGTTACGAGAGGTTATCCGCCTTCCGTTTATTCAGAGATGCCGAGACTTTTAGAACGCGCAGGTAATTCCGACAAGGGCTCTATAACGGGGCTTTATACCGTTCTTGTAGACGGCGATGATTTTAACGAGCCCATTACCGATACCGCAAGGTCAATTCTCGACGGACATATTATGCTTGACAGAAGGCTGGCACAGAAGAATCATTATCCTGCAATTGACGTTCTTCAGAGCATATCCCGTGTAATGTCAGCCATAGCATCACGGGAGCATAAGGCTGCGGCAGGTAAGATGAAGAATGTGCTTGCTACCTATAATGAGGCAGAAGACTTAATTAATATCGGTGCTTACAAGAGCGGATCTAACAAGAATATTGACTACGCAATAGAGAAGATAGATAAGGTTAATGAATTCCTTATGCAAGAGACGCATACCAAGTATGATTTCGAAGATGAAATAGAGACATTAGAGGGATTATTCAGAGAATAATGGCAAAATTCAGATACAGGATGCAGAACATCCTTGACATCAAAGAGAAGATTGAGAGTCAGGAGAAGATTGCGTACAGTCAGGCGAATCTTGCCCTTCAAGAAGAGCAAAGCAAGCTTACCGACCTTATGATAAGAAGGGCCGGATACGAGAGAACTCTTAAGGAGAAATCAGTGGGCGATCTTGACTTTAAAGAGATTCACAGGACGAAGGAAGCAATCGAAGTTATGAAGGTTCTTATAAGAGACCAGATGATTAATGTCCATGTGGCAGAGAAAAAGGTGGAGGAAGTAAGGCAGAGACTCGACGCCGTTATGAAAGACAGAAAGACTCACGAGAATCTTAAGGAAAAGGCATTCGAGGAATTCAAGCAGGAGCTTAACGCGGAAGAGAATAAGATTACTGACGAGCTTGTCAGTTATACATATCATGCTAATGAGGATGGAGAAGAGTAATGGCAGATCAAGATAAGAAAGAACAAAAGAAGAAAGAAAGGGCCGAGAAGAAGGCTCAGAAGAAGAAAGAGAAAGAAGAAAAGAAGAAGAAAAAAGGTGAAGAAGGCGAAGAAGACGAGGATGAAGGGAGCGGTAAAGGTCTAGTTGTTCTTGTTGCAATTATTATATTCCTAATCTGGGTTGCAATCCTCGTGCTTTTAATCAAGATGGATGTAGGTGGATTTGGCTCCACTGTGCTTTATCCTGTCCTTAAGAATGTCCCGGTAATCAATAAGATACTTCCCGAAGTTGACGAATATGCGGAGGAGGATAAGCAATACAATTTCTCTTCCGTTGATGAGGCTGTAAAGCGTATTAAGGAATTGGAAGCTGAGCTTGCGGCGGCGAAGGCAGCCGGAGGTGTTGACAGCGCACACCTTGCTGAGCTTGAGGCGCAGGCTATAGAGCTTAGGACATATAAGGAGAATCAGCAGAAATTCGAAGAAGAGAAAGAAAAATTCTATCAAGAGGTTGTTTTTTCGGACAAAGCGCCCGATATAACTGAATATAAGAAGTATTATGAGTCCATTCAGCCCGCTAACGCAGAGGCTATCTATAAACAAGTGGTTAACCAGACAACTCAAGATGAGCAAGTAAAACAGTATGCAAGCACCTATTCCAATATGAAGCCGGCACAGGCTGCCAAGATATTCGATACTATGACGGATAATCTCGGATTGGTAGCGAAGATCCTTTTGGCTATGGATGCACAGAGCCGAGGCAAGATTCTTGGTGCAATGGATGCGAATACTGCGGCTCAGGTTACCAAGATTATGGAACCGTGATTATGATAACTATTTCCTTATGGAAATGTTATATAAAAACTAAATAATGAAGAAAGGAGGAATCGTATGACAAGTGGAAATGTTACAATTGTAAGTCCCAATGTAACGGTTAACACCAAAGCGCCTGCTAAAGATGACAAGAATCCTTACAGCTTCGTAGATGTTATGAATAAGAATGTCGACAGAGTTGATAAGAATGTTGCATCCGACACAAAGAAAGTAAGTGCTGATACTTCGGACAAGAAAATGACTAATAAGGCTGAGAGTAGTAAGTCTTCAGGCGACGCTGACAAAGCTTCGACTACTAAGACAGACGTAAAGAAAGAGACAGCTAAGACAGAAGTTAAGTCAAAAGACGAACCGAAAGAAAATGCAGCTGTTATAAACGACACAAACGAAGCCATGACTGACACTGTAGAAGTCGAAGAAATCCCGGCAGAAGTTGCAGAACTGATTAATGATATCCTAAGTAACTTCCAAAGCGAAGTAAAGGATGTACTTGCTACAGCGCTTGACATCACAGAAGAAGAACTTGAGAACGTAATGCAGGATATGGGTATCACATTTGCAGATCTCTTAAGTCCCAAGCAGGTAACGGAGCTTATGGTAGAAGTTGCGGATGTAGAGGATAGCGTTTCATTGGTGCTTGACGAGAAACTGTCTGATGCATTATCTACAGTCAGAGATTTGGCAACAGAAGCTATGTCAGAAGCCAAGATGGAAGCCCCTGTAATTAAGGAGATTGAGCCCCTGACTAAAGGTAGTATTGAGATTCCCAAGGAAATGACAGAAGGGAAGATGGCAGAAGTTGATCCTGTAGTTCTTGAAGAAGCAGTATCAAAGGCTTCAGATTCTAAGATGACTGCACCGATTACCAAGGAGGCTAATGAATCATTAGTACAGAATGTATCGCAGTCAGAAGAAGAGCCTACAGAGGGCGTTAAGGTTATCGTTAATGAGACTTCCAAGGACGTTAAGGCTAAGAACACTGAGACTTCTGATGAGACAGTTAAGACTGACACAGACAACGCTAACGATAAGACATTTACAGTAAAACAGTCTTCAGACGCTCAGAGTCACAGTAACTTCAAGGGACACGAAAGACACGATAATAATCCCGGACAACTTGAAGCGAACGTTGTGGTTAACAATCAGAATCCTGAAGCTCAGGTTCAAACTACTCCGGAAGCAAGACCGGTTATCAGTCGTTTCCAGACAATGAGTATGATAAGTCAGATTGCCGAAGCTGCAAGAGTTAATCTTGAGGGCGAATCCACAACTCTTGAGATGATTCTTAATCCCGAATCTCTCGGTAAGATTTATCTTAATGTATCTTCTAAGGAAGGCAACTTGAAAGCTCAACTTATGACTGAGAATGAAATCGTTAAGGAAGCCTTAGAGAATCAAATGGTTGCACTTAAGGAGAATCTTAACAAAGCCGGAATCAAGGTTGAAGCTGTTGAAGTATCGGTTGCAACTCACGAATTCGAGAAGAACCTTGAAGAAGGAATGCATCAGCAAGAAGAGCAGGCAAGACAACAAGAAGAACAAGCCTCTAAGACAAGAAAGCCTATAAGCATTAACTTAAATAACCTCGACGAGATGCAAGGACTTATGTCAGAAGACGATAAGCTCATGGCACAGATGATGAGAGACAGAGGTAACACAATGAGTCTTCAGGCTTAGAAAGGAGTTAAGATGGCATTAATACAAGAGATTAAAGACGGTCAGGTTGTTAAAGATGCTAACGCCAATAAGAACGATGCTACGGCCAAGAACAACTTTGACAAGGATATGTTTCTTCAACTGTTGGTTGCGGAAATGAAATACCAAGATCCGTTAGAGCCTACAACCAATACCGAATATGTAACAGAACTTGCAAACTTCACACAGATTGAGGCAACGCAGAATGTTCAGGAAAAGATGGATGATATATCCGCTGCCAATTATGTAGGTAAATATGTAATTTTAAATACAACCGATTCATCAGGTAATCAACAATACATATCAGGTAAGGTTGATTTCTTAGAGAAGAAGGATGACGGATATTACGTATCGGTAAATGACGGATTATACAAGGTAAGCGATATAGAGACAGTAGCAGACGAGACATACTACAACGCAATGATGCTTACTAAATCGTTCGAAGACGCTATAACAAAGCTTCCTAATCTTCAGACAGTATCACTTCAAGATGAAGATAAGGTTAAGGCTGTAAGAAATCTATACGACTCAATGGATAGCTATCAGAAGCAATTCATAAGTGAAGATTCTTACAAGACATTGGAAGACCTTGAAAAAAGAATTAATTCGCTAAAGTCTAGCGCGGAAGTGACCGAAGAATAATATAGAAGTGTTAATTATGAAGATGGAGGATAAGCTTATGAGTGAGATTGTAAGTAACCTCGGTTCAATTGAACAGATTGCCGACACATATCTCCAAGGTAAAGCTGATAAATCGTTTAAATCTTCTGATGTAACTAATTCTTTCGAGAACATATTAAGACAGAGGTTAGCAAAAGAGAGTGGTGTTAAATTCTCTAAGCATGCAACCAGACGACTGGATGAAAGAAATATTTCGCTCACGGAAGAGCAAAACGAAAGGCTTTCGGCAGGTATTGTTAAGGCCGAGGAAAAAGGAATTAATGATTCCTTAGTGATTATGGATCAGTTAGCATTTATTGTTAATGTACCTAATCAAACAGTAGTAACTGCATTAGATCAAGAAGAATCTAATGGTAACGTATTTACAAATATAGATGGAGCTGTTATAGCATAGCCGGACCTTATGGAGGTTATGGCCGCCGACCGACAGACGCGGCCTACACAGCTCCTCGAATTAAGAGGAGGACGTCTATTATGATGAGATCACTTTATTCTGGTGTATCAGGTCTTAAGACTCACCAGACCAAGATGGATGTTATTGGTAATAACATCGCCAATGTCAACACTATTTCTTTTAAATCTTCTTCAACCACATTTGCTGATATTATGTATCAGACAACATCGGGTGCATCAGGTGCGACTGCCACTACAGGTGGTAAGAATGCCAACCAGATAGGTCTCGGTGTTCAAAGTGGTGCAACTAAGGTTAGTATTACAGCTGCAGGTGCCGCACAATCAACAGGTCAGGCACTTGATATTAAGCTTACTGATTCTAATAATACCAATTTCTTTATTGTTAATAACGGTTCAGAGAATCTGTTCACACGTGC